>JAMCWG010000116.1 GCA_023475235.1 Chloroflexota bacterium
GCCTTGTCGTGCCCGCGGTCAGCCTTGAGCAAGATCCGGGCGTGGGCTAGTCGTCTGGCGGCGCCCTTACCCGCCGATATCAGGGCTTTGAGCGCTTGGCGCTCATCATCAGTCAGGGTAACAACATGCTTCTTTACCATAACTCAAGGATACAACATCCTTGAACATGTATCAAACTACCGATGACGGACCAATAGGTATTCCTTTTATCGACGACCTAGCAGATTACAATGCCAGTATCGAAAGACTGAAAGGTCTGGGAATACATACCGTTTATCCGGGGCACGGCAAGCCATTCTCGATGGAACGGTTTGTGAGAAGCCACCGATGATTAGGAGGATAGGATGACTTCAATGAATCGGGTTGCCGCTGTCGAAACTGCGGACTCCGCCTGGAGGGATCTCTACAGAATTAGCGGAGCGGCTGCCCTGGCCACGCTGGTGTTGATTCCAGTCCAGATGATCGTCTTCATCGCCTCTCCGCCGCCCAGCACTGTGATCGACTACTTCACGCTGTTTCAGAACAGCAAGCTGCTTGGACTCCTGACCCTCGATCTCTTGTACGTCGTTGACAATGTTCTCCTGATTCCGGTCTTCCTCGCCCTCTATGTTGCCCTTAGACGAGCCAGTGAATCTTTCATAGCAATGGGTACGGCCCTCGGCCTGCTGGGGATCGTGGCCCTCTTCACATCGAACACGTCTTTCAACATGCTTTCCCTCAGCGACCAATACGCGGCCGCGACAACGGATGTGAAGAGATCCATGCTCCTGGCAGCAGGGCAGGCGATGCTCGCTACCTACCAGGGCACCGCTTACCACGTGAGCTACGTCCTCGGGTCCGTTGCAGGGATAGTAATCTCGGCTGTCATGCTGCGGAGCAACATCTTCAGCAAAGCAACCGCTTATTCGGGAATCCTGGCAAATGTGATCGGACTAGGCCTTTTCGTGCCAACAATAGGCATCTGCTTCGCGCTCACTTCTGTCGTGCCATTCTTGGCGATATGGTACATCCTGATTGCCCGAAGGCTCTTCCAGCTAGGCAGGGCATCTTGAGAGGAGGACGCTTCCCCAAGAACCGTTATCAGGAGCACTGGGGTGGATATTGTGCTGAAAGGAGAGAACGATGACAGGACCAGTTTTGGTTGCATACGCAACCCGCTATGGCTCAACGCGGGAGGTGGCAGAAGCAGTCGCGGCGACGCTGCGCGAACGTGGGATTGAGGTAGATATTCAGCCCATGCGGGAAATGCGCACCCTCGAAGGGTATCACGGGGTCGTGCTGGGTGCGCCGTTCTACATGGGAAACTGGCACAATGACGCTCAGCGCTTCCTGTCGCAACACCGTGAAGCTCTCGCGCAACGGCCGGTGGCCATCTTCGCGCTTGGCCCGCTGAGTACCGACGAACAGGAGCTACTTGATTCGCGCGACCAGCTTGACAAGGAGCTCGAGAAGTATCCCTGGTTGACACCGGTCGCCTGTGAGATGTTTGGCGGCAAGTATGACCCGTCGAAGCTGAGCTTCTCTCACAGGTTACTGGCCGCTCTGCCAGCTAGCCCGCTCCATGGCTCGCCAGCAAGCGATCTGCGGGACTGGACGGCGATCCGCGCCTGGGCGAGCAACCTGGCGACGGAGCTTCAACATGCTTCGGCACAGTAGGGAGGCATAGATGAGAAGCGTAACAGCGGAAGGGAGTGTGCTCACGAACGATCTCAAGGTGTTTCGCTGGGAGCGCTGCCCAGGTGGACCGGCTGGTTCGCATGGGCGAGCGCGTTCCTCTGCGTCGTCGCCATTCCGTCGATGTACGCCGAATCCGTCGACCACACCGGCTTCTACAACGCTGCCGGGTGGGGGCCCTCGATCATCGCCAACGTCCCGCCGCTCATCTGGTTCGTCATCGCCAGCGTCTCGATGATCCGGAAGCAGCAGCCAACCGGCTTTTCTACAAGATAGGGCTCCGTTGGCCGACCCGCACGGGCCCGATGCTCAAGACGTGCAGGGCCAAAATGTGCTACCATAGACAACAACAATCGGTGACCTGGTTTTGCGCGCTTTGGAACATCCCTTCACGGTCCAAGAGCCACGCACCAGGAGCTCGCTCCGGCCAGGCTTAGCCGCCATCTGGACCTATGCTTCCCAGGGGCGAGCGCAGCAAGAATCGGGGACATTGAGGAGGAGAGATGACTAACCGAGAACGCGTGCTGGCCATCCTGGCCAGGAAGAGCCCAGACCGGATACCCTGGCTGCCACGGCTCAAGCTATGGTACGAGGCCCAGTTGCGCGCCGGCACTATGCCCAAGCGGTTCGCCGGTATGAGCCTGCGGGAGCTCGAGCGCGCGGTTGGCACCGGCACGCCCGCCCGCGACGGCAAGATCTTCAAGCAGCGCTACGAAAACGTGGAGGTAGTGGTCACGAAGAAGGGCAACGATACCTTCACCGAGTATCGCACGCCCGTCGGCACGCTGACCGAGCACGAGTACGTCAGCCCCGAGCTGGCCGCCGCCGGGCTGCCGGGCCGCCATCAGAAGTACCTCACGCAGGGTCTGGAGGACTACAAGGTCTGGGAGTACATCGCCGAGCACACCTACTACGATCCCACGTATGAGGAATACATCGCCTACGAGAGGGACGAGATCGACGACGAGGGCTTCCCGCTGGTGTCGGTGGGGGATGTCCCCTTCCATTATTTCCTTCTGCACCTGGCCGGCTACAACGACGCCTACCTGCAATTGGCCGACCACACCGAAGCCATCGAGCACATGTTCAAAGTGATGTACCAGGTGGACAAAGAGCGCCTGTGGCCGGCCATCCTGAACTCGCCGGCCACGCTCGTCAACCACGGCTCCCACTTCGATTCGCGGATTACTCCTCCTCCCTATTTCCGCAAATACATTACTCCCTATTACAGAGAGTTCTCCGCGCTACTGCACGCCAAAGGCAAGTACCTCTCCTATCACGCCGACAACGACAACCATCTGCTCTTGCCGCTGATCCCTGAGGCGGGGTATGATATGGGTGAGTGCTTCGCCTCGTGGCCGATGAACAGGCTGACCACCGGCGAAGCGTACAAGGCCTGGTACCCGACGAAGACCATCATCTGGGGCGGCATCCCATCGGTGGCTTTCAGCGTCGGCTTCTCCGACCAGGAGTTCGAGGACTTTATGGACAACCTGTTCAAGAGCATCGCCCCCGGCGATAACATCATCCTGGGAATTGGCGACAACCTGATGCCCGGTCACAAGATCGAGCGTGTGGAGCGAGTTAGCCAGCTAGTGCGGGAGCGAGGCAACATACCCATCAAAGTCTAGAGGCGGGCCAGGCACATCTCGATGCTCAAGACCAGCAACTGTAGCGCGGAGCCCGCTTGGAAGTTGACCGCCGCTCTGACCAACCTCACCCCCGCCCTTCGGGGGTGAGGTCATCCCTATGGCCCACCGAGCATTCGCAGGGCTAACATCCAGACCAGCTTGAGGAGACACACGTCGATGAAAATCACCAAGATCGAGGGCGTCCTCGCCCGTTTCCCGCTCCCGAAGGAGATGCGGGCCGTCTGGGCGCCCGGACAGGTGAGCCGCTCCATCGGACTCACCGTCGTTAAGATCCACACCGATGAGGGCATCACCGGCATCGGCGCCTCCCACGTGGTCGGCGACGTCCAGGTGCTGGCCAGCATACGCTCGCTGGCGGCCCCGTTCTTCCTCGGCAAGGACCCATTTCAAATGGACGAGCACATTCGCACGCTGTACAGCGCGAGCTTCTTCGGCTCCCGTCTCTGGCTGGTCGACCAGGCCCTGTGGGACATCGTGGGCAAAGCTGCCGGCCAGCCCATCTACCGGCTGTGGGGTGCCGCACAGGAGCGGATACCCGCCTACGCCGCCCCCAACGAGCCCCGCTCGCCCAGGGAGACGGCCGAGCTCGCCCTGCGCCTGCGCGAGGAGGGCTTCAAGGCCATCAAGCTAAGCCTGCACGACCAGCAGATGAAGGACGATATCGCCCTGGTGCAGGCCGTGCGAGATGAAGTGGGCGACACCATGGCGATAATGACCGATGCTAACCAGGCCCTGCTCGCCAACGCGCCGGAGCCCCATCCCAGGTGGGACTATCGGCGCGCGCTGGCCACGGCCCGGGCCCTGGATGCGCTCGACGTATACTACCTGGAGGAACCCCTCTATATCTACATCTACGATTTCGACGCCATCGCCCGCCTGACGGCCGAGACGGACATCCTCATCGCTGGCGGGGAGTGGAACGTCGGCACCCACGAGTTCCGGTGGCTGCTGGAGAAGGGCGCCTACGACATCCTGCAGCCCGATGCCACCCAGTCGGACGGCCTGTTCCAGATGCACAAGGTGGCCGCCATGGCCCAGGCGAGGGGGAAGAAGTTCATCCCCCATACCTGGGGCAACGGCATCGGCCTGGCCGCCAACCTGCAGGTGGCCCTTTCTGCAGCCAATTGCCCGTTCTTCGAGTATCCCTACGACCCCGTTTCGTTGCCCGTAGAAGTGAACCAGTGGATGCTCCAGGAGCCTCTGCGGGTGGACAAAGAAGGGTACATCAACGCTCCCACGGGGCCGGGCCTGGGCATAACCCTGAATGACGAGCTGATCGAGAAGTACACCACCCATCGGATGTAAGCGCGCCGCGGCCCCCAGCGGCGCCATACCGGCGGGAGGCCAGCCAGCCCTGGGCCCGCGTCCCTTTGAGCAAGCCCGTGGTGGGCGTTGAGCTAATCCGTGCTCTGCCGCGCTGGAGAGCACACAACGAGGGAGAAGCCGGCGATGCGATGGTCGATGCTATTGGTTATCGGTGGTGCCTGGCTGACCATGTTGATGGGGGGTTGCAGTGGCGCCGGCATCGCCGCCGATGACGCCCTGGACCGGCTGGCGAACGGCCCCGGCGTCATCATCGGCATGGGCGCCGACAGAGCCACCGCCATCGCCGCCCCCCTGGCCACTATCACGAGGACTGCTACTCCCACGACGCGGCCGACGTTGACCCCAACCCCGACGCCCATCCCACCCACCCCGACGGTTACATCCACGCCTACCCCTGTGTCGAAGCCCCTGGCCCTGGTGGCCAAGGGCTTCGGTCAGAAGCTCGGCCCGGTAGGATACGCCTTCGTGGTGGAGAACCCGAATCCGGGCCTTGCCGTCGAGAACAGCCTTTACCAGGTAGCCGCCTACGACGACCAGGGGAAGGTCTTGAGGACCGATTCCGGCAGCATCGGTCTGCTGCTGCCAGGACAGAAGCTGGGCTTTGCGAGCGACCTTTTCCTGCTCAAGCAGGACAGCGCCGTGGCGCGCCTGGAGGTGCAGATCAAGCCTGGCACCGTTACCTCCACGAAGCCCCTGCCGGCGCTCACCGTGGACAACGTCAGCTACCGGCACGACATCTGGTACCCTAAAGTCACGGGCGTGATAAAGAACCCCTACCCGAAGGCCATCGACCGCGTGCGCGTCTCGGCCATCCTCTACGATGATGCCGGCGGAATCATCGGCGGTGGCGCCAGTTATGTGAAGTTCGTTCCAGCCAACGGCGAGGCCGCAGTCGAGGTGAACGTCATCACGTCGGGCCGGCCGGCGAAGGTGGAGCTGCACCCGGCCATCGGCGCGCTGTCGCAGTTGCAATAGGCAAAGATCAAAGATCATGCTTACAATACATGATAGGAACCCTGCTCGGCCTGGTGCCGCGTTCGGAGGGGGATACTACACAGACAAGCCAGAGCGCTAGATTGGCAGTATTCAGCGGGCGAGTCCGGGTCTTCGGCGCGTTACAGCACTACAACTACCGGCTGTACTGGACGGGACTGCTTGTCTCCGTCATCGGCTGGCAGGTGCAGAACCTGGCCCTCGGCTGGCTGGTGCTGCGACTGACCGATTCCCCGTTCTGGCTGGGGATGGTGGCGTTCGCCTCGGCCGTTCCCACCATCGCACTCTCCCTTCTCGGCGGCGTCGTCGCCGACCGGGTGGACAAGCGGCGCCTTCTCATGCTCACGCAGATGTCGGCGGCCACGCTGGCCACCCTTCTGGCTACCCTGACCGCCACCGATGTTGTGGGCCTCCTCGCGATCCTCGGCATCGCCGTCGCCGCGGGGATCGTGGTGGCCTTCGATCAACCGGCCCGCCTGGCCCTCGTCCCTTACCTAGTGAGCCGGGGCGACCTGATGAACGCCATCGCCCTGACCTCCGCGGCCTGGCAGGTCAGCCGCATCATCGGCCCCGCCATCGCCGGCATTCTCGTGGGCCTGGCCGGCGAAGCCCTCTGCTTCTACATCACGGCCGTCGGGTTCACGGTCCTGGCGCTGGCCTTCTACTCCCTCAAGCTGGACCCCACATCCAAAGACGTGCACACCGGGGGAATGTGGACTGACCTGGCCCAGGGCACCCGCTACGTCAAGGACAATCCCCTCTTTGCCACCCTCATCATCACCACGCTCCTGAACAGTGTTTTCGGCATGTCGTACTTCTATATGATGCCTGTGTTCGCCCGGGATGTCCTTCAGGTGGGGTCCACGGGCCTGGGATTCTTGGTGGGAGCGTCGGGGCTCGGCGCGCTGTTGGGCACGCTGGTGACGGCCTCCCTCGGCTCGTTCCGACGCCGGGGCTGGCTCCTGCTGGGGGGCGCCGCCGCCTTCGGCATCGCTCTCGTCCTGTTCGCCGCATCCGGCTCGTACGCTCTCTCTCTCGGGCTGCTGGGAGCCGCCGGCCTGTTCAACTCGCTCTATATGACGACGGCCAACACCATACTCCAGTCCAGGGTACCGGATGTGCTGCGGGGTCGAGTCATGAGCATATACAGCCTGACCTGGAGCATGATGCCCCTGGGAGGAATGGTCAGCGGGACCATCGCCACCTTCGCGGGCGCGCCGCTCGCCGTCGGCCTGGGCGGCGCCAT
Source organism: Chloroflexota bacterium (assembly GCA_023475235.1). GTDB lineage: Bacteria > Chloroflexota > UBA6077 > FW602-bin22 > JAMCWG01 > JAMCWG01. The sequence goes on from JAMCWG010000116.1 coordinate 6,892, forward strand.
CGTCACCTGCTTCGCCCTGGCGGTGGCTGTCTTCTCCCATCACACGCGGGAGGTGAGCTGAGGCAGCGCCGGGCCGCTCCGATAGACATCAAGGTATGGCCGGCTCAGTAGCGGAGTATGGCGGCGACGAGGCCGCTATCCGGCATGTCTGCCAGCTCAACGGCAAACACCGTCCCCTTGTTGACGAAACTGTAGATAGCGGAGAAGTTCACTAGGTCCTCGTCGCCCGGCTCCGGGCCGCTGTGAAGCTCGACGGTGGCAGTGTCGGGATCGAACCGGCCCCACTGCTCGGCTTCTTTCAGCGTAAACAGCGTGTCGACACGGCCGTAGTACGCCGCCGGGACCACCTCCCTTATGTCGTTGGCGACCCGCCCGGACCCTATCAGGTTCCTGTACCGCTCGTAGGCGTCCCTTTGCGCCTGAATGAGATAAGGGAGCACGACATTCCAGGCCCGGTCGTGCAGGACACTCGGGTTTACAGCTTCCGGGTTTCCGGCAACAGCCTCGTCGACAAGCAAGGGGTAGGTATTCGCCTCTTTGTAGATCGGCAGCAGGTAATCGACCGTCGCCAGCACCAGAGGCGCGTGCTGGTCTCGAAGCGGCTCGTGCAGCCCTTTGTCGACTATGTAGGTGTATCTGAGGATCCGGTCTTTATCGTACTCTTCCCCCACCCCTTGCCCGTATACCCTCTCTGCGCGCTCGCCGATGGGGGCAGCCGGCGCCGTATCGGTGTGAAACTGAAGCTCCCTTCCGGGCTGGTCGTACCGGAGGGCTTCGGCCAGGCTCTTGGGCACGCTTTCGGGTGTGATGTCCCTTATGCTGTCGCGCGTGCAATGGAACAGCTTGACCATCTTCTGGCTCAGCGCCAGGATGTAGAACAGCCCATCATTGGTGAGAAGCGGGAATAGAGGCTGGACCTCGAAGCGGTCGGTGACCACAACCCGCTCCTCAAACTCAACCGGCAGCGAGTAATGTCGAAACTGCTGCCGGGAGGCGAAGACGGCCAGCCCGGTGCTCTGGTGCTGCCAGAAGAAAGGGTCCTCCAGAAGCTCGGCCGCGGGCCGCAGCAGGTCCCTGGCCGTCGTGCCGCGGATGCCTCTCGCCATCATGTCCGCTTCGGCCTGCCGGAGGAGTTTTTTCAGTCGGATGGGGTCCTCCTGTGTGTCCGTTCCGGCCCGATGGGTGGGCATATAGATTGATACACAGGGATCAGCACGATACTCGGCCAGCGTCTTTAGCTCTTCTCGGGAGAGGATATCCACGTCTCACACTCCTTTCCGGCCTGCCGTCAGGTTGGCTGGCCTGGCAGGTTCTGGCTCGGAGGACCCGGGTCCGATACATCAGTCTGGCCGCGCCCGGGCCGTGCCGGACTATCCCTGGCGGAGGGCAGAGCGAGGGGGACAGCACACCCTGGCCCGAAGCTGTTCAAGCCTTGCCATCAATACCATGATACCACGAGGACCGCGGGCCGCCAGGCATTCGCTTCCCTTGCAGGGTCTTTGGGTTGTCACCCTGAGCGTCAGCGAAGGGTCTCCGTTGTCATTTCCCAGGCAGTCTCTAGCGGCCACATACAGGGCACCTAGATGCTTCGCTGCGCTCAGCATGACAACTCGGCTCATAACCGAAAGGCCCTCGCTTGGCTTGCTCAAGCCTTGCGAAATTACAGCAATGATTGTAAAGTGGCTGTGATGCGGCAGTTGAATGTTCGGCAACATAAATAAAGCCGGGAGGTTCACTGAGCGAGATGAAAAGAGCGAAACGGCTGGCCCCCCTCATCATACTGCTTATCTGTGTGGCGGTCCTCGGCACGTTGTTGGTGGTCCCTCCGCCTGCAGCCCGGGCGGGCGTGGGCTTCTGGTCTTCCAGCGGCCCCGCCGATATCATCGGCACTGTAGCCGTAGCTCCCGGAAACGGCCAGGTCGTCTACGCCATCGGCCAGCAGGGCTTGTGGAAGACCGCCGACGGCGGCAGTACATGGTCGCTCGCCGGCGCGGCGAAGCTCAACTCCTACGCACCGATTGCCGTCGACCCTACTAATGCCAGCGCCCTCTACAGCGGCGGGACGGATACCCTGCGCGGCATCGTCAAGAGCACGGACGGCGGAGGTAGCTGGGCCGTCCTCCGCCCCAATGTCGATGCTACCGCCCTCGCCGTCGATCCCACCCGTCCCAACATCATCTACGCCGGCGTCGTGACCGGCGGCTCTATGCAGTTGCTCAAGAGCTTCGACAGCGGGGCAACCTGGGCGGCAGTCACCAATCAGTACGTCGCCAGCCCCGGCATTCCCTCGGTGGTCGGCATTGCGGTTGACCCATCCCGGCCGGACACCGTTTACGCGGCCCTGCAATCGTATCACACGGGCTTTGTGCTCCGCACCGACAACGGGGGCGCGAACTGGATGACGCTCAGCACTGGCTCTATGGTGCCCCTGATGCTGCCGACCGCGCTGGCCATCTCTCCGAGCACCGGCGGTTCCTCCAGGGTCTACGTGGCGTGGGGGCTGATGGGCTCGAAGGCGCTGCTGAGGAGCTCCGACAACGGCAATACCTGGCAGAACGTGACCCCCAACCTCCCTTCGGGTGGCGCGTCCATCACCAGCCTGGTCGTGCCCGACACGAGCGCGACCGTAGTCGCCGCCATTTCCGGGGTCCTTCCCAGCACGGGAGTGCCGGGTGGCGTGTATATCTCTCTGAACGCGGGCGACTCCTGGGCGTTGCTGGCCCCGCTCGCCCAAAACCCGAACAAGCTGGCGTTGGGAGGGGATTCGCTCACCCTCCACGCCGGCACCGACAACGGCGTCTGGGAATACACCACGCCACCAGGTGGCCTCCAGCGCCCGGTCGACCCCAGATTTCGCAGTTACTACGACACCCACGACGGCCTGCGCGTCCTGGGCGCGCCGGTATCTTCTCCAACTATGGTCGGCAAGTATTATTCCCAGTACTTCGAAAAGGGTCGCATCGAAGACCATACGGGCGAGAGCCCCGATCCCAACTGGCAGTTCATGTACGGCTTGCTGGTCGACGAGCTCCAGCAGGGAGGGTCGGGCCTGCCCGTGGGAGGCGACGCTTCGACCGTGACGTACGCGACCGTCAGAGGCCAGGCCGCGCCCAACCTCCGGGTGCCGCCTCCTCCCGGCTTCACCGGCGGGACGGCGTACCAGCCCGACGGGTCGATGTTCATACCCTTCACGGCAGACTTATCTCCTGCCAACGGGCACAACGTCTTCGGCCCATTCTGGGACTACATCAACCGGGGCGATCTGTTCCCGGGCGGCTGGCTGCACGACATCGGCCTGCCCATAACCGAGCCTACGGGCGCGGTAGTGGACAAGGGCAACGTTAAGGGACGGCAGATCATCATTCAGGCTTTTCAGCGCACCATCCTGACCTACGACCCGCTGAACCCTCTTGAGTGGCAGGTCGAGCGGGCCAACGTCGGCACCGATTACCGCAAGGCCTTCCCAGGCAGAGTGCCGAACTAGCGTGTAGAAGCCTCTCACCCCGGGGCGGGCCGCTGTGCCCGCCCCTTTTTTCTATCTCGCAGCCCCTCGAGGGCACACTCCTGCGAGCCGGCTTCGTAGCTTCAGCATCTCGGATGGCATGGCACGCTTCTTGCAGCGTAGCGAAGTGGGAGCCACGGAAGGCCCGCAGGCAACAAGAGGAGTGGGAAGATGCCAAGAGTTAACCCGATCCAGCTACAGAAGTACTTGAAGGGGATGAAGTATCCGGCCAAGAAACAGGACTTGATCGCTCGTGCCAGCCAGGAAGGCGCCGACGAAAATGTCCGCCGGACCCTCCAGCAATTGCCGGACCAGCAGTACCAGACGCCTGCCGAGGTAAGTCAGGCCGTCGGTAGGATCAAGTAACGTCCTCAAACGCGATCTGGCCAGCGCAACCCCTACCTGGCGCGCCGGAAAGTATGGAGGCCCGATAGGGATGTGGGACGTCCGTAACGGGGCTTGGCCGGATCCCGAGTGTCACGCCGCAAGGTCATAGCCGGTCGGAATGCCCTCCGCCTCGGGAGTAGCAGTCTCCGAAAGCACCTCTAGAGCCGCCGTCACCACCTCGTGCGTCGAGAACTCCAGGCACCTCATATCATCGCGGGCGCAAGTGGAGGCGTAACACGGGCTGCAGGAGACCGGCCTTTGCAGGATGCGGCTGGGCAGCCGGCGCGGCGCCCACTGAGACACAAGGTCCGTGCCCGAGAACAGTACGACGCTCGGCGTGCGGAAGGCCTCGGCGAGATGCATCGAGCTTGTGTGGGCCGATAGCAGCAGCCGCGCCCCCCTTACCAGCACCGCCCATTCGGGGACGCTCGTCTCGCTGGCCAGCACGATGGGGCCGGTACGCATAGCTGCCGCCACCGCTTCCGTATGCCGCTGGTCGCCCTCCGCCCCGGCGAGCACGACCGGCACGCCCGTCTCCCGGGCCAAGATGTCGGCGACAGCTCCAAACCTATTGGGGGAATATGCACGCGCCGGGCAGCTCACTCCCGGGTCCAACAAGATGTGCGGCCGGCCGGGGTCCAGCCCCTTCTGCGCCAGCTTGCGCATCGCCGCGGCGCCGACAGTCTTCGGGATACGCAGCCGCAGGTCGCGACTGCGGATGGCGAACCCGGCGCTTTCGAGCAGATGGAGGTTGCGCTCAGCCTGATGCACGGCGTCGTCGGGCGGAGGAACGGCCCGGCTCAGCAGGCCGCCGCCAAGCTCTTTCGATTGCCCCAGGCGCACCGGTATGCCGGCAAGATAACAGGCGTAGGCTGCCCCGTACGGTGTTTGGGAGAAGCTGGTGAAGATAAAAGCGGCATCGAACTTCTTCTCTCGGAGGGCCCGCACGAGCTGCAGCTCCCGGTCAGCATCGAGGGGCAGCCGGTCTTCCACATCCTGCCATACGGCCCGCCAGGCGATGACATCATCGACCTCGGGCAGCATCTCCGCCGCCGCGGCGCCTGCGGGGCTGGCCAGGAGCGTCACCCTGACGCCAGGTAGATTCTCCTTAATGGCGCGGAGGGCCGGAGAAAGCATGACCACATCGCCAACGCTATCGAGCCGGGCTACCACCAGGTTCCTTATGTACTGCCAGGGCTGGTTCATTGCAGCCTCCGCTCGGCCAGCAGCTCTTCCGCGGCAGAAACCACTGCCTCCGGCGTCACCTGGCGTAAGCAGGCGTGGTCGGTAGGGCAGATTCGGCTCTGGCAGAAGGCACACGGCACTTGATGGTATAGCAGCCGGTGAGGGACCCGCCACGGTCCCCACTGCTCAGGCGGGCTGGTCAACGCAAAGAGGACGACCTCCGGCGTTTTCAGGGCAGCGGCCAGATGCTGCGGGCCGGTGTTGTTTGTGATGACGATATCGGCCACGGCCACCAGCCCCGCGAACCCCCGGAATGTGCTGCGGCCGACCCAGTTGAGCGAGGGGCGGGTCATCCGCTGCTGGATACGCTGGACAAGGCCTGCCTCACTCGATGATCCGGTGAAGACAATCTGACAACCGAGCCGCCTGTCCAGCAGATCGGCGATCTCGGCATAGCCATCCCAGGGGTAAGTACGAGCGGGCGTGTTGCAGCCGGGGTGGATGACGGCGAGGGGTTGCTCGGACCGCATCCCCTCGCTCGCCAGCCGGTCCAGCACCGAAGCCCTCAACTGCGTGTCCACCTTGAGCACGAGATCATCGGAGCGGCTATGGAAGCCCACCGTCCCGACCAGGTCGAGGGCTCGCTGCACCTCGTGCACGATGGGCAGCGGCGGTGGCCGGTGGCAGGTCGTGAGCAACGAGCCGGACCGGTCGGTGGAGATGGCCAATCGCAGCGGGACGTCGGCCACATAGCACATATAGGCGGCTGGCAGGGGACTCTGCCAGGAGCTGGTGAAGATGACGGCCCCGTCGAAGCGTTGGGCCCTGATCCGAGCGATCATCTCCTGCTCGCGCTGGCTATCCTGAGGGAGGCACTGCCACACATCCATCCAGGGCGCTTCATATACGATGACGTCGTCGATGTCGGGGTCGAGCTCCGCTACTTGGGCGCCGGCAGCACTGGCCAGCAGCGTTACCTTAACGCCGGGCAGTGTCTCTTTGATTGCCCGAATCGCCGGTGTGGACAGCAGGACATCGCCGAAGTTGTCCAGGCGAACAACCAGCACATTCTTGACTTCAAGCCATCGCTGATCCAACTCAAGCTCCTCAGCGCCGTGCAACACCGCGCACAACAGACCAGCGCCAGCCGGTGACGCCCAAATCCACCACATATAGTGCAAGTTTTATGCCACGGAAGCCCGAAAACCCGAAGATAGAGGGGCAATTCTAGAAGCAATATGCTGATTGCGGGCAGGAAAGCACCTGCCTTGCCCCCACCCGGCGCAGGCTGTAAGATAGCGCTGCTCGACAAACCATAGGAGGAATCGTTGCGAACACCCCTTTCCCTGTTCACTTTGGCGGCAGTCCTGCTGCCCCTGCTCGGGGCCTGCGCCGCGGCTACGCCCACGGCAACACCCCTCCGGCCTGCCGCGGCACCCACCGCTGCGCCAACGGTTACGCCCAGGCCAGCAGTGCCAACTCCTACCGCTGTCCCTACGGCCCCGGCCGCAACCCCGACGCCGGCGCCCAAAGTCCAGCGCGGCGGAACGATAACGCTGGTGGAGACGCGGCCATACTCCACGATGGACCCTCACGAAGCATCTACCAGCCTGCCGGGGGCTTTCCTGCTCTTCGACGGGCTCATGAATTTCGAGCGAGACGCGAAGACCGGCGAGTGGGGACCGAAGGCCGAGCTGGCCGAGACATGGACGATGCCCGATCCGAAGACCATCGTCTTCAAGCTGCGCAGGGACGTGAAATTCCACGACGGCAGCCCGTGGAACGCCGAGGTCGCCAAATGGAACATCGACCGGTGGCTCAACGACCCCAAGTATTACCAGAAAGCCTACATCGAATCGATCGCCGGCGCAGACGTCATCGACGAATACACGCTCAAAGTAAACCTGAAGCGGCCTTCGGCCTCCACGCTGGTGTTGCTAGGGCGCGCTGCCGAGCACAGCGGCTTCAGCATGATGTCCCAGGAATCCTTCGAGAAGCTGGGCTACGAAAAGACGCAGTCAACCGCCGTCGGCACCGGCCCGATGGAGTTCGAGCAGTGGCTTCGGGATGACCGGCTCATACTGAAGCGGAACCCTAACTACTGGAAGATGGGCGAGGATGGCCGGCCACTGCCCTACATTGATCGTTATATCGAGCGCACCATCCTGGACCCGGCGGTGGCGTTGATCGAGCTTAAGGCCGGCAACGCACAGATTATGAAGGAGGCGGAGCCGAGGGATGCGGCTTCGATCAAGGCAAGTCCCGACCTGGTCCACGACGAGCTGCCCTGGGCAGCCACCCTCCATTTCAACACCGTTTTCAGCTTCAGTGGCGGCATCTTTTCCAAAGACTTGAAGCTGCGCCAGGCTGCGCAGTACGCGATCGATCGCGAGTCGCTGGCCAGGGCTATGGGATTCGGTATCGCCAGGGCCCATTACTACCCGTGGTGGGGCGAGGGCATGCTGGGCTATGACGAAAAGAACCCCCGGTACGATTTCCAGCCCGAGAGGGCGGCCCAATTGCTGAAGGCTGCCGGCTACCCCAACGGGATTGACATCACCCTGTCGGTGATCGCTCGCCAGCCGGAGCAGCGCATCGGCGAGATCGTCCAGAATATGTGGAACAAGGTAGGCATTCGCACGACCATCGACAGTATGGACCGGCTGGTGTGGAATACCAAGATGCGCGGGCAGGACTACGACGCCGGCCTCTACCGCGGGAACACATATCCCGACGCGGACTTGGCCAAGCGGGCGCTGTTATCGGATGCCGGATCGAACTTCTCCGGGGCAAAGATTCCCGAGCTGGACAAGTGCATGGCCGAGGGAGATGCCGAGTACGACCGGGCCAAGCGAAGCGAGATATACAAGCGCTGCCAGAAGATCATCTATGAGAATGCCTATCTTGCCGTCGGCTACAGCGTGCCGATGAACTATGTGTACCGCAAGGACCTCAAGGGCGTTGCGTATAGCTGGACAACGGTAGACCTGAGGTCGGCGTGGCTGCAGCGCTGACCCCGCTTCTTCACGACGGGCATCCCCACGGGCTGGCTGTGCCAACAGACAGGGATATGCGCCGGTAGCCGTTCACGGTGCGCCGCTCTCTCAGACAGAAGACATCTTTGGCCGAGTTGTAGGGCTTAGGCAAGCTGAATGGCCGGAATAGGTCGCCAGACTCGCCTGTGTGTCCAATTGATCTCCGAGGCGACTCTCGCCAGAGGCGAGTCGCCTGCGGAGACTGGCGAGCGACTCGCCTTTGAGCTTGTGATTTTTTCGATTTGCGGCCGACAAACTGGCTCGCACAGCGAAGCATGTTGAAGCATGTTACTGGGGCGCAGCCGTTTTCAGCGGCCCAAAACCAATTAAATCACAGCCTCTTTGGCGAGAAGTTGGTGTAGTCCTCGATCAGCCGGTAAAGCTGCTGCATCAGCGTGTAGGCCTGCCTGGTGCAATACCGATCGTAGCCCACCTGCCGGCGTACCATCGACCAGTTCTTCTGCTCCACATAGGCCTGGTCGTTCTTCCGGTAGGACCTGCCGCGGGTGAAGTGGATGCCCTCTCGTTGGCAGTAAGGGAATATCACCCGGTTCAGGAACTCTCCACCGTTGTCGGTGTGCAATTCCCGCAGCGCAAACGGTAAGCCCCTACGTATCTTGTGAATGCCTGCCCCTACCCAGCCGGTGCGTACATCTACGGCCATCAGGGAGTTGATGTAGAAGCCCTCTGTGCTTTGCCCACAATGGGCCAACAGGTCGGCCTGCACCGAGCCTGGTTGCACTCCCTCCCAGTCTTCGAAGGTTCGAATGGGCACCTGGTCCTTGATGGCATTGCTAGACAAACTCTGAGTGTAAGGCCGGCGCAAGGACTGCATATGGTAGGGCTTCAGCAGCCGGTCGATGGTAGAGGGACTAACTCGCAACAACTGCTCTCTTACCTCCGGTGCCAACCTGAGCTCGCCGTGTTGCTCCAGCGTGGGGACGATCTGGGCCAGGAACGGGGCCAGGCGCTTAGAGCAAATGCCATCGGCAGCCTCCCAAGCGATCTTCAAGGCTTGGACTACTGCCGGACCATATACCGGCTGTGGCTTCTTCTTGACGCAGCCGGCACCAACAGGACAGTGGCGCAGCAAACGAATAGCGGCCTTGTGATGATATCCAGTGGTCTGGCAGAACTCGGCTAGTATCACCGCTTTCGCCTTTCGGTCTGACACCTGGTAGCGTGGGCGCAGGGTCGCTGCATACTCGTGAATACTCTTGCGGGTCACATTGCCTCCCAGTTCGGTAACACTTCATTTGAGGCAACTATACCCCGTTCGGTAACAGTTATCGTAAGTCAGATCGTTTTCTTGACAACCAATTGGGCTAAGTATAGAATGATGGCCGCGCGGCTAGTGATGCTCCCCGCGTCGCCTACGCCGCCGGCTATGCTGGTCACACGCCAGGCGGGCCGATCCAACGGAGGCGGCCGACGTCTGGACAAACGTATAACACGAGGAGGTAGACTGGTGGCAGTCGATTATGTACCGTCAAGCATTATGCCTGCTGTACTCCGATCGGTAATGTACACCCCGGGCAGCAACCCACAACTATTGGAAAAGGCCCGCTTTTTCACGGCTGACGTCGTGGTTGTTGACCTGGAGGACTCGGTTGCCCCGGCCGAGAAGCTTAATGCCCGAGAAATCGCCAAGGAATGGATCCCCAGAGTAGCCGACAGCGGCGGCGACGTCTATGTGCGTGTCAATGGGCTGGATACCGGCCTGCTGCACGGCGACCTCGAAGCAGTTGTCCAGCCAGCACTGAACGGCATCGTCTTCCCCAAGGCCGAAGGCCCGGATGACATCGCCTACGTAGATAAGAAGCTGACCGAGCTCGAGATGCTGCGCGGTCTTCCCGTAGGTCATACGAAGATCCAGTGCATCGTCGAAACCGGTAAGGGCGTCTGGAACGCCTACTGGACGGGCACCGCCAACTATCGCATCAATTCCCTGGTATTCGGCGCCGTCGACTACACCCGCGATATGCGCGTCACCCTGACCAAGGAGGCCGACGAGCAGTATTTCGCCCGCTCTCAGGTCGCCGTGGCCGCCCGCGGCGCCCACGTTGTGGCCATCGATCCGCCGTGGGCCTTCTTCACCGACGTGGAAGGCTTCATCAAGGACTGCGACAAGGGACGGCAGATGGGCTACGAGGGGCGGATGCTGATCCATCCCAACCAGATCGAGCCTTCCCACAAGCACTACGCCCCGCCGGAAGACCGCGTCGCACTGGCCCGCGAGCAGATCGCGGCCTTCGAAGAGGGAATGCGACAGGGCAAAGGCTCCGTGCCTCTCAAGGGCGGAATGGTGGACTACCCCGTGTACCGCGCCGCTCGCGACCTGATGGACAAGGTCGAGCGCATCGCCGCCAAAGACCGGGAGAAGGCGGCCAAGCGAAAGGTCTAAGCGCAAGTTCGGCGTCCGGGATTGTCCCGTAGCCGGGCGGGTATACCTGCTCCTCCGGCCGACGGCCCATACTCAGGGGGAACATCGGAGCCGAAAATGGGAGATATGGCCTGCGAGTTGCACTCGCAGGCCATTTTTGTTTTTAGGAGATTCAGGGGCGTCGATGGCCTCGCTCGAATCCGGCTTGGAGAGCGGCAGCGATCACCAAGAGGCAGGATGCACTGCTGCCCGGTGTCGCGAGCTCAATCGGGCGCCACGCGGTCGCCGCCGTGCCGGGCTTTCCAGGTCGATCACTCCACCCCCGGACGTCTCGATGGCACGCCGACCACCCTATCCAGGTTGATAGAGAACATAATCCCGTTGTTCGGCCCGGCGAGGTCGCCGGTTATCCGCTGGGTCGCTTCCATTAGCCCTTCCACCAGCTCGGCGGGCACGACGGTGAACATCAATTTGCCGAGCGCCTCACCACCGCTCATGATCTCGTCGAGCGACGGCAATAACGGACAATCGTCCCGGCTCAGGCGGTCCAGGCAGGCTTGGGCCCCAGTAGCGTCAAGTATCGTCGCCCCCGAGGCCCCAGCCTTTCGCCAGGCTTCGACGATCCCGGTCACACGCCCTATGTCCTGGAGGACCAGCACCACCACACTAAACATTGACCTTCTCCCCCGCTTCCACAAATGACGCCCGCAGCAGCAAAGGCGTCACTATCGTCGTGAACAACACCATTATAACAGTTACCGAGAAGAGTTCCTGATTAATGAGCCCGTTGCCCAGTCCAAACGCGGCTACGATCAGGCCGACCTCTCCTCGCGAGATCATCCCGACTCCCACCTGCAACGCCTCACGGGGCTTGAAGCGGTAGATCAGCCCACCGATCCCGCAGCCGGCTACCTTGGTGACGACGGCCAGCACGAGCACCACGATCAGAAAACCGAGATAGCTGCCGTTCAAGGCACGCGCGTTCACGGCCAGGCCGATGCTGACGAAGAAGATGGGGACCAGGATACTGTAGGTCAGGGTGTGCATCTTCTCCTCGATGGTGCGGCGAAGCTCCGTTCGGGTGAGCAGCACGCCGGCCACGTACGCGCCGGTGATGGCTGCGATCCCCGCAAACTCCTCAGCGCCCCACGCGTACACCAGGGCCAGCGTTATCGCTGCGGCCGCCAGGCCCTCGCTTATGTTGGCTCGAGCCACCCAGGAGGTCAATCGGGCGAATGCGAATCTACCGACCACAACGGCGAGTGCAAAGTACACGATGACTTTCACGATCACCAGCGCGACGCCGGCTGCTCCACCGGCGCCCGTGGCCAGCGCAGCGAAAAGTGAGAGCACCACCAGGGCTTCCACATCGTCCACGACGGCGGCGGCTAGTATGGTGAGCCCGGCAAGGCTGCGGAGGACACCCAGCTCTACCAGCGTCCGCGCCGAGATGCTGACGCTGGTGGCCGCCAGCACGATGCCGAGGAATATCGCGCTGCTCAGATCGAGCTTGAACAGCGGTGCCAGCGCCGCGCCTCCGAGAATGGGCACCAGCACGCCGAGGGTGGCGACCGTGGTCGCGGCTCCTCCGACCCGGCGCAGGTCGCTCAGGTCCGTTTCCAGGCCCGCCAGAAACAGCAGCATCACCGCACCGAGGCTGCCGAGCAGGAAGATGGTGTCCTGCAAGTGCGGGCCGCCCAGCGACGCGTTGGACATCACGTCGAGCACGGTCGGTCCCAGTAGCACACCGACCAGCAGCTCCCCGAACACAGCCGGCTGGCCGGCGCGCGAGCTGAGCCAGCCGGCCCCCTTGGCGGCGGCGATGATCAGGGCCAGCATTAGGTAAAACTCGATTGCAGGCAGGCTAGGGCTCACGTACTGATGCTTTACCTTCCGTTTTTTTCGCCCGATTCCCACACCAGGCGTAGACCGAATCGCAGAATTTGGAACATCCTCTTTTGTTGACCCTTCTACGGCAGGCCTCAGGCCCGCGCCCTCCAAAAAGGCCGGGCATGCCCGAGCATATCCAGCCGCTCCTACCCCCGTGCCGGGACGGCCGCCGGTCGGGCCATCACCGCGGCGAAGGAGGCTGAGCCCAGCGCCAGCAGGGCCGCCACGGCCACGAACCCCGGCATATACCCCAGATTGGCCACTAGCAGTCCCATCGCGATGGGGCCGGAAGCGTGACCGATGTCCATTATGGAGCTGAGCACGCCCAGGGCCGAGCCGTGATGGCTGGCCTTGGCCATCTCGGACACGTAGGCAGAAGTAGACGCCGTCACCACCGCCAGCCCGAGGCCGAAGACGATCCCTACCGGGACCAACAGCACGAAGCTTTGCGCGAAGGGCACCAGGGCCATCCCTACGCCGCTGGTGACCAGCCCGGCCACGATCATCGGCTGGCGGCCCATCCGATCGGAAGTGCGCCCCATGATCGGCTTCATCAGCGTGGTGGTCAGCAACTGGGCCCCGAAGATGACGCCGACCTCCCAGGGGGAGAGCTTGATGACGAAGACGGCATAGAGCGGCAGGAAGGTCTCCAGTGCGCCGTAGGAGAAGTACTGCAGGGCTTCCATCGTAGAGGTCGCCAGAATAGGCACGTTACCCACTATCTGGCGGAGGCCGTCCAGCGTTTCCCTCCACCGGTGCGCCAGCAGCCCCGGCTGCCCGGCGCCGGCTCGCGACCTGTCCTTCGGCAGAGCGAATGCCGCGGCCAGGGCCAGCACTCCCCCGACGCCGCACACGATGTAGACCCATTGGTAGGTGTTGTTAGTATAGGAAAGGATGAAGCCGCCGGCCAGCGGGGCGATGAACCGGCCGATGAGAGTGGCCGACGAGTACCATCCCATCTTCTCTCCCCGGCTCGCGGAGAACAGGTCGGCCACCAGCGCCATCGCCACCGGACCGAAGATAGCCGTGGCAAAGCCATGGTAGACGCGCACCAACACCAACTGCCAGGGCGAGTGCACCAGCAGGTACAGGAACGGCGCTGAGGCGAAGATGAACCCTGCCACAAGGATCACCCGCCGCCGGCCGTAGATGTCGGACAGGACGCCAGCGGGCACGCTGCTCACAATGCCCACCACCGTCGACGCGGCGGCGATGAAGCCGATATTGCCCTCCGTGGCCCCCAGGGCGCTGGCGAACAGGGGCAGGGCGGGGTTCTTGGAGATCGTGGTGCTGAAGATGCCGAAAAGACCAGTGGCGCACAGCAGCAGGAACGGACTGAAGCGCATCGGCTCACCTCTAAAGCAACGCGCGCCGTGTCGACGGCGCGACCGAATTCTTAGCCCCTGGATTGTACTACATATCGGCCGGGCATGCGCTGGCCCTGCCCTCGCGCTGCTCTACAGGGTTGCTATAGCCTGGCGGCCACCACCCCAGATGAAAGCTATGGCAGACCGGCTGGAACCTTGCGCAGGTTGCGAACCTGCGCAAGGTTTGCCTGGGCCTCATCGAGCCCTTCTTTACGCGCATATCAGCGCAGGTATCTGAGCGACGGGCAGCTAACGCACCCCACGGATTACGTCAACGCCAACATATGGCCGCAGCACCTCAGGCACCGCCACGCTGCCGTCAGCCTGCTGGTAGTTCTCCAGAATAGCGGCCAGGGTGCGGCCCACGGCCAGGGCAGAGCCGTTGAGGGTGTGCACAAACTCCGGATGGGCGCCCGGCGCTGGCCGGTACCGGATATTGGCGCGACGCGCCTGGAAGTCCTCGAAGTTGCTACAGGACGATATCTCGACGTAGCGGTCCTGGCCGGGGAGCCAGGCTTCGGGATCGAACTTCATCGTCGCCGAGAAGCCCAGATCGCCGGTGCACATCTGCACGATACGATAGGGAATGGCCAGGCGGCGCAGGACGTCGCAGGCATCGTCCAGCAGCTTTTCCAGCTCCTGGTACGATGTGGACGGCTCGGTGAATTTGACCAGCTCAACTTTAACGAACTGGTGGACTCGGATCATCCCGCGCGTGTCGCGGCCTGCGGCACCGGCTTCGCGGCGGAAGCAGGCGGTGTAGCAGGCGTACTTCAACGGCAGCACGCCGGCGTCCAGTATCTCCTGCCGGTGGAGGTTGGTCACCGGCACCTCGGCAGTCGGAATGAGGAACAGGTCGTCGACCTCGCAGTGGTAAGCATCCTCCTCGAACTTAGGGAGCTGCCCGGTGCCGGTCATGCTTTCCCGCCGCACCAGGTAGGGGGCCGCCACCTCCAGGTAGCCGTGCTCCCTGGAGTGCAGCTCGAGCATCCAGTCGATGATGGCGCGCTCCAGGCGGGCGCCCAGTCCCCTGAGAAAATAGAAGCGCGGCCCGGAGACCTTCACGCCGCGCTCGAAGTCGGCAATGCCCAGGCGGTCGGCGATCTCCCAGTGCGGGAGCGGCTCGAAATCGAAGGTGGGAAGCTCGCCGTGCCGGCTTACCTCGATATTGTCCCGGTCATCCAGGCCGACGGGCACGCTGGGGTGGGGGAGGTTGGGGACCAGCAGCAGCAGCCCGTTCAGATCAGCGTCCACCTGGTCTACCCTGGCGTCCAGCTCCTTGATGCGGTCGCCCAACTGCCGCATCTCCGCGATCAATTCGGGCGGCTTCTGCTTCATACGTCCGATCTGCTGCGAGACCTCGTTGCGCCGTGCCCGCAGCGCCTCCACCTCGGCGAGCAGCTCGCGGCGCTCGCAGTCCAGGCGTAGTATCTCGTCGACAGGAGCTGTGTCACCCTTGTGGGCGACGCCCTCCCGCACCAGGTCGGGGTGCTCGCGGATGAAGCGCAGGCTCAGCATTGGTCGTTTACCTCAGCACTTTTGAAGATAAGGATAGCCATAGTGGAGTATCTGGTCAAATCCCGGCTCGAGGATTTAGGGCCTTTTCAAAGTCCGTTCATTCGGCTGCTCGTGGGGCTTACCTCACCCCCTGGCCCCCTCTCCGCGCGCGGAGAGGGGGCGGCCGAAGGCCGGAGGTGAGGTTAATGGCCGCTGGTAAGGCAATCGAAATGTTGTCTGCCTTCTGGTTGACGACTTTGAAAAGGCCCTGTCGAGGATTACCGTCAGTGGACAACCGGACGCCGGGTAGCCGCCTGGCACTTGATGGCTATCCCTGCGACCGGAGCTGAGGGAAGAGGATGACGTCGCGGATCGAGTGCTGGTCGGTGAAAAGCATAGCCAGGCGGTCGACGCCGACGCCCAGCCCGCCGGTGGGCGGCATGCCGTGCTCCAGCGCCACCACGAAATCTTCGTCCATCTGATGGGCCTCATCGTCGCCGGCAGCAGCGTCGGCGCGCTGCTGCAGGAAGCGCTCGCGCTGGTCCAGCGGGTCGTTCAGCTCGCTGAAGGCATTGGCTATCTCGATCCCGCCCACGAAGCCCTCGAAGCGCTCCACCACGCCAGGCGCGCCCGGCTTCTTCTTGGCCAGCGGCGAGAGCTCGACGGGATAATCGAGCAGGAAGGTCGGCTGGATGGCCTTCGGCTCGACATATGTGTCGAGCAGCTCATCGATGAGCTTGCCGCGCGGCGTTCCCCGCACCACGGTCAGTCTGGCCTCTACCATCCGCTTGGCCAGGGCATCGGCGGTGGGATAGCGGTCGTAATCGATGCCGCTCTCCTCAAGAATGGCCTCTCGCAGCGTCACCCGCCGCCAGGGCGGAGTGAGGTCGATAGTATGGCCCTTCCAGGGGAATTGCAAGGTCCCCAGCACTTCCCGGGCGATAGAGGCCAGCATCTCCTCCACGAGCACCATCATATCGTTGTAGTCGGCGTAGGCCTGATAGCACTCCATCATAGTGAATTCCGGATTATGGGTGGTGGAAACACCTTCGTTGCGAAAGTCCTTGCCGATCTCGTACACCCGGTCCAGGCCGCCGACGATGAGCCGCTTCAGGTATAGCTCGCTGGCGATGCGGAGGAACAGCCGCCGGTCCAGGGCATTATGATAGGTCTCAAACGGACGGGCCGCCGCACCGCCGTACAGCGGCTGGAGAATGGGCGTCTCAACCTCGATGAAGCCATGCGTGTTCAGGTAGCATCGCATCGCGCCGACGATCGCGCTGCGCGTCTGGAACACCTGGCGCACCGTTTCGTTGCTCACCAGATCCAGATAGCGCTGACGATACCGCGTCTCGACGTCGGTGAGCCCGTGCCACTTCTCCGGCAGCGGGCGCAGTGCCTTGGCCAGCAGCACGAACTCCTGGACTTGCAGGGTGACCTCCCCCGTGCGCGTCTGAAAAAGGGTGCCGCGCGCCCCGATGAAATCGGCGATGTCCAGGTCCGAGCGGAAGGACTGGTACCTGTCACCCATGACGTCCTGGCGAAAATAAAGCTGGATGCGGCCGCTGCCGTCCTGCACGTGGCAGAACGACGCCTTGCCCATGATGCGCATGCTGACGATGCGGCCGGCCAGGGAGACTTCACCGGCGCCGCCTTGCTCGAAGGCCAGCCGGGCCTCTGCGGCGGTGTGGGTGCGTTGAAAGCGCGGCGGGTACGGGTCGACTCCCTGCTCCACCAGCCGGAGCAGCTTCTGCAGTCGCTGCCCGCGCAGGTCGTCGTATTCTTCGGTAGTGGCCGCAGGGGCCGACTGGTCGACTTCTTCTGCGTGTGTCAAGCTTTAGCCTACTCGATGCCGATTATCGTGTAACGGATGGTGCCAGCCGGCACGGACACTTCCACAAGGTCGCCGATCTTGTGACCGAGGAGGGCCCGGCCCACGGGCGATTCGTTGGAGATCTTGCCGGTGCGGGGGCTCGCCTCTGCCGAGCCTACGATAGTGAAGCTATCCTGCTTATTGTCCTCACTAACTACCGCCACCTTCGCTCCGAGTGTCACTGAATCGTGCGAATGGTTGCCATCGATGAGCTGGGCGCGAGATATGATGTTCTGCAGGGTCAGAATACGTCCCTCGATGAAGCCTTGCTCATTCTTAGCCTCCTCGAAATCGGCATTGTCTGTGACGTCGCTGAACTCTTTGGAGGCGCGGATGCGCTCGGCCACCTGCGGTCTGCGGACTTCGCACAGGTAGCGGAGCTCATTCTCCAGCTTCTCCAAACCCTCACGAGTCAAGTACGCGGGCTTGTCGTGCATGTTGTCTTCTCCTAACATCAAACGACTTCCCTTACACTTAGCAAAAAACTGAGAGACGTGCGTGCTCTCAGCTGCTCATTGACGGCGACATCATTATATAACAGCACAAGCCCCTTGTCAAAATGAACGACTCGCACACGTAGTGACGACTTAAGTCGGCACTACGCCGCCGCCGGGAGCGCCCCTACCCCTAGGGGCAGGGCTCCAGTGGCCCCAGCATCGTCGACGCTATCCACTCTCGCTCGCTCAACAGGTCTGCCAGCTTGGCCGGCGCCGTCGGGGACCCCAGGTCGGCGGCCTGCTGATAGGCGTCGGCCGCCGGCTGCGACCAGCACTTGTGCATTCCCTTCGGGTACTTAGCAGTTGCATCCTCCAAGTCCGCCAGCACCTCCCAGGCCTCCCAGTTCTCTCCCTCCAGCTCCACCGCCTGCCTGGCCCATTCCAGCCCGCGGGGGTAGTGCTGCTGCCTGAGCATTTCTCGTTCCTCGCCAGCGCGTGTCCCGTCCTCGGTCATCCAGTGCACCGCCCGTGCGCCGGATATGTAGTCGATGGCCGAGGCCCTTCCGGCGGTGATGGCGTCTTCAGCCGCACGAAGGGTCTGCCAGGTGGTAGCAGGAACGTAAACGGCGCGCACATCCTCGGTTGGCTCGAAGTCGCGCATCTGCCAGACCACCCGGGACGTACTGGACTCGCCGGCCGCCGGGTCCGCGGCGACGAAGGCCCCGCCGTCTCGAGCCGTGGCGATGACGGTGGCTTCGCCGATAGTGCCGTCCCACAGCGCACCCGAAGTGAGCACATAGAACAGGTTCACGGCGCCGTTCCCCTCGCTGAGCTTCTGATCGTAGCCGACGTTCAGTCGCACCGGCACCCCGCGCGGAAAGGCCATATCCCACACGAACCACTCGTCTCCCCAACTGCTCGCGCTCGGGTCTAGAACGACGCGCTCCCTGCGGGGCTGATACTGGGTAACGCCGGCCCAGGCCCGGAAGTTGCCGAGCTGCGACGGAGAGAACCCCACCTGCTTAGGGTACTCGCCGACATTGACCGGGTAATTGTACTCGGGAAAGCCCACCTTCATCTTGGTATCTGGGCCATTGTTCAGCAGGTCGAAGACCGCGCTCACCACGGCGTAGACTGCGCCGTCGCGCTCGATCACCCGCAGGTCCACGGTCTCGGCCACCATTCGGACCCTGTTGTCCACGAGCCCGGGCTTGAGCCCTACCGGCGACTCCCACATCGGCGCCGAGTCGGCCCTGGACGGTAGCGTAGCCACCATCGCCTGATAGCCCATCAGGACCGTCAGGCCGAGACACGTCAGCTTGCGCACCCAGGAAAGCATTTGTCCTTCCTCCGTAGCATTCAGTCGAACTGGAGCCCCAGAGCGGCCAGCTCGCCCTTGACCCGCAGATACTTCGCCTCCCATTCCGGCTTGATGCGGCCGCGCACCAGGTCGTAGCACTGGTCGATGTGCTGGCCGGGCTCGGCAGGCTTGCCGTTCAGGGTGGGGGCAAACTTATCCATCACCTCATCGGCCCCGGCCCGCGTCAGCCCGGCCCGCTGGGTGGCCCGCGCCACCTCCGCCATCCACTCCGCCTCGAACGGCGTCTGCCCGGCGTTCATCATCGCCCGATGGTGACGGGAAGAGGTCATGTTGAGGCCGTTGATGGGGGCGGCTATGCTGCCGGTAGCGATCTCCCGCAGGTAGGTCTCCGAGCCGGGGCCGCAGACCCAACCAGCACCCGTGAAACCGATGATGTTAGCGTGGCGGCTGAGCGCCTGGCAGACGACCGAGCGGGCCCGGCTCATCCGCCGGTTGGTGCCCACCGTCTTCAGGGTGGAGTTGGTGAGACGGCCGACGCCGCCCGTGTAACACCAGGCGTGGCGGTACACCAGGAAGCCGGCGATGGGCTTGGCCACACTCGCCACCAGCGCCCCCTCGACATCGCCGCAGAAGCCGCCCACGCTCTCGCCGCCGCCGCCGTTGACGGCGAACGCGCCGTAGTCGCGGTACACGATGGCCGCCGTCAGCAGGTCCTGCTCCATCTTCATATCGGGCAGGGTGGACAGGAGCACCCCATCGGTGCGACGCAGCCCGTAATCGGGGTCCATCGGCGCGATCAGGGCGGCAGCGCGGGTGCTGATGGGGTAGAGGGCGACGGCCATGCCGGGGCGCCCCGCCCTACAGACGCCATCGCGCATCCAGAACAGCTCGCGGCGGGCGGCATATGCCTCCGTCGGCAGGCCGAAGACCTCCCGCCCATCCGTCTGCGTGAAGTTGATGCCCTCCATATAGTCGCCCTCTGGCAGTCGGGCAGTGTCCTTTATCACTAATGGCGCGTACTCCTCGCTGAAGGGGGCATGGTGGCCGGGGCACTGGTTCAGCCGCTCTTTCGTCTCGATCTGCTTCTTGGTGATCGTCCGGGCGTCGCGTCCCGTGCCGACGATCACCCGAGGCTGCGCCTCCCGGCAGGCTTCCAGCACCTCTTCGCGGCTGAACCGGACCACCCGGCCGGTGCTGATGCAGTACATTCCTACTTCGGACAGGAAGGCAACCCCGGCCTCGAAGGCCCGGTCCGCCAGCGCATCGTCCGTATTGAACCAGGTGCCATCGTCGTCGCAGCGTATGTCGAAGCGCCTGGCAATCTCGGCGCACTTGCGAAAGAGGCCCATGTTCCAGGCCTTTTCCTCCATCTTCGGACCCTTCTGGGTCCGCTCGGCAATATCCAGCAGACTGATCATCGCCTATTTTTCTCCTACGAGTGGAAATAGCAATTGCGCGGCACGACCGGCGGGCTAACTGGATTTCGCCCAGGCTTCCAGCGCCTTCAACAGCCAGTACAGAATGGCAAACAGCAGGGCCACGCCGATCATCACGCCCAGGCCGATCAACGCGAATTCCTGGCCGTAGATGAGCCACATCAGCGCGCCGCCGAACACCACAATGATGCCGAAGCCGCCGACCACGAGCACCCATTCGGTATGGGCCTTGTGCTCGCCTGGGGTCAGCGGCCCCTCGCTCCTCATGCCTGTCCTCCCGGCAGTTCGGCTAGTATCCCGTCGCCTCGCCGTCAGAGCGGGGGTCTACGCCGGCGTAGCGCACGCCGGTGACCGGGTCGACCTGGACCAGCATCACCGACCCGCCGCCGGCATAGGATCCAACGACCTTCGTCCGATGCCCGAGCGCTTCCAGCCCGCCCACCACCCCGGCCGGGATGCGGTCCTCCAGTATTAGCTGGAATGGGTCATCGATGTTGATGGGATCGGTGCCGGGCGTGCTGATCCAGCGCGGTGCTTCGGCGGCCTCCTGGACGTTCATCCCGTAGTCGATGAGATTGCACAGTATCTGGGCGTTGATCTGAGGCTGCCGGTCGCCGCCCGGCGTGCCGCCGACGATATACGGCAAACCGTTCCGAAGGACCATGTAGCAGTTGAGGGTGTGCATGGTCTTCTTGCCGGGGGCGATGATATTTGGATGCCCCTCCACCAGGCTGAAGCCGCGGCCGGCCCGGTTGTTCGGCAGTATGCCGGTATCGCCCACCATCTGGGCGCAGCCGAAGGCATTCGACAGGCTGTGGATAAAGGAGATGGCATTGCCCTCTCGGTCCACGACGCAGAAATAGGTGGTGTCGCCGTCGAGCTCGCCGGGTTGGCCCGCCGCCGGATCATTGTTGGCCTTGCGTGGGTCGATCTCGGAGCTCCGCCGGGCGGCGTACTTCTTGGAAAGCATCCCCTTGAGCGGAAACTTCACGAAGGCCGGGTCGCCGGCGTACCTGACGCGGTCGCTGAAGGCCAGCTTCTTGGCTTCCACCTGGGTATGAATGCTCTCCACGCTATTGAATCCCATCCCGGCAAGACTGAAGCACTCGAGCAGGTTCATCATCTCCAAATGGATGAGCCCCTGGGAAGGAGGAGCTGTCTGGAGCACATCGTAACCGCGATAGGTGACGCACAGCGGCTCGTACACCTCGGTGCGGTGCTCGGCGAAGTCCTCCGTCGTGAACAGGCCGCCGTTGGCCTGCGAGAACTCGACGAACGCCCTGGCAATAGCACCTTTGTAAAAGATATCACGGCCGCCCTCGGCGATCATCCGCCAGCTACGGCCCATATCCTTCTGCACCAGGATATCGCCGGGCCGGAACGGCTCGCCGCCCGGCTTGAGGAGGACCTTCGTCGTGGTGGGGTAGCGGGCCAGAAGTGAAGCGTTCGCGATCATGCTCTCGCCCACGTGCTGGCTGACGGGGAAGCCGCTCTCGGCATACTCGATGGCCGGCTGGACCAGCTCAACCATCGAGCGCGTGCCGAACCGTTCTAGAATCGTGAAGTAGGCATCCACGCCGCCGGGCACCGACGGGGCGAGCATACCGTGGGGAGGCATCTTCTGGTAGCCGCGACTGCGGAAGTACTCGGGCGTGGCGCCCCGGGGAGCGACGCCGCTGCCGTTTATGCCGAAGACCCGCCCGGTCCTGGCCTGATAATAGATGGCGAACACATCCCCGCCCAGCCCGCACATCATCGGCATTGTAACGGTGAGCACGGCAGCCGTGGCGATGGCCGCGTCGGCGGCGTTACCACCAGACATCAAAACGCGCAGGCCAGCCGCGGAGGCCAGTTGCTGGGCCGAGGCTACCACGCCGTTGGAGCACATAACCACGCTGCGGTGTTGGGTCGGTACAGACACGATTCTCCTCCTCAGGAAAACGTTGTTGATTCGCTCCAGGCCTGAACCGGTCGCGTGGGGCATCTTCAGCTATGGCAGCAAGCCGATTGGTTTATGACAAAGCTTATGATAGAGCGACGATACCCGCGATTATCCGGACGAGTCCCCCAGGGTCTCGCACAGCGCCTCGGTGACCATTCGGTAGATCCGTGAAGGATCGTAGACGACGAAGCGCTGGCGCTGTGTCACGAGGTCTTCCCGGTCCTTGCTGCCCATCCATTTGTTAAGCGCTTCCTGGCTATCCCATAGTTGTAGCAATACGAATTCATTCCGATCAGTAACGTTCTGGGCCGCCATCTGCCAGATCATACCCCAGCGCCTGCGAACGGGCTCGGTCTCGTCAAGCCACTTGATGGCTTCCTGAGTCTTGCCCGGGAGAAAGCGTACCGGCCGGACGACCAGCACTCGTGGCATCTCTACCATCTCCCTCCTCCTTCATGTTACCAGCTTCAGCCCTCCCCGCGAATCCGTGGGCATTATAACAGAAAGGCAGTTGCACGACGGTGTCGACGGAGCTATGCCTGAAATGCGACGAACGACGAAACTTAACGTTAGGCCCGCGCACCCGCGGGCCTAAGGTACTGGCTCTCCGAAGCCAGGGGCCACCGCCTCAGCCTTCTCAGCTAGCCCGGCGTCTCGTCGGCCAGCGCTCGCTCGCTCTCGGCGGCAGCCTCCCTGGTGCGATCGCCGACGCCCGCCGCTACCGGTTCCTCCTTCGCGGCCCCCGGGGCCGGGAAGCTCCCCTCCGGCAGCGCCGCCCGCAGCGCCTCGTCAATGCTTTCTGCCAGTACGAACGTCATCTCCGAGCGTAGCGCCGGCGGCAGGTCGTCGAGATCGATCTCGTTCCGCTTGGGCAGAATGACGGTGCGGATGCCGGCCCGATGGGCCGCCAGCACTTTCTCCTTGATGCCGCCTACCGGCAGCACCCTCCCCCGAAGGGTGATCTCGCCTGTCATCGCTACCCCCTGGCGGACGGGCTTGCCCATCAGCAGCGAGGCCAGCGACACCGTCATCGCCACGCCCGCCGACGGGCCATCCTTCGGCGTCGCGCCGGCGGGGACGTGGACATGGATGTCGCTGTTCTCGAAGAAGTTGGCGGGAATACCCAACTGCCGCACGTTCGAGCGAATGTAGGTGAGCGCCGCCTGGGCGGATTCGCGCATGACATCGCCCAGTTGCCCGGTGAGCAGCAGGCCCTTGCTCCCGGCCATCAGGCTGGCCTCGATGAAGATGATGTCGCCACCCACCGGCGTCCAGGCCAGACCCGTGGCTACACCGGGACGCTCGATGATCTCGGCAACCTCGCTGAAGTACGGTGGGCGGCCCAGGTACTTGGTCACCAGATCGGGAGTGACGACGATTGTCCCTTCTTGGCCTTCCGCCTTGTCTCTGGCCGCTTTGCGGCATATGCTGGCGATCTCCCGCTCCAGGTTGCGTACCCCGGCCTCGCGCGTATACTCGCGAATTATGCGTCTGAGGGCCTCCTCCTCGAAGCTGACCTCATCTTTGTTCAGCGCGTTCGCGGCGACCTGTTTGGAGACCAGATAGTTCTCGGCGATGCGAAGCTTCTCCTCCTCGGTATATCCCGGCAGGCTCAGGATTTCCATTCGGTCCCGCAGCGGCGCCGGTATCGGGTCGAGCAGGTTGGCCGTGGTAATAAACATCACATGCGACAGGTCGAAGGGAACATTCAAGTAATTGTCGCGGAAGTCCTTGTTCTGCTCCGGGTCCAGCACCTCGAGGAGGGCCGACGTCGGATCACCCCGCCAGTCGGCGCCCACCTTGTCCACCTCGTCCAGCATGAACACCGGATCGGCCGACTCGGCGCGATGTATCGCCTGGACGATCCGGCCGGGCATCGCCCCGATGTAGGTGCGGCGATGGCCCCGTATCTCGGCCTCGTCCCGGATGCCCCCCAGCGACATGCGCACGAACTTGCGTCCCAACGCCCGGGCAATGGACTGGCCGAGGGATGTCTTTCCCACGCCGGGCGGCCCCACGAAGCAGAGGATGGGCTCGCGCGACAGCTCAGACTCGCTGGTCCGCTCCCGCTTCAGCTTCACCACCGCCAGGTATTCGAGGATGCGCTCCTTGACCTTTTCGAGATCGTAGTGGTCCTCATCCAGGATCCGCCGGGCCCGCGGCACATCGATGGCCCCCTCGGTATACTTCTTCCACGGCATACCGGTGAGCCAGTCCAGGTAAGTCTTGATGATGGAGTACTCGGGCGACGCCGGCTGCAGGCGTTCCAGTCGTCCCAGCTCGCGGCGCGCCTCTCGCTCCGCCTCTTCCGGCATATTGGCCTGCTCGATCTTCTCGCGCAGCATGTTTATCTCGGCGGCTTGCTCGTCGGCCTCGCCCAGCTCTCGCTGGATCGCCTTCATCTGCTGGCGGAGAAGGTATTCGCGCTGCGTCTTCTCCATCTCATTCTGGGCCTGGGTCTGAATCTTCTTGCCCAGCTCCAGGACTTCCAGCTCGCGGGTCAGGAACGTCACCAGGCGCTCCAGCTTCGTCCGCACGCTGTCCAGCTCCAGCAACTCTTGCCGGAGGGACAGGTCCATTCGCAGGGCAGAGGCCAGGACATAGGCCAAATGCCGTGGATCGTCCACATTGATGACCAGCGTGGACAACTCTTCTGGCATATGCGGCACCAGGGCAGCCATCCGCTGGAAAAGACCCTGGGCGTTGCGCATGAGCGCCTCCACCTCTACGGTACTCTCCGCCTGCTCCCTCGATATCTCGATGCTGGCCCTGAGGTAGGGCTGCTCCTGGGTGTAACCGACTATGCGGATGCGCTCGAGTCCCTGGACGACGAGGCGGACTGTGCCGTCGGGCACGCGCAGCATCTGGGCCACGCGCGCTACGGTGCCCATCGTGTACAACTGCCCGGGGCCCGGCAGGTCCACCCGGGGGTCCTGCGACGCCACCAAGCCGACCAGCCGGTTGCTGGTGGCCACATCGTTGACCAGGAGGAGCGACCGTTCCTGTCCCACGAGTATCGGGTATACGGTCAAGGGGTAGACGACGGTGTCCTTCAGCGGCAGGATGGGCAGCTCGTTAGGGATGCTAGGCGGACCTTCGTTGACCTCTCCTGGAGGGGACAAGTTATTCTCAGCCAACTGGCGCTCCTGTATCACCCATTGGGGAGGGAAATCGACACGCGAGTCGGCCGCGGAGTTTCTTCCGCCACCTTGGGCAGCGTGATAGAGATCATGCCGTTCTGGTAGCTGGCCTCCACCCGCTCGGCGTCTATGGCTACGGGTATTGGGACTTCGGCACGGAACTCCCCGTACCAGATATCCATCTTATGAATGACGGTTCGAGGTGGTGTATCCTCCTCATCCCGCTTGCCCGACACGACCAGGCAATCTGGATACAGCAATACCTCGATCTTGTCTTCAGCCGTGCCTGCTACTTCAATCTTCACGACCAGGTCAGAGGCCGTTTCGTAGACATCCGTACGGGGGCTACAGACGCCGCGTGGGGTACGAGGTAACGCGCTGCACACATCCCACCATGCATTCATCATCTGTTCCACACCGCGTTCCATCCCTACCACGGCCCTCAGAGGACTATAAATGAACCGCACTCGCATTTGCTGCACCCCTTGTGAAGCTACCTGATCACCCGCCGCTCGGCACAAGCACTATCCATCGCCAGTGCCGAACGAATCGCCGCTCTTTTCCCCTCTGTCTTCTTAGAATCATAACACGAGGTGTGACTGCCGACAAGTTCAGGTGCTGACGTTCAGACCTGAGATGGGACAGGGGGCAAGACGATCTGCTTGAAATACTGCCACGCCTTGAGCACGACCTGCCTTATGGCCTTATGCGCCAACTTCAGCTTGTGCTTCAGGAGCACGAAAAGACCAGAATAGCGGGCCCAATTTTTTTCCCCCGCCGTAAGCCGCATCCCGCAGTTGCTCACCCACCAATACCCCGATGGCGTAGGCTATGAGCAGCAGCGCTACCATCTTCTCCATATTCTCTCGGCTCTTGTTCATCACCTTGTCCAGTCCCAGTAGGTCCTTCGTATCCTTGAAGCTTTCCTCGATCTTCATTCGAGCTCGGTAAGTCTCCAGCGCCGCTTCACATTCCAGGCTGGTGATTAACCACAAAGGCTCGCTCAAGCCCGGCTTCCAGTATCCCACCAGGTTTACCTTTACTTTGCCTCGGTAGTACACACCTTTGTGATACACGGTCTGGCCCGGCGATATGGTAAGGCTTATCGGCTTCTTTTCCTCATCCAGAATGCTCACCCCGTTGCTGGTATTCAACCGGATGACGAAGTTGATGCTCTCAACCACCAGGTCCTCCAACAATCCCTCGTAGCTGAACTCTCGGTCCAGCACCAGTGGCTTGTCCCCGATCATCTCCCGCAGCTTGGCAAATGCACGATTGTGCTCCTGATTGCGGCTAGTTGCCTCTTTGGCAATAGTCCGAGAGGAGTAGCTAATGAAATGAAACGGAACCACCCTACCTCGATAAGGAGTGCCCAACAGCAGGAGCCAGAAGCCCCGCGTCTTGCCGTCTTTCAGCCTGCCCACATAGGCCGTCCTCTTGGCTTGGGGACGGGCGATCTCGGTAGGATCAGCCAGAATGTAGGGCGCTTGCTCCCAGTAGAGGCGCAGGAGGGCCAAGAATGCCTTTCATTATCGCCGAGCCCTTGCGCACCTCATCGGAACGACCAAAGAGCTGATCAGCGAACTTCTCAATATCCGAGAGCCTGAGATCTTTTGCCACGGTATACCCCTTCCTAGGATTATCTATCCAGGATACACCAACTTCCGTCTCAACTCACGTCTGAACGTCAGCAGGTGGTGACGGTTGCGGTTGCAGACCGTGTGTCCGAGTTGGAAGAGACGTGTTGTTGAAAGTATTTGCAGGCGACTTGAAAAAGCCCAGCGAGTTTCCGAGCACCACGAGGAGTTTGAGGCTGCCGTGTGCGAGGCTTTCTCCTTCCTCGGCGTTGACGCTGAGCACATCGGTGGCGCCGGCGATACCGATGTGCTGTTGAAGACGCAAGATGCACTCGTCTTCCTTGGAAGCCGAGCTGTGGGCATCCTCCAGGAAGTGCCCGGAAGCGGCGAGGCCTGCTGTCTCGCTATGAGCCCCGAAACCGCCAGACGTCGCCTCTCGGCCCTGGCCGAAGCGTTTGGCAGTACTACCGAATTCGTCGAATAACTCCTATAATGCTAATACCGTAACCCCACGCGCGGCAACGGCCGCCGCATCTCAATTCACAGGAGAGGATGAAGATGGACCTGGACAAGATCCGTAACCTCGTCGAATTTGACACCCCGACCGTATCCAACGGCATCGGCCTCCTCAACTTCCGCGATCCCACCGTGGGCTACACCGGACCCGACGTCCGCTGCCTGATGCCGGACATGGGCGTCCGCGTCGGCGTAGCGGTCACCTGCCGAATGGACACTACTACGGCAGGCACCGAGACGGTGGGCAGCCTGTTCAACGACTGGCTGCGCCTCATCTACGAGGCGTCGAAGGGCGAAGACGGCAAGCCGATGCCCGTATTCGCCGTGATGGAAGCAGTTGGCCCGCGGCCACGCCACGTCGTCACCATCGGCGACGGCATGGGCACGCGGATGCGAATTGCCGGCGCCGCCGCCTTTATCAGCAACGGCAGCGTTCGCGATATCGAGGGCCTGCGCGGCGTCCCTATGCCGTGCTGGGCCGCCGGGCTCACCCCGATGCACGGCCGGCTGCGCTGGCTGGATGTGGGCAGCCCAGTGGTCATCGACGGCATGACGGTGCGGACCGGCGACTACATCCACGCCGACATCAACGGCTCGGTCCTCATACCCAAGGAGATCGCCGACCAGGCGTACGACAAGGCGATGGAGGTGCGGAACAACGAGGCCGCGGGCTTCGCCAGGATGCACAGCATGACCATCGAGCAGTACTTCGCGTCGCTGAAGTAGGCATTCAGGGAATCCCTGCGCAGATCCTGGAACCTGCGCAGGGATTCTCCAGACGACGGCCCTACAGCTTGATGTGGGGGATCAATCGGCGATGGCCGCGGAACATAGGTCAATCATCCACGTCGACCTCGACGCCTTCTTTTGCTCGGTCGAGGAGCTGCTCGACCCGAGCATTCGCGGCCGGCCCATCATCGTGGGGGCTGACCCGCGCGGCCGCGGCGTGGTTGCGGCTGCCTCCTACGCCGCGCGGCGCTACGGCGTGCACTCGGCGATGCCCATTGGCCACGCGGCGCGCCTCTGTCCCCACGCCGTCTTCCTGCGCCCCCGCCACGATATTTACGGACAGTATTCCCGCAGAGTGATGGCCCTGCTGGGCGAGTACACTCCCCTGCTGGAGCAGATCTCTGTCGACGAAGCGTTCCTGGATGTCACGGGCAGCCGCGAGCTCTTCGGCCCCGCCGAGGACATCGGCCGCGCTATCCAGCGACGAGTGCAGGACGAGATAGGGTTGCCCTGCACGGTGGGCATCGCCACCAACAAGCTGGTGGCCAAGGTGGCCTCCGACTCCGGCAAGCCCCACGGCTTGGTGGTCGTGGGGCCCGGACGGGAGGCGACGTTCCTCGCCCCTCTGGGAGTTGAGAAGCTATGGGGAGTGGGGCCCGTGACGGCCCAGCGGCTGCGCGCGCAGGGCGTGCGCACCATCGCGGACCTGGCAGCCATACCGGCAGAGAGGTTGCGTGCCCAGTTCGGCAAAATGGGCGGGTACCTGCACCTCCGGGCCAACGGCGTCGACGAGGGGCCGGTCGAGCCCGCCCGGCAGCGCAAGTCGATATCCCAGGACCACACCTTCGAGCGGGACACTGGCGATTCGGAGCGCGTCGAGGCCAAGCTGCTGGAGCTGAGCGAGGGGGTGGCGGCACTGCTGCGGCGCAATGAATGGCGCGCCCGCACCGTCACTCTGCGCCTGCGATACACCGACTTCACCACCATTACCCGCAGCCAGACGCTGGCCCAGCCCACGGCCCTGGCCGAAGCCATCTACGGCACGGGGGTGCAGCTCCTGCGCCGCCAGTGGCGCGGCCAGCCGCCCCTCCGGCTGATCGGGATCGGCGCCAGCAATCTGGTGCCCGATGCCGAGGTGCAGCCCACCCTCTTCGACCTGGCCGATGAGAAGCGGGAGGGGCTGGCCCGGACCGTGGACCAGCTTCGGGAGCGCTTCGGCGACGCGGCCCTGCGCCGTGCCAGGACGATAAAGCGGGAGGAGTAGGACCAGGCGTGCTCAGTCTCCAATGGCCTTCAGGCCCAGTGCCTGCATCTGTTGATGCTGGCAGCAATTTGCGGCCAGGTCCGTGGGCCGCAGGGGTAGGGGCCGACCCGCGTGTCGGCCCGAACGATGGCTACAGTCCCAGCACCCTCTTCGCGTTGCCGGACAGTATGGCGTCGATTTCCCACTCGCTGAACTTCACGCCGGGCGGCGCCGCGAAGGGTAGCTCCTGAATGGCCTTGATGAAGGTCGTGTTCAGCACCAGCGCCTCGAACTCGGGCGCGTCGGAGCCGAAGATCACCGCCTCGATGCCGCACCAATCGATGACCTCGCGCAGGAGGATGCAGAAGCGCGCGTAGTCGCGGGCGGCGAAGAACTGCCACATCGCCAGATCGCCGAACAGGTTGTGGCGGAACTGGGCCAGCCCGGCCCAATCGGCCCACCAGTTGCGGCCCATATGGGCAGCCACCACCTTCAGCTCCGGGAAGTCCAGGCAGACATCGTCCAGCAGGTTGGGGTGGACGAACTTGGACTGCCGCGGCGGAGGCAGGGGCCCGGTGTGAGTGAGCAGCGGTATCTTCAGCTCCTGGGCCGCACTCAGCATAGCGTAAGCCTCCGGGCTGTTGGGATAGAAGCCATGGTCGGGATGCCACTTCAGGCCGCGCATTCCATATTCTTCGATGCAGCGGCGCAGAAGGCCTGGCGCGTCCTTGCGGCGGGGGTCCACCCCGGCGAAGGCAATGAGGCGGTCGGGATGCTGCCCGACCCAGTCGGCGCAGGTCTTGTTGGCGGCCAGCACGGCCGCTTCGTCGGGGAACTCCGCCCAGCGGTCCATCGCCACGACCACCGTGATGTCGATGTTGGCCTCGTCCATCCGGCTGAGCAGCCTGCTGCCATCGGGATCGGGAGCATTTAGCACGCGGAGCCGCTCCATAATCTCCTGCGCCGTCAGAGGCAGGCCGTTGCGACCGCCGGCCCCGTAGTTGCTGGCCATCGTCCGTGCCCGCTCGGCGAGATCGCCCTCGGTCATCGGCTTGTGGGGAAAGTGGTAGTGAAAGTCGATTATCACCGGCGCTCCTCCCTGCAATCACAAGAACAAATTGTCATAGTAAAATGCTACGCCAGGCGACGCGGCCTGTCAACGATTACCGGTGGTCAGCCGGATCGACTCCTCACTCCCGCGTAGAGGTGAAGCATTTGCCTTCGTAGTGACGACTTCAGTCGTGACTGTCGTAGCGACTAAAGTCGCCACTACCGATGGTGGCAAATGCTCCGCCCCTCGTATTGGTTTCTCGATGGGTGAAGGCCGTGCGCCAATAGCGCCGCCTTGGATTACACCACGTACTTCTTGACGGTATCCGGGTTCAGCTCAAGGCCTAGCCCCGGCCGGTCCTTGAACGGCGACCACATACCATTCTTCTGCTGGGGAAAGTCTACGAACAGGAGCTTGTCGTCGTCCTCCACCACGCGAAGGTACTCGACGACCTTCAGGTTTGGCGTGGCGCAGGCCAGGTGGAGATGCACCGTCTGCACGGCGTGGGGCGCGACGGGCAGGTTGAATGCCTGGGCCAGGTGGGCCACCTTCATCCACTCGGTGATGCCTCCCACCCTGCCCACATCCGGCTGCACGATGTCCGCGCCGCCCCGGGTAATCAGGTCCTTGAAGCCGTACTTGGTGTACTCGTGCTCGCCCGTCGCCACCGGTATGTCGATTGCCGCCGCCACCGCGGCCAGCCCGTCGATATCGTCGGCCAGCACCGGCTCCTCGAACCAGCCCACATTGTACTGGGCGAACTCACGGGCCATGTAGATGGCCTGCTTGGCGTAGTAGCCGTTGTTGGCGTCGATGTAGATCTCCACATCGTCCCCCAGGGCCTTACGCACGGCCGCCAATCGGTGGACGTCCTCCCGCTCGGCCTGGCCGAAGTCCTTGCCCACCTTCATCTTCACCCGCGGGATGCCCTGCTCTACATAGCCCATCTGCTCCCTTATTAGCTCTTCCTCGGTGAAATCGGTCCATCCCCCACTGCCGTAGATGGGCACGCTGTCGGTGTAAGGCCCCAACAACTGGTAGAGGGGCACCTTGTGGTACTTGGCCCGGAGGTCCCAGAGGGCGATGTCCACGGCGGAGATGGCGCAGAAGGCGATGCCCTTGCGGCCGACCCCGCGCACGGTCCAGAACATCTCCCACCAGCGCTTCTCGATGAAGAGGGGGTCCTTGTCCAGCAGGACGTCCTTGAGGGTGGTCTCGATGACGGCCTGGATGCCGCGATTGCCGGCGGCCCAGCCCAGCCCCTCGATGCCCTCGTCGGTCAGGATGTGCACGAAGCAAATGCTGCGCCTGGTGCCGGCCTTGAGAATTGTAGCGTCCATGATCCCTTTACGGGGCAGCTCGATGAAGGTGGTGCGAACGTCGGTGATCTTCACAGCAAGCTCCTTTTCGCCTTGCGTTTTTCTTCGCTGGGGCTCTGGGAAAAAGGGAGATGGCGGGTCGCGCTGGCGTCCTGTGATGACCATAGCATATGCTTCGACGCTTATGCAAGTATTCTGGCCTGCGGCAATTCGCCGAAGGGCGACGTATTGCATGCCACCGTTCCAGCAATTAGAATAGCTCGAAATGGACCTGGCTGAGGCGGCGAGGGGCCGTGAGAGCACGATTTCGCGCACTATTGTGCTTGAGCGTCCCTGATATCGCTGTGTATGCTGCCCACTCAGCCGGGAGTGGAGGCCGCACGACCGCCGCTGGGCGGGGAAAGGGTCTGCTCTTAAAATAGCGAAGCATTTTCATCCGCGGTGGTGTCCCAAAGGAACATGGGAACTTTTCATTGTCGCCAAGCGGTAGCCTTGTGACATATGGTATGCCTCGCCCGCGGCGATGAACCTCACCTCCGGCCTCCGGCCACCCCTCGCCACGGCGAGGGGCCAGGGGGTGAGGTAAACCACATGGGCAGCCGAATCGCCGGACAATGAAAAGACCCCGGGGCGTGGAGTAGGCGTCTTGACGACGAGGAGACCTGGATGATCCACCGAAGTCCCTCATCTGCGGCCGCTGGCCTGGCCGTGTTGCTGATAGCGCTTTCCGTGTGGGGCGGGTCGCTCGGATACGCGTCGCCGCCAGCGCCGTCGACGCCTGAGCAGGCCTCTCCCTCGCCCGCCAGGACCGGGCACCCGAAGCTGGACTCGGCGCTCGCTGCCCTGGTCGATGCTTATCAACAGGGAGGAGCGGCACGGGCTCGCGCCCTGGCAGAGGCAAGCGGGCTTCGACTGCAGGATACCAGAGTGCGCGTCATCGTGGAGGCAGCAGACCCGGCCGGGTCCGCCGAGCCGGCGACCAGGGCTGCGGGAGGCTCGGCGATCGTGAGCTACGGACGGCTGGCGCGTGCTGAGGTGCCCATATCCCAGTTGACAGCGCTGGCCGAGCAGCCGAATGTGCGGAGAGTGCGACGTCCGCTCCGGCCCACGGCCGTGGCTACCGGCCAGGGAGTGGCCCTGAGCGGCGCCGACGTCTGGCAAGGGGCAGGCTACAACGGCGCGGGTGTAAAGGTAGCCATTGTGGACCTGGGCTTTCAGGGCTACACCTCTCTGCTGGGCACCGAGTTGCCGGCCACCGTGAACACCGCCTGCACACAGCAGCCACTGGAGAATGGAGAAAGGCACGGCGCGGCGGTGGCCGAGATCGTCCACGATATGGCACCCGCGGCCTCACTCTACCTGGTGAACATCAATGACGAAGTCGACCTGGGCAATGCCGTCGACTGCTTGATTGCCGATGGTGTTTCGGTGGCCAATCACTCGGTCGCCTGGGGGTACGAAGCGGCCGGCGACGGCACGGGCGTGGTGAACGGCATCGTCAACCGGGCGGTGAGTGGCGGCATCTTCTGGACCAACGCCGCCGGCAATTACCAGAAGAGTCACTGGGGAGGGACCTGGAGCGATCCCGACGGCAACGGCTGGCTGAACTTCGCCGCCGCCGACGAGATCAACACCATTTACGCCGGGGGAGACACCTGCGTCTTCTTGCGCTGGAACGACCATTGGGGCACCTCCAGCAACGACTATGACTTGTATTTGTTCCCGTCTGGCCTCGCCCCGGCATACGATAGTTACGGCAATGTCATCAACGCTACGGCGATGAGCACTGACTATCAGAATGGGACGGGCGACCCGCTGGAATGGTTATGCGCGAATGTCTCGGGCGGATACTATGACATACGCGTCAAACGGGCCAATGCCAATGGAGCTTCAACCTTTGATCTGTTAACTTACGGGAATACACTGAAGTACCAGACGGCCGCCGGTAGCCTGCCCAATCCGGCCGACAATGCCTCGCCGGGGATGGCCAGCGTTGGAGCGGTGCCGTGGAGCAGCCCCACCAGCTTGGAGTCGTTTTCCTCGGAGGGTCCCACGACGGACGGGCGCATCAAGCCCGACCTGGCCGGGCCCGACGGCGTGAGCAGCATAGCATATTCCGGCAGCTTTTACGGCACCAGCGCCTCGTCTCCGCACGTGGCCGGCGCGGCCGCGCTGGTGAAGCAGGCATTCCCGGCCTACACTCCCGCCAATATCCGCGCATACCTGGAGAGCACGGCCACGGACCTCGGGACGCCCGGCAAGGACGACCTATTCGGTGCCGGTCGCCTGCTGGTGCCGGCCCCGATTACGGGCACCGTTGCCATCGGCGGCCACGTCGGACTGCAGGGCCGGCCTGCGCCGCCCAGCAGCCAATGGGTGATCACGGCCACCCTCGGCATATATCCCCCGGGCGGCGCTGCGCCATCCAGCGTGTACACCCCTACCACCGATGCGTCGGGCAATTTCACTGTTACCACGGGCATCACCTACACAAATTCGGCGCCTGGGATGTACGATGTGCGGGTGAAGGGGATCAATACGCTGGCCCGCCGGCTGCTCAACCAGCCTATGACCAGTACCCACCGGCTCCTTGATTTCGGCACCCTCAAAGAGGGCGACGCCGACGGCGATAACTATGTCAATATCACGGACTTCTCGGTGCTCCGCAGCGGCTTTGGGCTGTGCCAGGGGAATGCCGGCTACGATCCCCGCACCGACTTCAATCAGGACGGATGCACCACGATCCTCGACTTCTCGCTGCTGCGCACGAACTTCGGGCAGGCGAGCGAGTAATGGCAGCGAGGCGCCGGCTTTCGACGGGCGCTCAGTGAGAAGTGGAGTGCTCCTCTTCCATTCGTCACTTGAACCGAGATACTCCTCACGTTATACTCTAGCTGGCCTTGCGTCGTAGTCCACACTGCTGAGGTGCGACGATGCGATCTGCGCTGTTGTTGATGGTATTGGCTGTGGCCTCCATTCTCGCTTTGACGGCGGTCCACTTCTTCCCTCAGGCTGCGGACAACTCTGTGGCTGCTGCTCCTCCGCCTCCTCAATCGACGCCTGGGATGCCCATCCAGGCCTGGGTGGCGCGCTACAACGGCCCGGACAATGGTGATGACTATGCGACTGCCAGCGCGGTCGATGCGAGCGGCAATGTCTACGTCACCGGCTATTCGATGGGCAGCAACACCGGCAAGGACTACTTGACGGTCAAGTACAGCCCCAACGGTAGCGTTCTGTGGGCTGTCCGTTACAATGGACCGGCTAATGGTGACGATGTGCCCGTCGCACTAGCCCTGCACTCCCAGGGGAATGTCTACGTCACCGGAGGATCATCCGGCAGCGGGACCAGCACCGACTACGCGACCATCAAGTATGATTCGAATGGCAATCAGCTATGGGTGGTGCGCTATGATGGGCCTATTAGCCAGAGAGACGGCGCCGCGGCTGTGGCCGTCGATGCGGCCGGAAACGTTTATGTGACCGGTTCTGCGTCAACCGGCCCCCTCATCGGGCTGAACTATCCTTCCGATTACGCCACCGTCAAGTACGACGCGGCGGGCCACCAACAGTGGGTCGCTATGTATGCCGGCCTCGGTGACCCCAGTCGTTCGGACCGGGCGACTGCCCTCGCCTTGGATGGGCAGAACAACGTATATGTCACCGGCGTCTCCTATGGGAATGCCAGCACCTGGGACGATTTCGCCACCGTGAAATACGATACCAACGGGAACCAGTTGTGGGTAGCCCGCTACAACGGCCCGGACAGCAAGCGCGACTGGCCTTGGAAGATAGTAGTGGACGGGGCCGGCAACGCGTACGTGACGGGCTCTAGTATGAGGACCAGCGGGCTGGATTATGCGACAGTCAAGTATGACACCAACGGGAACCAGGTATGGTCCTCGCTCTGGGGCGGTCCGGACAATAGTGATGATGTGCCCCAGGCGATAGCGCTTGACGGGGCGGGAGGTATCTACGTCACTGGCGCGTCCGGTCCCCCGACTGCCAGCGACATAGTCACGGTAAGGTACGATGGCGGCGGAAACGAGATGTGGGTTGCTCGCTACGATAAGCCGGTCACCAACCCCTACGGCGGCCCCTATGATGATCGTCCCTCTGCTATGGCAGTAGACGCCCATGGCAATGCTTATGTTGCCGGCCAGTCGTGGATCTGGGGTTCGGACCCGCTGGAGTTGGTCACCATCAAGTATGGGCTCGACGGCAGCCAGCAATGGATTAGCCGATACACCGGGGTGACGAACACTTGCGAGAACGTAGCCCAGTCGATTTCGGTCGATCAAAAGGCGAATGTGTATGTCGCAGGCTACACTTGTGGCGCTCCCTCGTCCTCGTATGATTACCTGGCTGTGAAGTATGTACAGCCGACGCCGGGCGTGAGCAACCCGCTGATGGCCGTCACCTTGCCCGTTTCGGGCACCACCGTCTACGCCCCCTTCGAGCTGCAGGGATGGGCCCTCGACTTCGGCGCTCCTGCTGGAACGGGCGTATCGGCGGTCGGCGTCTACGCCCTGCCGCAGCCCTCCGGCGCGCCGATCAGCCTTGGCCTGGCCACCTACGGCGAGGCTCGGCCCGACATCGGCACAGCATACGGCGACCAGTTCGCCAATGCCGGGTTTCGGATCTGGGTACCGGCGGGTGTGCTGCCGGCGGGCAGCTACATCCTGCGCTCCTACGCTTACAGCACAGTAGGGGCAGCCTGGAACAACGCCTACGATGTGCTGCTGAGCGTGGCCGCGGCCAGTACGGCGACACCGAGTCCCACGGGCACGGCCACCGCCACGCCCACCGTGACGAACACACCTACGGTGACGAACACGCCTACGGCCAGCAGCACGCCTACCGTCGCGAATACGCCCACGGCTACAGGCACGCCGACGCGGACGCCGCAGCCGGGGGAGGCGGCTACGCTGCTCGGCCACGTGGCCCTGGAGGGGCGGATCAACCCGACGCCCCATGCGTCGTATGCCATTACGGTAAGCCTTGTCTTGCTTCAGCCGGGGACGGACATCGTCGGCTACCAGTCCTCGCTGGTGGCCGATCAGTCGGGTTACTTCACCGTGACCAATCTGACCGCCGGCACCTATGATCTGCGCGCCAAGGGCAGTCACACGCTGAGCCGCAAGCTGGGGAGCGCAGCGCTGGTCTCGGGCGACAACAGCGTGGACTGGGCGAGCCGGGGGCCGTTGAGAGAAGGGGATGCCGATGACGACAACTATGTGACGATCCTGGACTTCTCGGTTGTGCGCGCTGGGTTCGGCAAGTGCGAGGGAGATGCCGGCTACGGTGCCCGCACCGACTTCAATCAGGACGGATGCACCACGATCCTCGACTTCTCGCTGCTGCGCACGAATTTCGGGCAGGCTGGGGAGTAGCGGACAGCTTACGGCGAGCCGGCCCTGCCGGCTCGCGGGCCCTGGCCACGGGCGCGGCGCAGCACGGCGGCAAGAAGTCCGCCGGCGAGGCCGCCGGTCGCGCCGAGCAGCAGCCCGACGATGGCCGACATAATGGCGAACTCCGCGAGCTCTACCGCACCTTCCAGCCATCCCCCCGATTCGGCGAGTGGCCTTCCCAGGACCAAGCGGTAGAGCAACATCCACAATAAGAGCTCGCCCAGCAGGTTGATCTCAATGAGGAGCAGACCGGCCTGCAGGCCGGCTCCGATGCTGGGCCCGATCCGCCGCGCACCCGTGGGCGGGCCCTGCCGCCACCACCCCACCAGGGCGCCAACCGCAAAGGGCAGGAGCAAATTCAGGTAGATGGCGACCGGGTGCATCCCGATGGGTCTGCCCGCGGCGTCGAACAGCCACGTGGCCAGCGTGGTCACCCAGACGGCGAGCCAGCATATAAGGAACAACGTCGCCGCCAGCGGGTGTGTCTGCATCTCCTGCCAAATCCACCTCAATCAGGCCATCCCCTTCCTCGTATGGTCGCATCGAGGGCGATGGTCGGGTCGAGCCCGACCATGATTGTCCCCATTCGTCGGGCAGCGGGGACAACCACCATGGTCACGACCTCGCCCTCGCCCAGGCGAGTTCTCCTGCGGCGAATGTTCCATCGCCTCTGGCGACCTTTGGCGACATTCGTATGAGATGGGTCGTGACCATCGGCATGGCATGAGGAGTGCTGCCGCTCCCGGCCGGGGCCCCGCGGGGGCACGATGACTCAGCCTCCCTCCTTGGCCGCCACGGCCGCGTGCAGGACCTGGTACTCCGGCCGGTAGTCCTTTATGCGGATCCGCTGGGTGAAGATGAGCGATAGGGCAACGAAGAATGCCCCGAACATAAAGGATACCTCGTAGCCGAAGGTCTGCCACAGCAGCCCTCCCGTAATCGGAATCACGATGGCCGCCATGTGGCTGGTGCTGATCCCCATCGCCAGGCTGGTCGAGAGGTCTTTCGGGTCGGCTATCTTGCGCAGGTAGGTGTTGATGCTCATCCCGGCCACCATAAAGATGCGGCCCAGCACGTACATCGCGCACAGGTACCAGACATTGTGCACGAGGGCGAAGCCGCCGAAGGCGATGATGTGCATGACATAGGCCAGGGTGAGCACCGAACGCTCGCCCCTGGTATCCACCAGCTTGCCGAAGATGGGCGCCACCCACCAGTTGGTGATCGCGTTGAACAGGAGCAGCAGGGTGATGTTCTGGACGCTCACTCCGTATATGTCCACCAGGGCGAAAAGGGCGAAGGTCTGGAAGATCTCGAAGCGACAGCCGTCCAGGAAATTGAGCACATAGTACAGCCAGTACTGGCGCTTCAAGACGAAGCTCTGCTGCCGCACGGCGCCCTTGAGGGGCGGGAGGAAGAACAGCCCGATGCCGCCCAGTATGACGACGATGGCCGACACGAAGAACATGCCCCGCATCGTGACGATGCTCACGATCAGGTAGGTGAGGACCATCGCCACCAGGGTGCCGACGGACCCGATGCTGGACAGGCGGCCCATTATGCGGCCCTCTTCGCCCGGCTTGGCCAGGCTGAGGCCGAGCGTATAGTAGAGCTGGGCCCAGCCATGGAAGCCGACGCCCCCGATCACGACGACCACCATTAGCTGGTTGAAGTTCTGGGCGAGGCCATAGCCGCCGTAGCCCAGGGCCATCAGCAGTATGGAGGCGGCCGCTACCTTGGCCGGCGCGAAACGCATGGTGAGGGCGGCCAGGGCCACGATGATGAACCCCGTGAACTCGCGCCCGGCCGTCATGAAGCCCATCTGGGCACCCTCCATCCCCAGGTCTTGCTTGAAGAAGTTGGTCTGGATGGACTGGGTGATGCCGGAGTTGAAGTTGATGGCGAAGACGGCGAGGGCGAGAAGGGCGAAGGCCCAGTTCTGCGCTATCGCGGCTAGTCCCGCCTGCGGGAGGCTGAGGCTCGAACGCACCATTCTCATCTGCAACCCTCGAAAGGAAATGATCACCCAACAGCCGCCAGGAATGATGCGACGTCCTCCCGGCTCGGCATGGAGGGCTGGGCCCCCGGCCTGGTGACAGAGAGCGCGGCCACCGCGCTGGCGTAGTATACAGCATCCGGCAGCGAACGTCCCTCGGCGAAGGCGACCCCCAGCCCGCCGGCGAACGCATCGCCGGCCGCGGTCGCGTCCACCGCCTGCACCGGCCACGCTGGAAAGTGGCGCACCAGCGCGTGGGTCACCAGCAGCGCTCCGCGGCTGCCCAGGGTGATCACTGCCGCTTCCGCCCCCTGCTGCAGGAGCTTTCGTCCGGCCGTCTCGGCGCTGGACAGGTCGCTCACCGCCACGCCAGTCAGTACCTGCGCCTCGATCTCGTTCGGCGTCAACAGGGCTGCAGCGCGGATGACCTCTGCCGGGATGGGCCGGGCCGGCGCGGGGTTCAGCAGGAACGGCACGTTGTGTTGCTGGGCCAGCGCCGCGGCCGCCGAAACGGCCTCCTCCGGGACCTCTAGCTGTGCCATCACGACCTGGGCCTCACGGATGGCCTCCGCCGCCGACTGCACGTCTGCCGCCGTGAGCCGGGCGTTGGCCCCGGAGGCGACCACGATGGTGTTCTGCCCAATTTCGTCCACCGTTATCAGGGCCACGCCGGTGGGTGCTCCGGGATCCCGCAGGGTGTGCTCCAGTCCCACCCCCGCTTCGCGGAGGCTGGCCCCCAACTGGTCGCCGAACGCGTCGGTGCCCACCCGGCCGACGAAACACACCGCGGCCCCCAGGCGGGCCGCGGCCACGGCCTGGTTGGCGCCCTTGCCGCCGGGTGCCGTGTAGAAGCGGGCCCCGAGCACGGTCTCTCCCGGCTGGGGCAGCCGAGGCGCTCGCACGACCAGGTCCATATTGGCGCTGCCCACGACGATGATGCGGGCCATTGCTGCCTCCTAGAAGCCCCGCCGAAGGCCCGCCCTCCGGGCCAGATGCACCGCCTCCAGGTACTCGGCAACCATGGTGGGCCGGGCCAGCGGCGCTATGCGGTGGGCCTTGTGGCAGGGATGGTATTGGTCCATAACATTTACATAAGTATTCGGGGAGATCTCCCGGGCGAGGAAGCCCACGATTTCTTCTGTGCCGGCCAGCCCGCCGGGCAGGACGAGATGGCGGACCAGAAGCCCTCTACGGGCGACACCTCGCTCGTCGACCTCCAGGTCCCCCACCTGACGGTGCATCTCCTGCACGGCGCGGCGGTTGACCGGAGGATAATGGGCCACGCCGGAGAGCCGCTCGCCGGTCGCGGCGTCGGCGTACTTCATATCGGGCATATAGATATCAACCACGCCGTCCAGCAGGCGTAGCGCCACCAGCGAGTCGTAGCCGCCGGTGTTGTACACCAGCGGCAGGCGCAGGCCCCGCTCGACGGCCACGAGCAGCGCCGCGAGGATTTGGGCGACGACGTGGCTCGGCGAGACCAGGTTGATGTTGTGGCAACCCATCGCCTGCAGCCGCAGCATCATCGATGCGAGCTGGTCGTCGGTGACCTCACTTCCCTCGTCAAGCTGGCTGATCTCGTAGTTCTGACAATAAATGCACTCGAGGTTGCAGGCGGAGAAGAAGATGGTCCCCGACCCGCCCTGCCCGACCAGCGGAGGCTCCTCGCCGAAGTGGGGGTGGCAGCTCCACACCACGGCGCGGCGTCCGGTGCGGCACTTCCCCCGCTCGCCGGCCAGCCGGTCCACTGCACATACGCGCGGGCACAGCACACACCTGGCCAGGCCCCGCCGAGCGCGCTCGACCCGACGGGCGAGCTCGCCCGAACGGTACAGATCGAGGTAAGCCGGCAGGGGAATGGACATCTCGACAAGAATAGTAACAGCCGTGCACGTTGGGGTCAACGCTACGGTGCGGGAGCTTAGCGCGTTTTCAAGGGCCGGGTTTATGTAATCCCGAGGGAGCGAAGCTTTCAGGATTCCATAGTCTGGGGTGCGGGAGACCGATAAACAGCGTCACTCAATTCGGTAGAGACCCTTCGCTGGCGCTCAGGGTGACAACGAAAGAGCCTGGCCGCAGCTTGCCGTGCCGCCTGGTTGTGGTATTATATGTGCTTCAAGAAGACCAGGCCAAGATGAGACGGAAAGGAACGCTCGTCGATGAATGAATGGAAGTGCAGGCTGCTCGAAGTCGATGGTATGGAGAGCTTAGGCGACGAGTTTCGCAAGACTGGCCAAGAAGGATGGGAGCTTGTCAGCCTTGCGCCGGAGGCTGAGGAGTGTGTGAGCGCATTCGGCCCTCAGCACGTTGCTGGAAAACAGAAATACCTGGCGACCTTCAGGCGTCGACTTCAGGCGTAGACGCATATTCGTCGCATCAGCAGCGCGGCGCAAGTGGCCTCTACCAGCGCACGCGGAGCAGGGTGCTGTCCCGGCCGAAGAAGAGGCCGAGCAGCCAGTCGGTGAACACCCGGATCCGGTTGTACCTGCCCATCATAACGGCAGAGTACGCGACCATACGTACCAGACGGGTGAGGAAGCCGTGGGTCCTGAAGCCGTAGATCTCGGCTACGGCGGACCGTGGGCCCAGGGCAATGATCTGCCCCATATGCCGGTATCGGTACGGTTGCTTGGGCCGGCCCTCCAGCTCGGCGACGATGTTGGCGGCGACGACTTTGGGCTGGCGAACGGCTATGTGCGCCGTGGGTGGGAGGGGTTGCCCCATCCGCTCATCGTCGAAATGGGCGTTGTCGCCCAGTGCGTACACGCCGGGATAGCTGGGCACTTCAAGATACTCATTCACTATCACACGATGGATGGCGTCTTTTTCCACCGGCAGCGCGGCTACGACCGGGCTGGCAACGATGCCGGGCGCCCAGACGACGGTATGCGTCGAAATGACGCGCCCGCAGTTGAGCTCCACACAGTTCGGCCGCACCCTGGTGACCTGCGTGCCGGTCAGCACCTCGACGCCTTGCTTCTCGAGGACGCGCCGAGCGATGGAG
Organism: Chloroflexota bacterium; assembly: GCA_023475235.1. GTDB lineage: Bacteria > Chloroflexota > UBA6077 > FW602-bin22 > JAMCWG01 > JAMCWG01. The sequence goes on from JAMCWG010000116.1 coordinate 49,133, forward strand.
CTGAGCTCGGGGTCGATCTCCGGCAGGATACGCTCGTCGCTCTGGGTGAGGATGACGCGCACGCTCTCCGGGCTGATCTTCGTGTATTCCTTCAACAGCGAGCCATATATAAAGTCCCGCAGCTCGGCCACGAGCTGGACGCCGATCGTGCCGCCGCCCACTACCACAAAAGTCACCAGCGGGGCCGGATCTCCTTCCATAGCTGAGGCAGCCTCGAACATCCGGATAACGTGGTTTCGCAGCACTATGCCATCGCGCAGCGTCTTGAGGGTGAAGACCCTGCTATCGGGCCCCGGCAGCGCCCGGCGGTCGGTCACGCTTCCCAGCGCCAGCACGAGGACGTCGTACTGCATATCCCCGCGGCTGGTGTGGACCGTCCGGCTTGCCAGATCGACGGACAGCACCTCTGCTTGGACGAACGAGAAGAGCCGCTTCCCGCGCAGGCGGCGAATGGGGAGTGCGATATGCCGTGTCTCGATGCCGCCGGTGGCCACTTCGTGCAGCAAAGGCGTGAAGAGGAAGAAATTCTCGTCGCTGACGAGGGAAATCGAGATATCCGGGCGCCTGCCCAGGGCTCGCTCCAGGTGAAGCGTGGTGTACACCCCGGCGAAGCCGCCGCCCAGCACAAGGACCCGCTTCTCGTGGGGCGCATCCAGGTCGCTCGCCGGGCCGCCGGCCCTCACCTTCGGCGGCATGAAGACGGCCTGCAGCATCTCGCTCCACATGCTGGGCCAGAGGGTGCGCTGGAGTATGGAGCGATAACTGTACGCGCCGGTGAACATCCCCCAGGTTATCTGGTCCAGGCAGCGCTGGGCGTAGGGCTTGTTCTGCTCAGCAGAGAGCATACGCGCCCGAATGTCGAAGAAGTGGCGCGATTTGCTGGTGTAGTGGTGCATAGCGAACAGCATACGGCCGTACCGGTTGTCGTCCGACAGCTCCTGAAACGTCGGCTGATAGTGGCGTCGGAAGCTGTCCTCGGCGACGCCGTGCTCCACTGCGGTGAGCGCGGCCTGCCGTGCCGTCTGGAAGGCCGTGCCGATGCCGTCTTTGTACAGGCGGCTGACCGCGGCATCGCCTACGGCCACGAACCGCTCCCCGAAGGGATGGCTGGCGGGGCCCAGCGGGACCAGCGGCACGCAGCCGCAGCTCCGCTTATGTCCTGCTGGCAGCACGTCCCGCACTATCGGGTGGGCGAGGAACTCCTGGACCGTCATCGGTGCGGGCCCGCGGCTCAGAAGCGAGACGTTGATGTACTCCCCCTTGGGGATCAGCGTGCCGAAGACCAGTCCGGTGTTCGGCAGAAGGAAGACGTGCACTTTGTTTTCCAGCGCGCTCGCCACTCCCTCGGCCCCAAGCTGGAGCTCGTCCTGGGCCATTCGCTGGGTGGGCGGGGGCTTGTACGGCGGCGGCATGTGCTGCAGCAGCCGCGAGTTCACCCCGCACGCCAGCACCACCAGATCGAACTCGCGCTCTGCGCCGCGGAAGACCACACGCGGGCGCTCACCGGGTGCGGCAAATGCGATCGAGCTGACGGTCCCCTGGGCTAGCTCCACTCCCTGCTCGACGGCCTTCTGCAGCAGGAACCCGTCGAAGCTGACACCTCGTTCGAAGAGCGCTCCGCGAGGGCCGCTGCCGCGATACACGCTGAGAATGGTCGCCCGAGGATCAGGCTGCGGCGTCTCGATGGTGCCGAAAGGCGTGTGCAGACAGTAGGCAGAGATGCGGCTCAGCACTACTGAATCGGGAAGCTCCAGGCCCAGGCAGGACAGGTTGCGTACCAGCGACGAGGAAAGGATACCGGCGCACATATTGCAGCCGGCTTTGCCGGACTCAAGAAATGATTTCTCTTCGTACAGGGTGATGCGCAGGTCAAGGTTTCTGCGTCGGGCGTGGTTGAGCAAGTGGAGGGCGAAGAAGCTTCCTGCGGGTCCACCACCGACAATCGCCACCTGGCTGCCAGTTACCAGCCTCGCCGAGCCAGCATTCATAGCTCTCAGCATAAGGGAAAAAAGGAGTCAGAGCAAGTGGGTGCGGTCGACCAGCATTTGCTTGACCGGTCGGTCTCTGATTAGTATCATTACAAGCAATTAAGATGTAGCTGTGGGGTATGCCAAAGGATGCGGACGATACTCGTCGGAGCGTTGGTCGTGAGCCTCCTGATGGCCGGTCGGCCTCAGCCGGCAGCCTCGGCGTCAGCGCTGGAGTGGGAGCTTCCCTCTGGCCACTTCTTCACCCAGGCGAACGGCTTCCCGACGGGCAGCAGCCCCAAAGGCTTCAGCGTGACCGACGACGGAGGCGTTCGCTTCTGGAGCGAGTTCCAGCGTCTGGGCGGCGTCGACAGCCTGGGCTACCCCGTCTCGCGCCGTTTCATCTGGGATGGATACGTCTCCCAGGCGATGCAGAAGGGCGTGCTGCAGTGGCGTCCTGACCAGGGAAAGGCCCTCCTGGTGAACGCCCTGGACCAGTTGACTGCCGCCTCGAAAGACGACTGGCTGTTCAACGTGCGTGGCACGCCGCGGCCGCTCGATAGCAGCTTCGATGCGGGCAAGAGCCCGAGCGACATCGTCAATGCCCGGCTGGCCCTGCTCGACGCGCGCCCGGCTATGCGAGACGCCTACTTCGGCGTGGACGAGCCGCTCCAGCGCTATGGCTTGCCCACTTCTCGGGTAGAGGATATGGGCACTGCCTATGTGGTCCGGCTGCAGCGTGCGGTGCTGCAGGAATGGAAGGTCGATACAGCGTGGGCCAGGGCCGGACAGGTGACCGTGGCCAACGGCGGCGACCTCGCAAAAGAGGCGGGCATACTCCCGGCCAAAGCCCCCTATCCCGAGGACCCGCCGCCGGGCCTTTGGAAGCCCCAGGCCGGCGAGTATCGGGTGAGCGGCGATGCCACCTGGTACGGCGGCCAGTTCCACGGCCGGAAGATGGCGAACGGCCAGACCTACGATATGAACGACGTCACTACCGTGGCCAGCAATATGTATCCCCTGGGGACCAAAGTGAAAATCACCCACGGGACCACCGGCGCCAGCATCACGGCAGTGGTAAAGGACACCGGCGGCTTCCGCTTCCCCATCGTGGCGGACCTGAGCTTCGCCGCCTTCGGCAAGCTGGCCGACCCCAAAGTAGGGAGAATCCCGGCGGTAGTGGAGGTCCTGCCTCCTTAGGGGGCGACTACTTCGCCTTCGGCCCTTGGAAGTCTTCGTGGAAGCGGCTGGGAGTGGGCTCTTCCTGTCCCTGATACTTGCTGCCCAGGACGGCGGAGCCGTACGGGTGCTCGACCGGCGTGGTCATCCGCAGGAAGGATATCTGCCCGATGCGCATGCCATAGTACAACGTGATGGGAAGGTTGGCGACGTTGCTCAGCTCCAGGGTGAGGCGTCCCTGCCAGCCCGGATCGACGTAGCCGGCAGTGGAGTGTATGATCAGCCCGAGCCGTCCCAGCGAGCTCTTGCCCTCCAGCCGTCCCACGATGTCGTCCGGCAGCCCCACCCATTCCAGCGTGCTGCCCAGCACGAACTCGCCGGGATGGAGCATAAACGGCTCGTCGGGCTTGACCTCGACTAGCTCGGTGAGGCCATCCTGGTTGCAGCGGACGTCGATATAGGGGTAGCGAGTGTTGCGGAACACCCGGAACTGGCTGCTCAGATGGAGGTCGACGCTGGAGGGCTGGAGGCAAGCCGGGTCGAAAGGGCGAATGACGATGCGGCCAGCATCGAGCTGCTCTTTGATCGTCTTATCACTCAATACCACCGGCGTGTCTCCTTCAGAAGCTGCAACCGCGGGCATCGGGGCGGGACGTCGCGTCTCAGCCCTCCAATTCCCCCGGCGGCATCGATCATATCCCGGCCGATACCCGGGGGGTCGGTTGTTTCAGTGTGATATCGAAGCGCAACACCAGCCACGCAATGGGGCCGCTGGGGTTGCTCATCGGCTCGGTCTCCACTTCCAAGACCGACACCCGCGCGCGGAGCGCCGCCCCTTCCAGGGTCATCGAGCGCCCGGGTTCGGCTGGAAGCGCGGCTTGAATGGGCTGGCTGTTCAGCCAGTCCTCCAGGTCTTGAGGCCTGTCGTAGTATAGTCCCCGGCTGACCAGCACGGTGTTGCGGAGCACGTGCGGATTTCGATAATCGTGCAGCCAGACCACCATCGTGTGGTATCGCTCGGGCCGGCTGGGGTCCGACGCCAGGCCAGGGCTGAGGCCGCAGGCGCCGATGAGCACGGCGGTCTGGTCCTCCAGGATGGGGTACACCTCCTGGTAGGGGTCCTGCCCTGCCCGGTAAGTAGACTGAAACGAGAGCAACAGGCGTCCGGGCTCGGCCACGGGCTCGGGGGGTGGCTCGACTCCCCACGGGCGCGGCGACGGCTCGATATCAGCTTCGTACGACGCCGGCCTTCTCGCGGTCATGCTCCGCTCTCTCCGTCGGGCCGACTGCCGGCTGGAGGTGAGGCGACTCCACCACTGCTTGGGGGCTTCGAGCCAGCGGGCCGGCGTCGGTTCTTCTATCGGCTCTGCCGGCGGAGCGCTGGCCCTCCCCATCGAATCGTCTATCGGCTCGGCTGGCGGTCTCAGCCGCCTGGCTCCCTGGCCGAGGCCGGCGAAGGCCGTGCTCCAGCGGCCGCGCGTGACGCTGGCCATGAAGGACCCCACCATCAGAAGCAGGAACACCACCAGCAGGGTCGTCCCCAGCCAGCCCAGATCGTCTTTCGATCCCTGGCCGGAGGGACGGCCTGCCGGCTTAGATAGCCCCAGGTCCTTCGCCAGGCGGCCCAGGCTTTGAGCTTCCCGCGGCTGGTCGGGATGTGTCTTCGGGTAGTTGGACGCCAGGTCGTCCACTACCTGATCGGAGCCTTTCTCCCCCAACAGCGCCAGGCGATCGCGTGCGTTGTTCAGCACGCCCTCCCGGTCATACAAGTAGGCAATCAGAACGATCGTCTCATCAGTTGGGGCATCTCTCATCAGCGGGTCGACGATGGGTGGCAGGGTGGAGGCCAGAAGGACACCCAGCAGGAGTATGCTAACAAACACCACTGCTGAGATGATCAGCCAGCCACTTTCGCCGCGCCGGTGTGGACGCACTCACCACTCCACTAGCCGATAGTACACGAAACCGGTGGAACCTTCGAACTCGATTTCGTACCACCAGGGCTCGCCCGGAGAAACCGCCTCGCCTTCCACCACTCGCAGGATACGTACCTTGGCTTCAGCCGGTAGAATGCGAATGACGGGAGAGTTGACCGTCGCCGGCTTGATGCGCAGGTTGGTCGATCCGCCGCCCTCCGGACGGATCACGCCCGGGCGCGGGAGCTGATTTGCCGCGAGCGGCGGAAGCCGGCCGCCGGGGGCAGGGGTAGGCGTGGTGCTCGCTGCTGGTGGTGTCGGAATCGACGCCATTGCCGTGGGCGAGGCGGCCGGAGCGCCGGGCTTTGCCTTCGGCGTGCCCGTTGTCTTCGGAGTAGTTGCCAGCGCTTCGGCCAGGCGACGCAACGCCACAGCCTGGTCCCTCTTCTGAGGGTCGCGATCATATTTATCGGACATCGACCGTAGCGTGCCGGGAAGGTCGTAGCCCTTCAGCCAGGCCAGGCGGTCCCTCACGCTGTCGATGCTCTCTCCCTCAGCGTACAGGGTAGCAGCCATCGCCAGGTAGGACTCGATGCTTGCGTTGCGGGGCCCCGAAATCCGAGTTCCGAGCACCAGACCCAGGGCCAGGCCCAATGCCGCAAGTCCCAGCATTAGCGCTGTGCGGCTGAACTGCACAGGCGGCTCCTTTTCGGCGAATAGTTACATATACTGGTCAATAATAGCAGCCAAACGTTGTCTAGTTTCGACAGGCACCAGATGTTTCTCGGTTACCAGGGCATCGCTCAGTGCCCGCTGGCAATGGCAAGTGTGCATGGGCGGCATCGACGGAATAGCTTTGAGCAGCACTTGCTGCGAGGTCGCCACGTTCTTGAGCAGGTTCATTACCACCATCTCTGCCGTGACGGCTTCCGTGGTCTCGTGCCAGACATCGTAATCGGTGACCATAGCCAGCGCGCCGTAGCAGATCTCGGCTTCGCGGGCCAGCTTGGCCTCCGGTATGGCCGTCATACCGATGATGTCCATTCCCCATTGCCGGTAGACCCGCGACTCGGCTTTGGTGGAGAACTGGGGACCTTCGATGCACACGTAAGCCCCCCCTTTGTGCACCCGGGGGGTGACACTCAAGGCCGTCTCGTAAAGGTGCTGGCTGAGCGCCGGGCAGAAAGGCTCGGCCATCCCCACGTGGGCCACCAGGCCATCGCCGAAGAAGGTGCCGACCCGGCCGCGCGTCCGGTCGAAGAGCTGGTCCGGGACCACGATATCGAGAGGCGCGTAGTCCTCTCGCAGGCTGCCCACGGCGCTGACGGAGACGATCGATTCTATGCCGAGCAGCTTCAGCGCGTAGATATTGGCGCGGAAGGGCAATTCGCTGGGGCTGATGCGGTGCCCCCGGCCGTGCCTGGGAAGAAAGGCGACCGATGTGTCGCCCAGGTTGCCGATGGTTATGGCGTCGCTGGGAGCGCCGAAAGGCGTGTCGATTCGGACTTCTTCGACATTGGTCAGGCCTTCCATCTGATAGAGGCCGCTGCCTCCGATTACCCCCACTTTTGCTCGCGCCATCTGTTCTCCTTCGTTGCCAGTGTCGTTCGGTGTAGGACTGCATTCGAATATCGTATGTGATTATAGGGACTAGTTAAGTCGGGGTCAACTTATATTTATTATCTGGAGTTTATTACGGTCACTCGAATTGACACTCACCGCTTCAGACGCTATCATCCCTGTGGCAGGCCAATCGGTGATGGGCCTGCGCTTACGACGACTTTCGGAGCGAGCGGCTGCCCGACGGCCGCTCCCTCAAGATTATCACGGTAGGAACTGCTAATGGCTCGCTCACGATCACGACGCTCATCAGGAGGTGGCCTTCCACTTGTTCTGGGCACCCTTGCCCTGCTGTTGCTCTTCGGGGTGATCGGCTTCGCTGCCTACGTGTACTTCTTCGTGCCCCCCGACGAGGAGAACGGGAATGATTCCGGGAACGTCGTCCAGGCCAACGTGGCCGCGGCGCCCACCCCCACGCTGTCCGCTTCGGTCGTCTACTCGGGAACCGCCGCCACGCCGGCAGGCTCGCAGCCCAGGGCGACGCCTGCATCGGGTGCCAGCGGCTCTCCCACGCCACGAGGGGGAACGGCGTTGCCCACGCCGAGCGGTTCCGGTCCGACTCCGACCACGGGTGCGCCTCTGAGCGGGACCTTGACGTATCGGTCTACCCAATTCCCGTACTCGTTGAGCTATCCAGAGACATGGTCGCCGCGGCCTGGAGGCGTCAAGGTAGGCAATCTAACGGCAGATGCCTTCCTGGGGCAGAGCCAGAGCGGCTTCACGCCCAGCATCACCCTCTATGCCCAGCCGGTGGCCGCGGGCGTGGAGAGCGAGACGTTTGCGCTCACCAACCTGCAGAGCCTGGGCGCCGGTGGCATCCAGGCCCAGGCGCAACCGGAGTCTGTCCCACCGGGAGCCCGGGCGATGATCGTGAAATACCCCGTATCGTCGGGCGAGCTCCGCTACAATGTGACCCAGGTCCTCTTCGTCCAGCAAGGCATGGGATGGGTAGTCACGCTGTCCACCCCGTTAGCGGATAACGGGAGCGGCCTCGCCGCGTTGCGACAGATGCTGGCGTCTTTCCGGAGCGAGCGGCCGGGGTAGGCGGGCTGGCAGGTCGCCAATCCAGTTGACAGTTACGTCGACAGAGCGTATAATCCCTTACAAGAGCCAGAACGAAAGGTGAAAACTTGCCGAAGCGAACATATCAACCAAAAAGCATCCCTCGCAAGCGAGAACACGGGTTCCTGGCACGGATGAGCACTCGCGGCGGGAGAGCAGTCCTGAGGGCGCGGCGTCTGAAAGGGATAAAACGGCTAACGGTAGTCTAAGTACTTCGGATGATTGCGCCGGTGGCAGAAAAAGAGCGGGGGCACCCCGCCAAAGCCACCGGCAATTGCTTCATGTGGAAGCAACACCGATTGACCAAGCGGGCGGAGTTCGAAAAGGTACGCCGGGACGGGAAAGCCTGGGGCAATCCCTGGGTAGTTGTCTACGCCTCTCCAAACGCCGTTTCTGTGACCCGATTCGGGTTTTCGATAGGCAGGCGGTTGGGGACGGCTGTGGTGCGGAATCGGGTACGCCGGAGGCTCCGGGAAATAGTGCGACGGTACACCGAGCGGCTGCGCCCAGGCTGGGACCTGGTGATCATAGCCCGGCAGCGGGCAGTGGCTGCTTCGTACCAGGAGTTGCAGGCGGCGATGCACCAGGCCCTGGAACGGACCGGACTACTGGCCGAGCGAGGATCGAATGATGAGCCAGAAACCGGCCGGGGAGCGGGCCGGGTGTGAGCCGGCCAGGTCGCTCTCCCAGACGATGGTGATGGGGTTGATACGATTGTATCAGCGCACACTCTCCAGGGTGCTTCCCCCGTCCTGTCGCTTCTATCCTACCTGCTCAGAGTATGGGTGGGAAGCGGTGCGCCGATATGGCGTGTGGCGCGGCGGGTGGCTGATTGTGAAGCGGTTAGCCAGGTGCCATCCGTTCAATCCTGGCGGTTACGATCCGGTCCGGTAGCTTCACTTACACGGGCTGACAGGGGGTATATTTAGGAATTTATGGGTGAACTTTGGGCCGCAGTCATAAATACTCTTGCTGCAGGCCTGGTGTACTTTCATTCTACATTTGCTCAGTGGGGCTTGCCCGGCGGGTGGGCCCTCTCTATAGTCGCGTTCACGGTAGTAATCAGAATTTTGACTTTCCCGCTCACGTACCAGCAGCTCAAGTCCTCGCGCGCGATGCAGGAGCTCCAGCCGAAGCTAAGGGAGATCCAGAAGCAGTACGCCAAGGACAAAGAGAAGCAGATGCAGGAGCAGATGCGACTCTACAAAGAGCACGGTGTCAACCCCGCGCTGGGATGCGTGCCGATGCTCATCCAGATGCCAATATGGTTCGCGCTGTACCGTGCGCTGTATGAGCTGCCTCAGCTCTACCCCGATTTCGCACAGCCGTTTCTGTGGATTACGAATCTGGCCCAGCCGGAGGCCCTGTTAGCATGGCCACCGATGGGATGGCCGATACTGACCCTGTTCACGGGCATATCGCAGTGGGCGCTGCAAAAAATGATGACGCCCCACTCCGATGATCCACAGCAGCAGATGATGAACTCGATGATGCAGTTTATGCCGCTGATGTTTGTGTTCTTTGCATTCCAAGTGCCGGCAGGGCTGGTGCTATATTGGGCTACTTCAAACCTCTTTAGTCTGGTTCAACAGTACTTCATGACTGGATGGGGCTCGCTTCTCCCCGCTCGGCAGACCCTGGCTACTGCCGCGACCGGCGCTGGTATGACGGCCAGAGCATCATCCGCCATCGGGAGCGGCGCGGATGCCCAGGTGGCCAGCGGCAACCCTGGCAATGGCAGGGATGCCGGCGGCGATTCTGGCGAGGCGTCGGAGCGGTCGCGAAGGCGACGGGGGAGAAAAAAGAAGTAGACCAAGCAGGCTACCAGGACCGGCCGTATAGAGGGCTGTCGGTTATAACTTCTAGTGAGCCCTGTGCTTCGAAGGAGGACGGTGTGGAAAGCCTGGAGATAACGGCCAAGAGTGTAAGAGAGGCGATAGAAATCGCGGTCGCCCGATTACAGGTCCCAGAGGATCGCCTCGAGATATCGATCCTTTCGGAGGGGAGTCGCGGCATACTAGGTATTGGTGGAGAGAGCGCTCGAATCCTCGTTTCGGTCCGGGGGGCCGAGGCGGAGCCACCGTCCGCCGAGAGAATAAAAGAAGTGGCGCAGGAAGTCTTGCAGACGATCCTCGACGGCATGCACATTCCGGCCAGCGTCACGGTTCGTAAGCCTGCCGAGGCGGCAGGCCCCGACGAGGAGCCGGTAGTGCTGGACATAACCGGCGAGAATATGGGCATCCTGATCGGCCGGCGCGGCGAGACGCTTAGCTGTCTGCAGTTTCTCACCAACCTCATCGTGGGACGCCGGCTCCAGTACTGGCCCAGGGTAATAGTAGATGTCGAAGGCTACCGTCTGCGCCGGGAGGAATACCTGAGTGGACTGGCCCGGCGTGTTGCCGACCGGGTGCGCACCCGCAGGCAGCCCGTGACCCTCGACCCTATGCCAGCCCACGAGCGCCGGGTGGTGCATCTCGCGCTGCGGAACAGCCCGTACGTCACGACCGAGAGCATCGGCGAGGGTGACGAGCGCAGAGTAGTCATCTCCCCCAAAGCCTGACCTTGTCACCGCCGTTCTCTGGACTGGCATTCCTGGTCGTCGGGCATATCTGCCGCGACCTGACGCCGGGCGGCGAGCGGCTCGGCGGATGCGCTGCCTACGCGGCGCTGACGGCCCATCGGCTGGGAGCGACGGTCAGGGTCGTCACCGCAGCGGGCCCGGACCTCGCGCTGGACGACACATTCGACGGGATCGATGTCCGGTGCGCCCCCTCCGAGCGCACCACTACCTTCTGCAATATCTATTCCGACAACCGCCGCCGCCAGGTGCTGCTGGCCCAGGCTACGCCCATTCAGGACATTCCCCCCGAATGGCGAAAGGGCACCGTCGTCCTGTTGGGCCCTATCGCCCAGGAAGTACCCCCTGATTTGATCAAGCTTTTCTCTGATTCACTGGTGGCCGTCGCGCCCCAGGGCTGGATGCGGAAATGGGATGAGCGCGGGAACGTCCGGCAATGTCCCTGGCGGGATGCCGAATCGGTCCTGCGTCGGTCGGATGCCGCCATCTTGAGCGCCCACGACATGGGCGACGATTCTCAGTTGCTCGCCCAATATGCCCGGTGGGCGCGGCTGCTTGCAGTCACGCAGGGCCCCGCCGGGGCTACCGTGCACTGCCGGGGCCAGCGCGTGCATTGCCCGGCGTGGCCGGCTGTGGAGGCCGACCCAACCGGCGCGGGAGACGTCTTTGCGGCGGCGTTCTTGCTCCATCTGGCACGACGCGGTGACCCGCGGACTGCCGCCGACTTCGCCAACTGTGTGGCCAGCTTTGCCGTGGAGCGGCCCGGCCTGGCCGGCGTGCCCTCTTGGGAAGAGGTGAGGGAGCGATGGCGGCGCGGTGGAGAAAGCCTGCCCATCTGAGCGCAGACGGCGCGGCCAGGCGCGTTGACTTCGTAACGTGCAGCCGAGCCAAGTGAGCGAAAGCCGTCGCGTGAGCAGGCCGATTTGTATCGGCCTGCTCATATTATTGATTGCTGGTTACTGCGAAGGCAGCGTGCCCAACGTCACTTTTATGCTCGTCTTTTGGTTGCCTCTGAGCACCGTCAGCGTGACCGTATCTCCCGGCTTGTGCGTGCTGATGGCCTTGGCCAGGTCGGAGTCTCCCACCAAAGGGGTGCCATCGATCTCGGTGATGACATCTTGCGCGCGAAGGCCGGCGGTAGCGGCAGGCGAGCCCGGAACGACTTGCTGGACGACCACGCCTGAGGTCTGGTTGATGCCCAACTGGGCGGCGATGGGGGGATTGAGCGGGACGTAGCTGACGCCCATGAACGCGTGGACGACCTGCCCCGTGGCCACGAGCTGATCGGCGATCGGCTTCGCGGCGTTGATGGAGATAGCGAATCCGATGCCGACGGCCTGTACGCCCGGCTCTGCCTGGCCGGCGACCAGGGTGTTGATCCCGATCACCTGCGCGTCCAGGTTCAGCAAGGGCCCGCCTGAGTTCCCGGGATTGATGGGCGCGTCCGTCTGGACGACATCGAACAGGAACGGCCCTTGGCTGGTGGCTGCGCCCGGGATAGCAGAGCTGGACCCCGGCTCTTGGACGGTCCGGCCGAGGGCGCTCACCGTGCCCTTGGTCACCGTGGGCCCGCCGGGAAGGGCAAGGGCATTGCCGATGGCTACCACCCAGTCGCCTATCTGCAGTTGGCTCGAGTCACCCAACTGGGCGATGGGCAGGTTGTCGCCGGTGATCTGGACCACCGCCAGGTCGGTCTGGGGGTCACGTCCGATCAGCTTGCCGTCGAACGACCTTCCGTCCGGCAGCGACACCAGCAGTTGCTGCGCCCCCTCGACGACGTGGTTGTTGGTCAGGACATGCCCTTGATTGTCGTAGATGACCCCGGAGCCGACACCTTGCGGCACGGCGAACGGGCGGTTGAACTGGTCGGTCTGGATCTGCTGACTGGTGATCTGCACGACGGATGGCCTGGCGGCTGCAGCCACATCGCGGATAGCGTTGCGGAAATCGCCGTTCGTCGCCGCCACCGTGCTCCCAGAAGGCGCCTGCTGTGTGGTCGGCGCGACGGCCGCGGCAGGAGGCGCAGCGGTGACGCCCGTCGGTGCGATGCTGGCTAACTGGCAGCCGGCACCGAACAGGACGATCATCATCGCTACGAGCAACACCGCCGCAAATCCTCGGAAACCGTGAGTCTTCATTTCGTCCTCCTTCACTCTAATAGCCTCTCCAATTAAAATAATGGCGCGCCGCACGGCAATCGTTGCCCAATTCCCTACTGTGGGGTTGTGCTCTGGGTCAGCTCTTGCAGGGCCCGCAGCAGTTGGGTATCCTGGCTGGCCTGGAGCTGCTCCGGCGTGAGGCTGCTCTCTTCTTCGGGGATGAGCGGGACTGCGTCCGGGGGCAGCGCCACCTGGATGTTGGGTACGATGCCGTGGTGCCATATCTGGTGTCCGTCCGGCGTCAGCCACTCTGAAGTTCCCAGCAGGACCGCCGACCCGTCGCTCAGGTTGTATTGTGTGAGCACGGTGCCGGTGCCGAAGGTAATCGTTCCCACCAGTGGGGCGCGCTTATGGTCCTGTATGGCCCCGGCCACGACCTCTGCCGAGCTGGCGCTGCCTTCGTTGACCAGGACGACCAGCGGGTCATCGAGGGCCACGCCGCCTGATTGCACGGGAAACGGCCTTGTGTGGCCCTGCGCGTCCCGCTCGAGAAGAACGTTCCCATCCCGCAGGAACTGGCTGGCCGTCCCGACAGCTTCCTGCAGCAGGCCGCCCGGATTGTTTCGCAGGTCGAGGATGAGGCCCGTCGCGCCGGCGGCGTGGGCAGCGTTGATGGCTGCCACGAGCTGATCGGTGCTGTGCTCGCCGAATTCGCTGACCTGCACGTGAGCGACGGTGGTGCCCGGCAGCGTCGCCCAGGAGACCATCGGCACCTTCACTTCGGCACGGACGATGGTGATATTGGTGAGGCTGGTCTCCCCACGATGAATCACGGTCAAAGTCACGCTGGTGCCCGGCTTACCGCGCACCAGGGAAACGATCTGGTCCAGCGAGAGGCTCGATACGTCCTGGCCGTCGACTCGAACGATAGTGTCTCCGGGGCGCAGGCCTGCCTTTTGAGCAGGAGACCCAGGAATTGGGGCTACGATGGTGGGCCGGCCATTGCGCACTCCGAGCTCGGCGCCGATCCCTTGGAGCTGTCCGGACAGGGATTCCTGCTCTGACTTCAAGTCCTGGGGCGAGAGAAAGCGGGTGTGGCCCACATCTCCGAGTGAGGCGAGCATTCCCTGAATGGCCCCGTAGGTCATTTGGACGGGGTTGATTGCGCTCCGGTCGACGTAGTGCTGCTGGACCAGGTCCCACGTCTCCCAGAATATGCTGAAAGTGGAGGCAACATCGGGGGGCTCGAATACGAGCGTGCCGGGGAGCACGCCGGCACGCTCGGCCGAGACACCGCCAACAAAGCCTCCACCGAGCAAAATCAAGGCGGCGATGAGGGCCAGCAAAACGCGTATTCTGGGCTTGTGTAGCTGCTTCATCTTCACCTGAAGCATAACAGAATAAAGGAACTGCTCGTGATCTATGTGCAGGAGAGATTAAATAGACCAAACGCTGGGCCAGAGTGCAATAAGCACAGAGGCCAAGTCCCCAGTAATATTATACAACATTGTCCGGCCCGCACCTTCGAATGTTATGGCCCTGGCGTTCATTACCCTGTCCGTCGCCTGATCAGGCGGAGATCAGGCCGTCGATCGCAAAGCCCCAACGCCGCTGGCTGGAAGCCTCACCTAAACTAAAGCCAAAGTGAAACTCGCGTGGTTTTCCCGGGATTCCATGTAGATCCCACCTTAGCTTTGGTTTAGTGTGCGCACACGAGATAGAGTACAATACGCAGAGGGCAGCGAAATTATGACTGAGTCACGAGGAGGAAGACTACGGTGAAGGTAGGCATACACGCCGGTGCCCAGGATATCAAAGGGCTGATCGAGTTCTGCAAGCGCATCAATGTCGATGAAATCTGCCTTTCAGCGTCGTCTATCGACGGCTACAAACAGAACGGCTACCCGGACCCGGCCAGCCTGAAGCGGGTCATCGACGCTCTGAACAAGGCGGGGATTAACGTGCCGACGATGAACATCGGCCGCCCAAGCCCGGCAGCGCTGCTGGGGGAGCTTTCGGCTCGCGGCGAGGCGGAAGCATTCCGGCGGACGGTCCAGGTGGTGGGCGAGGCGGGCGTGTACAGCGCGCTGTACTACAACCGCGCGCCGGCTCCGGCGCCCGGGATTTCAGAGGAAGAGCAGTGGGTCCGGATGCTCGCCTTCTTTCGACCGATTATCGAACAGGCTGAGAAGTCCGGTCTGCGGCTGGCCGCCCACGCTTACTACATCCCCGGCACCATGCTCGTCTGGGACGAGGCCACCAACTGGCGGTTTTTCGAGGCCCTGCCCAGCGAGTACAATGCACTCACCTACTGCACCAAAATGTACATGGGCGGCGACGACGTATACGAGACCATTCCCGCCTACGGCGACAAGATCGTCTTCGCTCACGCCCGCGACTTGAAGCGCAGCGTGGGGACGGACTACTGGCTCCGCTACGATGAGACGATGCCCGGCGAGGGCGACCTGGACTGGAACCGGGTGTTCACCCTGCTGAAAGGCATCGGCTATCAGGGCCTCATCTGTCCGGAGCACCTGGGGCCGAAGAGGCCCGGCCAGACCGACCAGGACCAGTTGGCCGAGGCGGTGGCCTACCTGCAGAAGCTAGTCTAGACCGACCTGCGGCTTGGCCGTCCGCGCCCTCTGCCGGACCACGGCCGCCGACCCGCTGAGCGCGGCGACCACCGCGCTCAGCGCCACTGCGAGCGAGCCGAACGCGAGGGCCGCCTGGAACGAGCCGGCCATCTCGGCCGGGGTCAGGCCGGTGAGCGGCGGCAGGAGCGTGGCGCCCACGGCCACGCCGACCGATTGTCCGAGGTTGCGCCGGGCGCCGATGGCGCTGGAGGCCATGCCGAGCCGGCCCCTGGGCACGGAGCCCATTATGGCGCTCATATTGGGCGAGAAGAACAGCCCCGATCCGACGCCAATGACCACCAGCAGCGCCATCAGGTGCCACAAGTCCGACGTTTCATCCAGCCGGCTCAGCCCCAGGATGCCCAGTCCTACGACGAGGGCGCCGGCCGTCGCCAGAATGCGGGTCCCGGTGCGGTCCGATAGCCAGCCGCTGAGGGAAGAGAAGAACATACGCACGAGGGGCACTATAGAGGCAAGCATGCCGGCCGTCGCCGGGCCCAGCAGCAGCACTTGCTGGACGAACAGCGGCACGACCAGGTCGGACAGGGAAGTGCCCATAAAGATGAAGAAGGCGCTGAGCAGCGAGAGGGAGAACAGGCGGGTGGAGAACAATGACAGGTCGACCATCGGTTCCTTGCTGCGACGCTCAACCAGCAGAAAGACACCAAGCGCGGCGACGAACACGGCCAAATAAGCCAGCACGTCGATCGAAGCCCAGCCCGATGACTTGGCCTGGTTGAGGCCCAGCAGCAGGCAGGTGACGGAGAATGCGAAAAGCAGCGCGCCCGCGATGTCGACGCTGTACGACCTGGAGGGCCGCTGCGAGGGCAGGATGATGGTCGCGACGATGAAGCCGATGAGTCCCAGCGGCACATTCGAGAGGAACACATACCGGGGGCCCAAGGTGGCGGATACGAACCCGCCGATGATGGGCCCGATGAAGTAGCCTGCCCCCACCAGGGTGCTGTTGATGCCCAGGGCGGTCCCCCGCTGATGAACGGGGAAGCACTCGGTCAGAATGGCCGACGAGTTGGCCGACAGCATCGACGCGCCCAGGGTCTGGATGCCCCTGAATAACAGCAACAGCGGGAAGCTCGGCGCCAGGGTGCAGAGGATGGAGCCCGCGCCGAACACCAGGAAGCCGCCGGTGAACACGCGCTTGTTGCCGAGTATGTCGGAGAGCCGCCCGAAGATGAGCAGGGTGCTGGTGATAGTCAGGAAGCCGATCAGGACCAGCCAGGAGGCGGTAGACGTGCTGACCTCGAAGGTCTGGGCGAGCCGGTAAAGCGCTACGTTGATGCTGCCGGAATCGCTAGTAGTGAGCACGACGCCGAGCCCTACCCCGATTTGGACAAGCCACAGCCGGCCGCGGGACATCGGTACATAGTCTTGGGACAAAACGTACGCTCCCCACGGTAGGATCAAAGGACATGCTACCATACATGCCGGCGATGTGGCACGCACTCAGATGGAGGCTTTGGGGGCAGCGTCTCTTGCAGAGGGAGCTTGAGGAAGGTGGCCGACCCGCCGGCTGGCTGTGGAGCGGCTTGGGCTGCGACTAACCTGGGGCGGGGGCGATGGAGGGGGCTGGTTCCGCGGCGATGGCTTGCTCCTGGGCGATGACGCTCTTGAGGGCGGCCAGGGCCACCTCTATCTGATGTTCGTCCGGCTCGCGTGTCGTCAGGGACTGCATAGCCAGGCCGGGCAGGAGCAGCAGTCGGACCAGCCGGTTGCGCTGGTGGGCCGCGCCGACGCGGATGAGCTCGTAGGCGATGGCGGCGACGATAGGAATCAGTACTATGCGAGAGACGATGCGCTCGACCAGGGGAGGCTGGCCCAGCAACAGAAACAGAACGAAGGAGACGACGACCACCACCAGTAGGAAGCTGGTGCCGCAGCGGGGATGGGATGTGCTGTACTTCTTCACGTGCGCGACTTCCAAGGGCGCGCCGGCCTCGAACGCGTTCACGGCCTTGTGCTCGGCGCCGTGATAGGCAAACACGCGGCGGATATCCGGCATGAAGCCGATGCCATAGATATAGCCGATCAGCAGCCCCAGCCTCAACGCTTTTTCGAGGAAGTTGCTGACCAACGACGACATGTTGGCCTCAAAAGAAGACCGGATGAACGGGTCGAGCGTTCCGGCCACCAGGGCAGGGAGCACGAAGAAGACGCCCACGGCCATTGCCAATGAGAGCGCCATCGTGCCCCATATCACGCCGGAAGTAGGCTTCTCTTCTTCCTCGTCGATGGCGATGTTGGCCGAGAAGAGGAGGGCGCGGATGCCGAGCAACAGGGTGTCCCACAGATTGAGCGGGCCGCGGACGATGGGCCAGCGCGCCCAGGCCTTCTCGTAGACCAGCCCCCGCAGATGCTCGGTCTGGGTCACGATGTGGCCCGACGGGCTGCGGACCGCGGAGACGACAACGCGGCCGCCGCGCATCATCACCCCTTCGATGATCGCCTGCCCGCCGTATCTAACCTCGTTCATTTACCACCCTATTCCGGTCCTCTTCTCAGGCAAACCCTTATTGCGAAAACAAGGGAAGGCAGGCCAATTGCAGGCGGTTGCCTTCCCTATTGTATCACACGCTATGCTGCGCCGAAGCCGATGCAACAGGTCCCTGCCGGGAATCAGGCCTGAGAGGATGAGCCCTCCTTGCCTTCTCTTGCTTCGCCCGACGAGCTCCCGCTCGCCCGCCTGGACGCGTCCAGCCGGCGCATGAACCGCTCCACCTGGCCTCCCGTGTCCAGGATGCGCTGCTGCCCCGTGAAAAACGGATGGCAGACGGAGCAAATCTCCACTCTGATCGCGGGCTTGGTGGACCCGGCCTTGATGGCGTTGCCACAGGCGCACGAGATCGTGGCATCTTCATAATATTTCGGATGGATTCCTTTTTTCATCGCTTGCCTCAGGCCGGGATAATACTGGCTTGTTTCTTGTTCTTGCGGGCGTAGTCGAAGGCCACGGCGCCGTCCACTTTGGCGTAGAGTGTATGGTCGCGGCCGATACCCACGTTCTCGCCGGGCAGGATTTGCGTGCCCCGCTGCCGCAGGATGATGGTCCCCGCGCGTACGGCCTGACCGGCGTAGCGCTTCACGCCTAGCATTTTGGGCTTGCTGTCCCGCCCGTTGCGAGAGCTACCCATTCCTTTCTTGTGTGCCATCGGTTCTTCCCCTTCTTAGTCTGCGGACTCTGCAGCCGTGGTGATGCCCAGTATGGCCAGCCGGGTTAGGGGCTGTCGATGGCCCAGCTTGCGGCGGTAGCGGGTCTTGTTCTTGTACTTGAAGACAATCACCTTATCGTCTTTGAAATGGCCCATCACCTGGGCTACCACCTTAGCCCCTGCCACGTGGGGCTGCCCCACGATAGTGCCTTCGTCGCCCACCACCATAAGGACCCGGTCCAACTCGATGGTCTCGCCCTCGGCCGCCGGCAGTTGCTCTACCTCGATCCGCTGGCCTATCTCAACTTTGTATTGCTTGCCACCTGTGTCGATAACCGCGTACACGCTATCCTCCGATACTAACGGCTGGCCCACCTGAAAACGACTGAGAGTCAGTATACCAAGATAGCCCGCTCGGTGTCAAATTATGCAATTCGTCATGCTGAACGAAGCGAAGCATCTCAACGCCCCGCACATAGCTGTCGCAAATTGGATTGAGGTCCTTCGCTTTCGGCGCCACGTCCTGGCGCCCTTCTGGGTCGATTGGCGGCAGGACAGGGTGACAATCGAGAGACCACGTCCAGCGTCACCAGTTGCGGTTGCGGAAGGTGTTTCTGCAGAGGTAGAGGGAGAGGTCAGTAACTCACGAATGTGGGATCGTGGTTGTGAGAAAAACCAACCCATCCCAGTGAGGTACTCGCCTATGTCCATTGTAACTTCGACGAGGTCACGGATCTTGTCCAGGTCCATCTTCATCCTCTCCTGTGAATTGAGATGCGGCGGCCATCGCCACCCTTGGATCGCCATGGTCCTTTGAACATCATAGGAGCTATTCGCTGGTTAGGATAGCCCATCTTCCACGATGCCGACCAGAAATGCTTGACTCGCCCGCGAGGCTATGCCACAATTCTGGCGGACCCCAAGGCATGTAAAATGTGGCGACCACGGCCCCCCATACTAGACCGCGGCGAGAAGCCGGGCGCCGTGCTGGACTGGGACTACATAAATGCTCACACAACTTTCAAGGGTTGAAGCAGGGGCGAAGCACTTCCTGCTGTCGGTAGTGACGACTTCAGTCGCTGGGACGGTCACGACTCAAGTCGTCACTACCAGGTTGAACGCCGGGGTGCCCCTGCCGGCAGATGTCTAGACGAGGAGGTGAAAGGAAGGTCGAGTGAGATCAAGGTATTCGTGGTCGTAATCGCGACGCTGTAGTCGGGATATCGCTCTTTTATCGGTCCAACGATACTGCCCTGGACTTGGAAGAGAAAGGGCACGGAAGACAGGGAGGAGAAGTCGATGCGATCCAGTGTTTACCTGAAGGTTACATTGTTTGCCGTAGTAGCTCTGCTGGGGGCGTGTGCCCCGTCGGCAGCTACCCCCGCGCCGGCCAAGCCCGCCGCTCCGGCTGCGGCCACGGCTGCGCCCCAGGCGCCGGCCGCCACGGCTGCGTCTCAGACGCCAGCCGCCACGGCCGCGCCTCAGGCGCCAGCCGCGGCTACACCTCGCCAAGGCGAGTCGCCTGTGGCGACGGTTGCCAAGGTTAAGCGGGGCGGCATCCTTGTCTATTCCCGCACCAAGAACCTGGAGAGCCTGGATAATGTCATCCAGCAGACTATGGACGCGCCAGGTGCAACGATGCTCTACGAGCATCTACTGACCTACGATCTGGTAGACCCCAAGACCGCGGCCCACGAGCTAAAGCCCCAACTGGCCGAGTCCTGGGACGTGATTGACCCCAAGAAAATAGTCTTCAAGCTCCGCAAGGGCATCAAGTTCTCCGACGGCAGCGACTTCAATGCCGAGGTAGTCAAGTGGAACATCGACCGGACCAGGACCGAGCCCAAGTCGGCCGGCAAGCACCTGGTAGACACGATCGAGAGCGTGGACGTGGTCGATCCGTACACCGTGCGGGTCAACCTGAAGAACCCTTCGGCCACGGCCGTGCTGAAGCTCAGCAACGGCGTCTCCGGGACGGGTACCTTCGCCGCGTCGATGGCCTCGAAGGCGGCCTTCGATAAGGGCGGCGCCGATTACCTGCACTCCAACCCTATCGGTACCGGCCCGATGATCCTCGATCAGTGGCTGCCGGGCGATAGGCTCACCCTCAAGAAGCGCGACGGCTACTGGCAGAACGGCGTCGACGGAAAGCCTTTGCCCTACCTGGACGGGTTCGTCGACCGGTACATCACCGACTCGGCGGTGGCGTTCGTTGAGTTGCGCTCCGGAACGGTCCAGTTCGCTTCCAGCATCCGGCTGGCCGACGTCCCGGCGGTGAAATCCAACCCGGACCTGGTCTACGACGACTGGTGGTGGGCAGCTTCGGTCCGGTTCGTATACGGCTTCAGCCAGCAGGATGGCCCGTTCAAGGACAACCTCAAGCTGCGCCAGGCCGCCCACTACGCCATCGACAAAGCACAGATGGCCAAGACGATGGGCTTCGGCCTCGCCCGCCCCGACGATTATGTCTACTGGAACCAGGCGATACTGGGATACGATCCTTCCGTAATCAAGTACAGTTACGATGCCAACAAGGCCAAGCAACTACTCGCCGAGGCAGGATACCCTAATGGCATCGACATCACCCTCACCACAATCTCTCGCGACCCGGACCGCAAGATCGCCGAGATCGCCAAGTTTATGTGGGATGCCGTCGGACTTCGAACCAAGATCGACCTGATGGAGCGCACTGCGGCGCTCGCAATATGGAAGAGCCAGAAGTTCGACGTCGGCTTCGCCGGCTACACGATGCTGCCCGACCCTGATGTATTCGCTCCGAAGAACCTGTCGTGCGACGGGGGTAACAACCTGACCGCCAACTGCAACAAAGAATTCGATGCCTGCATTAACGAGGCCGGCGCCATCGTGGGCAACGACCAGAAGCGCGGCGAGATCTACAAGCGCTGCATGAAGATCGTCCAGGAAGACGCCTTCAAGCAGCAAGGGTACTCGGAGCCTTACTTCTATGTATACAACAAGAGCGTGAAGGGTATCGTGGCCCATTGGGCCGACCCCGACGTACGGTGGGCCTGGCTGGATAAGTAGCCCGCTATCTGATAGTATGTAGCATTTAGAGGACCTGCACAGTCGCCAGTCGCTTTGCAATCGAGACACACATTCCCCGCTGGCGACTGTGCTTGCTTCGATTCCAATTCGAATCGCGAAAGGACCGGCCTAGCCGACGTGATGGAACTGCAGTCTCCGCGTCTGACCCCTCAGCAGAAGATAGCCCTGGTGATAGTCATCGCTCTCAGCGGGCTTGTCTTCCTTTATATCGTGCGCAGCATCCTGCCTCCCTTCGTTCTGGCAGTGATCGCGGCGTATGTCCTCAACCCCGTGGTGAACTGGCTGAAGGACCGGACGCGCCTGCCGCGAGGCCTGGTGGTGACGGCGGTGTATCTGGCCGTCCTGGCCATTGTCGGCTGGGGCCTGATCACGTTCATATTCCCCATCATCAGAATAGAGATTACCGAGCTGGCTCGTACGCTTCCCTCCCTCATACGATCGTTGCAACGGGAGCTTCAGACCTACCAGCCCCTGGCGTCGCTGGGGATTCGCCTCGACCCCGCCCTGATCTCCGGCGAGATCATTCAGGCCGTGCGCAGCCTGCTCGGCAGAACCCCGGAAGTAGTGGCCGGCACCATCGATGTGTTCGCCCACCTCCTGATCTTCCTGGTGGCGACCTTCTACTTACTGATCGATGGCCAGCGCTTCGTGGACGCGGTCTGCCGCCTGATTCCGTCCTCCTACCGGATGGAGATGTACGAGCTGGGCAGCGAGGTGAACTACGTGCTGGGCCAGTACATTCGGGGGCAGCTATTCCTGGTCGTCTTAATGAGCACACTGAGCTGGATCGCCCTGGCCCCGATCCTTCACCTGCAATTTGCGCTGATCATCAGCCTGGCAACAGGCGTGCTGGAGCTGTTCCCGTGGGTGGGCCCGATCTCCGCAGGGGCAATCGCCGGCACCGTCGCCTTTGTCCAGCACAATCCATTCGGATGGCCGTCCTGGGTCTATGCGCTGGCCGTCATCGGAGTCTACATCGCCCTTCGCAACATGGAGGACTACCTGGTCGTCCCGAACATCATCGGTCGCGCCGTGAGGCTTCACCCCCTGGTGGTGATGTTTGTCCTCTTCGCTGGCGCGACCCTGGGCGGGCTGCTCGGACTGTTCATCGCCGTGCCGGCGACTGCCTCCCTCAAGATCATCCTGTCGTATGTCTATCGCAAGCTGGTTGAAGG
Source organism: Chloroflexota bacterium (assembly GCA_023475235.1). GTDB lineage: Bacteria > Chloroflexota > UBA6077 > FW602-bin22 > JAMCWG01 > JAMCWG01. The sequence goes on from JAMCWG010000116.1 coordinate 71,595, forward strand.
ACCGGACATTTCGATCTCGCCCTCGTAACGCATCAGCCTCTGAAGATCTTCGGCCAGCAACAGCCGGCATTGCGGACGGCAGGAGTACTGGTATACTGGAAGGAGAAGCCTGCGTAGGCGCCCGCCTTAGCCCTGGCCAAGCGCATGGGCCTGCTCAGTTGGCGGCATTCAGGCGATAGCTACTAGACTGTAGACTGCGTATGCTCCTACCAGAGCATTACACCGCTGACCGCCTTACGTATGTCGACCCTTACCGTGTAAGGTACTGGGAGGCCGGCTCCGGCCCCCCTGTCCTGCTCGTGCACGGCCTGGGAACGGCGGCCGAGCTCTGGCAGATGAGCATCGGGCCTCTATCGGAACGCTTCCGTGTCCTGGTGCCCGACCTGCCGGGCTTCGGTCTGACCGACAAGCCGGATGGCGGGTACACTCTGGCCCGAGGCATCCACTTCCTGGCCGAGTTCCTGGCTGAGCGCGGCGCGTCGCGGGCGAGCGTGGTGGGCAACTCGATGGGCGGCCTGCTGGCGGCGGGCCTGGCCCTCGAGCATTCCCAGATGGTGGAGCGGCTGGTGCTGGTGGATACCGCCGGGCTGGGCCGCGACCTGGGTCTGGTGCTCCGGCTGCTCTCCTTGCCCGGCCTGGGCGAAGTGATGGCCATCCCGATGCTTGCCGCCCTGCGGTGGGCGCTCGGCAGCCTGTTCTACGACCCCCGCCGGCTTCCCGATCATCTGGTGCGTACGGTCCACGGGCACCGATGTGCACGAGCCGCGCGGCACTCGCTGCTGAAGGTCACCCGCCGCGGGATCGATCTGAGGGGCCAGAGACCGGAGATACTTCTGCTCGACCGGCTGTCCGGCCTGCAGGTGCCCACCCTCGTCATCTGGGGACGGCAAGATGGGCTGATTCCCCTGGAGCACGCCTACCGCGCCCGGCGCGCCATTCCCCGCTGCCGGCTACATATCTTCGAGGAATGCGGCCACCTGCCCATGCTGGAGTGGCCCGACGAGTTCAACCGGGTAGTAGCCGACTTCCTGTCCCAGGAGACCGGCGCCCCAGTCCCTCCTAGCCGCTGACGGCTGCCGGGGCGCCCAGCATCTCCTGATAGATCCGGTAGGTATCGGCCGCCACCTGGGCCTGCGTGTAGCGAGCCACAACGCGGTCCCGGCCGGCCCGGGCCAGGCCCTCCCGCAGCGCCGCATCGTCTCGCAGGCGCCGGAGTCGCTCCCGCAGCGCCGCGGCATCCCCCTCGGGGAACACCAGGCCGGCCTCGCCGATGACGTTCGGTATCTCTCCCGAATCGGAGCCTACCACCGGCACCTCGCAGGCCATCGCCTCCACCAGCACCCGCCCGAACTGCTCTTTCCACGACGCGGTGGTCAGCGAGGGCAGCACGAGCACATCGAGCTCGGCCATCACTTTCGGCACCACGACCGAGGGCACGGGCTGGCGTAGCTCTACCTTCTCCTTCATGCCCAGGGCGCGCGCCTTCGCCTCCAACTCGGGCCGCAGCGGGCCATCGCCGACCAGCAGCAGCCGCCACTCTCCCTCCAGTCCGGCGACCGCCTCCAGCAACGAGTGCAGCCCCTTGGCGGCGATGAGCCGGCCCAGGTAGCCGATGGTGAACCCGCCCGCGGGGCGCCCCTGCGGTGAGAATATGGCGGGGTCCACCCCGAACTGCGGTATGACCGCGATGTGACTGCCGTAGCCCTTCCGCCGCAGCACTTCCACGCTCTCCTGGTTGCCGGCGATGGCGTAGTCCGCCTGCCGGTAGTTATAGCGCTCGATGAGACGGAAGGGCAGCGGCAGCTCGCGGTACAGGTTCTGCCAGGTGAAGAAGAGTGTCCTGGCGCCCCGCCGCTTCCCCAGGGTGATGGCGTGGGCCGTGGCCAGGTTGTAGGGCTCCTCGTCGACGTGGAGGACATCCGGGCGGACTCTATCCAGAAGCGCCCCCAGGCCGAGATAGAAGTGCAGGTGAAAGTGGCCGTTCAGGGCCATCGGCGTGACGGCCAGCTCGTAGCCGGCGGTGTGGCTGCGCTCCAGGTGGATGCGCCGGCGTCCCTCCCGCCAGTACGGCGGTACGATCACGGTCAGCTCCAACCCCGGCAGGCGCGCCAGCTCCTCGGCCTTTCTCTGATAGGCGCCGATGACCAGCGCCTTCGACAGCATCGCTACTCTCAACCCAGCCTCACTCAGCCTTCATGCCTTCATCGTCCGAGCACTTCCCGATAGACGGCGAGGGTCTCCCGTCCCGTCCGCTCCCAGGTGAACTGCGCGGCGCGGGCCGGCCCGGCCGACCGCAGGCGCGCCGCCAGTGCCCGGTCCTCCAATGCCCGGCACATCGCCTCCGCCAGCGCATCCTCGTCGGCGGGGTCGACCAGCAGACCGGCGTCGCCTATCACCTCCGGCAGCGAGGAGGCGTTGGAGCAGACCACCGGCGTGCCGCAGGCCATCGCCTCCAGCGGCGGCAGTCCGAAGCCCTCGTAGAAAGAGGGGAACACGAAGAGGCGGGCAACGCCGTAAAGGATGGGCTTCTCGGTCTCTTCCACCGCGCCGAGGAAGCGCACCGACGCCGCCAGCTCCAGGCGCTGCGCCAGCGCCGGCAGATCGGTGGCCTCCGGGCGAGGACCGGCTATCACCAGCTCCGGTGGGTCGCACAACTGATCTCGCGCCCGGGCGAAGGCCCGCAGCAGGGCGGGAACATTCTTCCGCGCATCCAACCCCCCGAGGTAGAGCACGAAGTCACGCCGGAGGTTGTACTTCCGGCGGACGCCGGCCGCCAGCGCCGGGTCGTGTTCCGGCCGATAGCACGCCTCCACGCCCAGATACACCACCCGCACCCGCTCCGGTAGCACCCCCAGCCGCTCGACGATGTCCCGGCGCGATGCATCCGAGTCAGTGAGCACCATCACCGCGCGCCGGGTGCCCTCGACGGCGAGGCGGGTGTAGGCCCGCACCTTGGCCGGGCCGCGGTAGTCCGGCATCAGCGGGATGAGATCGTGTACCGTGACTACCACCGGCACCGGGCTCACCAGGGGTGCCGCGAAGTACGGATAGTGGATGAGCTGGACCTTCTCCCGCCAGGCCGCCAGCGGCACACCCGCCTGCTCGAGCCACACCTTGCCGGCATCGCCCCGCGCACCGAGGACATGCGCTCGCTGATTAGGGCCCAGGGGCCCGGACGCCGGGCCGAGCAGGACGAACTCCTCGTCGGGGGCCTGCGCGGCGAATGCCTGAAGAATATGCCGCACATACTGTCCGCTGCCGGTGGTCGGCTGCGCCAGGAACCAGGTGTTCACACCCACGCGCAAGGCTATGACTCCAGTCCTTCGAACAGCTTGACCAGTTGCCGGGCAGAGCGTTCCCACGAGAACTGGAGGGCCTGCTGGCGCCCCCGCTCGGCCATCTCACGCCGGCGGCCGGCGTTGCCCAGGGCTTCTTCCATCGCCGCGGCCATCGCCTCCACGTCTCGCGGGTCGAACTGTATCGCCGCGCAGTCGACTACCTCGGGCAGGGAGGAGGTGTTGGAGCAGACCACCGGCGTGCCGCAGGCCATCGCCTCCAGGGGCGGCAGTCCGAAGCCCTCGTAGAGGGAGGGGAACACAAACAGATCGGCGAGATTGTACAGCACGGGCAGGTCCTCTTCCGCCAGGAAGCCCAGGAAGCGCACCCGGTTGTGCAGGCCGAGCCGGCCCACGGTCTGGTATATCTCGCGGTACATCCAGCCGGGCCGTCCCACCACGATGAGCTCGTGGGGAAAGGCCTGCGTCAGCTTATGAAATGCCTCCAGCAGGCGGACCAGGTTCTTGCGCGGCTCCAGGGTGCCGACCATCAACAGGAACGGGCGCTCCAGCCGCAGCCGCTGGGCCACCTCGATCCGGCGGGCCTCGTCCTCGATCGGGCGATAGGCGTCCTCCACGCCGGGGTACACCACCGTCACCCTTTCCTCCGGCACGCCCAGCAGTCTCACCAGATCGTCCTTGGTGTTGGCGGAATCGGCCAGCACGAGGTTGGCCCGGCGTACCGCCCTCGGCACGGTGCGGGTCAGATAAACGCGCAGCTTGGTCTCGGCACACTCCGGCAGCACCAGGAAGGAAAGGTCGTGTACGGTGACGATTGACCGGGCCCCCCGCAGCGGGGGCAGCGTGAAGTCGGGAGAATAATAGACATCTACCTTGCCCGTGAAGACCTCTGCCGGGAGGGGGATACGCAGGTGATGCCAGAGGATATTCAGGCTCCTCTCGGAGAACCATGGCACCCGCTCCGTGAAGTTCGGTGGCCAGGGAGGCAGCGCAAACTGGGCCCGCCGCGGTCGCAGCAACCGGTACTCGTTCTCGTGGTCCTCCGCGGCCAGCGATCGCAGAAGCCCCCGGCTGTACCGGCCGATACCTGCTCCCTGGCAGTAGGCCGGGGTTGCGTCAATCGCGATGCGCACCTGGCCCTCCGTCACGCATCCCGCGTACCCGCATGCATCCCAATGCCGGACCTCGCTTCATTTCCGCTTCGAGATCAGATACACGATCGCCCCGAAGATCACCACGCTGCCGTAGCTGAGAGAGCGGTCGAGCACGGTGATGGACACCGCCTCCGCGGGCGGCAGTTTGAACGAAATGAGGACGGCCGTGATGCCGGCCTCGGCGTATCCCAGCCCGGCCGGGGTGCCGGGCGGCACGGTGAGCAAGGCCGACCCCAGGCCCACGAACACGATCATCGCCAGCTCGATGAACGGGTCGGGCGACAGCGTGATACCCAGAGAACGGGTGACCAGGAAAAGGCGCCCGGCCTCCAACAGCCAGGCGCCACCGCTCAGCACGGCCACGATGGGCAGTTGGCGAAACGACCCCAGGGTGCCCTCCGAGAAACGGCTGTACATCGGCCGCACCCGCTGAGGCAAGACCCGCTCGACGTGGCTTCCGAACTGGTACATCACCAGGAGCGCAGTCACCATCAGGGCCACGAATCCAACGCCGGCGATAAGCGCGGTAGACACGTCGGATGTGAAGCGCCCGTGGAAGGCGAACGCGCCGGCCAGGACCATCATAGCCAACAGCACTGCGAAATCTACCACCCGCTCTCCCAGCACCGTGCCGGTGACCCGAGAGAACGAGACCGGGCTGTTCTTCTTCAACAGGTAGGCGCGGTAAAGATCGCCGAGCTTGGCCGGCACCAGGCAGTTGGCGAACCAGGAGAGGAAGATTATCTCGGCCAGGCCGCCGATACCGGGCAGCTTGATCAGGCGGTATCCCACGCTCCACAGCATTTGCCGCCAGCGCACGGCGCGCACCGGAAATGTGGCATAGTAGACCAGGAGGGCAGCCAGGTAGAATGGCATTTGAGTGCGCTGCAAAACGCGTGCAGTCTCGCCGACGTCGATGTTGAAGCGGGTCAGGGCCAGAACGATGATGCCGATGGCCACCGCGAAAGAAGCATAGGTCCGCCAGTTGAAGAACCGCTTCTCCAGCGATATCTCAGCCGGCGCCGGCTCCGATGCCTCAGGCGCTGCCCGCTCACGTTCAAGCCCCCCAACGTCTAGACGTTGTGAAAGGCTGTCTTCACGACCTTCCATCTGTGCCATCATCCCCTCGCAGCGCTGTCAGGCCCAGCGTCAGGCCTATCTGCACGTTCATCCCGTGAACGTATAAGTTGTCAAATCCGTTGTGTATGCTCGCCGCCAGCAGCACGGCCAGGCAGCCCACCGCGAGCGCCCAGACCTCCGAGCCCGGCGCCGTCCGCTGCCATTGCAGGGCCCGCCGGCCTGCCACCCACAGCCAGCTCCCGACCATCACGAGATAGGTGAGCAGTCCTGCCAGCCCCACCTCGGCGGCCATATTCAGATATATATTATGCGCATGCCCCAACGCTTTGGGCCAATCCTTCAGCGCATAGTCTGCATACATTATAGGGAAGCTCCCGGGGCCCACCCCGAGATAGTAGTGGTCCTGGAACATCTCCCAGGCGACCTGCCACTGCGCCATCCGCTCCACTACCGGCCAGTTCTCGAGCGTCACCGTAACGTAGCGCACGTCGAAGATGCCGAAGTACGAGATAGCGGTGGACACCCGCTGGCCGATGGCGGCAGGCAGCATATTGAAGACGCCGGCCGCCAGTATCAGCACCCCCAGCAAGACCACAGCGGCCAGCACGAGGGCCGTCCGGCGGCCGCGGGCGATCATGATCAGGCTCAGGGCGGCAAACGCGCCCATCCACGCCCCGCGTGACATCGACATCAGCATCGCCATCCCGATCACGCCCGCGGCAACATAGGCCAGACGGTGGAGCTGCGTCTCGCTCACTTCGGGGAGCCAGCGGAAGGGCGCCGGGGCGACGGGTGTCGCTTCTTGCCGTGCCCGTGGCCGCCGCCACAGCAGAGCGAGGGCCATGGCCAATGGCAGCACCATCCCCAGGTAGCCGCCGTAAGGATTCGGCTGGCCGAAGGTGCCGTAGGCACGCAGGAAGGGGCCGATGCGGAAGGACTCCGGCCCGATGCGGCCGAAGAATTGCGCCCAGCCAACCAGGGCGACCGCCGCGCCCGAAATCAGGATGACGGCCAGGAGCTGCCGTCTAGCGCGGAGCTCCCCGACGACGCTGACGGTTATCAGATAGGCAGCCAGCAGCTCGGCCCACCGGAGCACCTCTTTGATGGCCACGATCTTGTTGGTGGTCGCCGTCAGGGAGACGAGGAGCACCCCAATGAAGAGGGCGATGGGCCACAGCAGCGGCCCGACCCGCAGCCTCCGCCGGACGGCCACCACCGCCACCCACACCAGAAGCATCAGCCCGGTGAGGAGCTCGGTGGCAGTGAGCGGGAACCCAGCCACAGTGAACTCTCGCACCACCCCGAACGGAACAGAGAAGGCCAGGATGCCCAGCCCAAGCTCTGGCCGCACCAGCGCCAGCAGCACCACGCCAGCGCCCCCCACCAGGCCCGCCGCCAGGTAGATGGGCAGCGCCCCCATAGCCACGCCAACGGCCGCCAGGCCAGCCCAGCCGATCCCTGCCCGCCACCGAGCACCGGTTAGCACCGTACCATCTCCGCCGACTACTTCTTTCGGCTCCGGAACCAGGCGATGGTCGCCTCCAGCCCCTCGGTCAAGCCCACCTTCGGCTCCCATCCCAGCACCCGGCGCGCCCGGCTGATGTCCGGACATCGCCGCTGCGGGTCATCCTCGCTGATAGGCGGCACGTGGACAATTGGCGAATCGGACCGGCAAAGGTCCCTCACAATGTGGGCCAGCTCCAGCATCGTGTGCTCTTCTGGATTGCCCAGGTTGAAGACGCCGCCCCTGGTGTTGTCCGCGAACATCGCGGCGATGAGCCCTTCCACCATGTCGCTGACGTAGCACAGGCTGCGCGTGTGATCGCCATTGCCGTGCACGGTTATCGGCTCCCCTCTGACGGCCTGCCCGACGAAGTTGGGCACTACCCGCCCGTCATCGCAGCGGGGACCGTAGCAGTTGAAGATACGAACGATGCGGGCGTCCACACCTTTGTGGCGGTAGTAGGTCATCGTCAGGGACTCGGCGAAGCGCTTGCTCTCATCATAGCAGCTACGGATGCCGATGGAGTTCACGTTGCCCCAGTACTCCTCCCGCTGAGGATGCTCCAGGGGATCGCCGTAAATCTCCGAAGTAGAGGCCATCAGGAACCTCGCTCCGTTTCGCAGCGCAAGCTCCAGCAGCAGGTAAGTGCCCAAGCTATTGGCCAGCGCCGTCTCCAGCGGGTAATACAGGTAGGCCGGCGGGCTGGCCCGGCTTGCCAGATGGAAGACTGCCTGGGTCTGGAGCTCCAGCGGCTGCGTCACGTCGTGCCGCACAAAGCGAAAGCGCGGGTGCTCCACGACGTCCGCGATGTTTTCCTCACAGCCGACAGCCAGGTTGTCCACGCAGGTGACTCGATGCCCGAGCTCCAGCAACCGGCCGCAGAGATGCGAGCCGATGAAGCCCGCTCCTCCCGTTACAACTACGTCCACGTCAACTCTCCGTCACGCCGACCCAGAATGACCACTAGGCCACAGGTGAACCAGAAAATCGTGGCCAGGTCAACCAGGAAGTACGAGTTATCAACCAGACCGTGCACCACGAAATCGACCATGCTGGCCAGCGCTCCCAGCGCCAAAGCCTGTTGGGTGACATCTCGTGCCCCACGGTAGATTTCCCATCCTTTCGTGAAAAACTTGAACAGTAGCCACCCTATCGCGACGAGGCCTACCACGCCCAGGCTGAGCCAGAAGTCCAAGATAATATTATGCGGATGTGAGAGGTCCAGGTCAATGATAGCCTCGCCCGCCACATATTTGTCGCGATATAAGTATAAGAAGTTGTCCAGTCCGACCCCAAAGACCGGGTGGTCTCGCAGCATATTGAGGGCCGATTCCCACAGCCGAAGGCGCAGGAAGGTGGTCCCCTCGTCCAGCGCCAGGTGGGAGCGCAGGCGCTCCCCGCCGGCCAGCAGCACCAGTCCAAGCCCCGCGGGCGCCACTGCGCCTGCCATCCGCGCCAGCCGCCGCCGGCCACCGGCGGCCCCCACGAAGAGCGCGGCCGCACCCAGTCCCAGCCACGCGCCCCAGGAGTAAGTGAGCACCACCGCCACCCCCATCGCCAGGCACGCCGCTCCCCAGGCCCACCGCCGGTCTCGCCCGAACGCAGCCAGGCACGCCGCCAGGGGCAGCAGCCGCCCCAGGAACAGGCCGACGTTGTTCGGCGAGCCATAGAACGCCTTGACCCGCATCACCCCCTCGGCAGTTATCGTATCCCCTGTCAGGAAGTACTGGTAGGCACACACCAGGGCGATGATGACGCCGCCGGCAACCAGGGCCCCGACCAGCAGCAAGACCTGGGAGGGCCGCCTGATCGTGTCCGTGAGCAGCACGTAGAACAGCGCCGGCTCGATGATGACCACACGCAGGACTCGCGCGCTCTCTCGGAGATGCTCCGATACCAGGAGCGAGGCCAGGGCCGCCACGATCAGGATGGCCAGCGGAACATCGAAGGGGGTGCGCGGCAGGTGGAATTCCCGGCGCACCGCCCGGCGAGCGGCCCAGGCCACGGTGCAGGCCAGGATTAGCACCTCCACCGGCGAGAAGGCCAGGCGTCCGAAAGAATGGGTCACCAGGTAGAACGGGGTCGACAGCAGGACGAAGGCCAGCGCGACATCGAGGCGAAAGTAGGCCAGCGCGGCGAAGCCGAGCAGGGCGAGCAGGCTGACCGCCGGCCAGGGAGAGAAGTGGTACACCACGAGCACGGCCCCCATTGCCACAGTCGCCTTCGCCGTGGTGGAGACAGGAGCGCGCGCCAGCAAGCCGATCATAGCCTTGTTCGCGTATCGGGAAGCCGGACGACGGGCCGGCCCAGCCACCAGTACAGAAGGAGCATCATAATGATGATAGCGCCGGAGACTATGCTGATGGTAGCCCAAGTCGAGATCACCTCGGTCCGGTGGACCTTGAAGCCATCGATGCCGACCCGGCTGCCCCTGGACGCCGGGTTCCGGTTGCCGGAGAGCGACAGGCGCAGCACGTGCTTGCCCGAGGGCAGGCCGTTGCTCACCGGCACCAGCCTCTGCTCAACGGTCTGTTCACTGTAAAGATCGAGGTACGACTGTCCCAGCCGGTCGGAGGGCAGCAGATTGGCCACCGCCCCGTCGACCGTGATCGACGCGATGCCCGCCTCCGGCCCCATCTGGACCAGCAGGTCGATTCCGCCGCCGTCGAACGCAATGTTGAGGCTGTCGCCAGTCTGTTCCGTCACTGTCAGCAGGCCGCCGCTGGCCTTGCTATCGACGGCCAGCCGCCAGGCTCCCTCTGTCGTCACGGCTGGATTGGTGCTCTGGTAAGTGCCCGGCTCGGCCACGGACAACGCGGCGGTCTGCGCCTTTACCGCTCGGTAAAGTAGGCGCGGCGTGAATCCCACATCGACCATCCGGAAGTAATAGTCCGAATGGTCGGGCAATATCTGCCCGGCTTGGCGGAAGTACCAGATGCAGAAAATGCCGGCCCAGGGCCATTCCTCTCTGGCTTTGCGGATCGCATCGATGGTGAACTGGGCCTGCTGCTGCTCGCTCACCCGGCCCCAGCGAAGGGCGCCGGGAGGAAAGTCTTCCGGGGAAGCGTTCCAGCCGAACTCGTTGAACCAGACCGGCTTTCCGCCGTCGCCGTATCGCTCCATAATCTGCCGGCTGAGCTCGACCCGCCGGAAGTTCAGCCGCTGCGGATCGGCCGGGTCGTCCGGGGTCTCGCTGAAGCCGTAGGCATTGGCGAAAAGGATATCGAAGTAGTTCTTCGCGCCGTTGCGGTACATGCCTTCCAGGTAGTCGAGATCGTTGATCGCGTCCGAAGAGCGCTCCAGCGTTTGGGCCAGAGGCGCGCTCAGGATGAAGACGTTCGGATCGGCGGCCTCGGCCCGCTCATAGCCGATGCGCAGCAACTGCACATACGCCGCCGGGTCCAGTTGCCGACTGCCCCATTCCGGCCGGATATTCGGCTCGTTCCAAAGCTGGTAATAGCGTATCTTACCGCGATAATGGGATACCACTGCGGAGACGAAATCGCCGTAGTCCTCGAAGTTATCCGGCGGCGCCTCCCGCAGGCTATTGTCCTTCCGCGTCCACGCAGGGGGGCGGTCCAGCCGGGCGATCACCTGCATCCCATTCTGAAGTGCCAGATCGACGATATGGTCGTATTTCTCCCAGGTGCTGCGATTCTGCCGATCGTCCCAGAACCGCCCCTTTTTCGGCTCCAGCTCTTCCCACGGGAACTGCTGTTTCACCCAGCCGATGCCTGCCTCGTGGGCCATCTGGATGGTCTTCTCAACTTTCCAGGGTTCGGCCTCCCATTGAAGGAAGAAGTTTGCCCCGTAGGGGTTCACATCCGTGTGCGGCATAACGCGGAGAGTGGTGGGAGCAACGCTGGCCGCCGATCCCTGGGTCTGAAGTTGGGCCAGCAAGCTGGCGACGAAAACCAATGCCGCCAGCACGCCGACCACCGTTATCAGACCCTTGGCCTGGCGACGCGCCGGCCGGCCCCGGATGTTCAAAGCGGCCACCACCAATGACCAGAAGAAGAGCCAACAATCGAGATGGGCATGGCGCGAGTATAGCAAAACGGCGCGGCCTAACGCAATTTGAAGGCAGGACGAGGTCTCACCAACAATTGAGGCATGATCGGCCTATGCCGCTTGGCGATACGGGGTTACCTCACCCCCTATCCCCTCGCCAGTCGCCAGACCCGCCTGCCATAGGCAGGCCCGTCATCCTCACCAGCAGTCAAAGAAGGCGACCCCTCGCCACGGCGAGAGTGCCGCAGGCATCTTGGCGGGAGGCGAGTCGCCTTCGGAGACCTCTCCGCCTGCGGAGAGGGGGAACGTAAGGCGTTGACTCCCTCCATAACTGCGGCCAAGGGGGTGAGGTCTGCCCCGCCGTACCATTTCGCACTCAAGTAAGAGGATAAGCACGCCTTGTTTGTCAGTGGAATTGCTCGGGTAGGAAACACATGGTTTTGTTGTTATGGGAAAAGCTTTATCATGCTCGTAATGGTGGCTGTCGCTCGTCATCCGTGCGCTGGGACAATCCAGGCTGTGCGCCTGCATACAGGGGGTTCTTAACGGTCCGCCAGAAGGGCCCGCATCCGGCGATCGTCGAGGAGGGAATAGAGCTATGTTGTATCGACTGGCACTTGCCGCTGGCATCATCTCGGCCATTGTTCTGACGGCGTTCCTGAGCGGCATCGGCAACGCCATCGCCTCCGGTGGAGACGCCGCCCAGCACTCCCTCACCGCGGCCGCGCCGGCACCTGCGCCCACTCCTACTTCACCTGCCCTCGTGCCGCCGGTCTCCGCCACCTATCCCGATGCGACCTATGGCCTCGCCGAGGAGCGGAACATCGGCGCGTACACGCTACGGCTGTGGCAGAACATGTCGGCCAGGAAGTACCCCCCATCGGACATCGTCACCATCTCGGCTCCCGGGCAGGACACCATCCAGATCGATCCCGTCCTGAAGCTTGACGACCTCACCGGCGCAGACGTGATCGTCCACACCTTCTCGGGCGGTGCCCATTGCTGCTTCTCCACGATAATCTACGACCTGGGGCTTGCCCTTCCCTCCATAGCCCCGAGAACGGGGGAAGGGCCTGCCCTGACCAAGGTGCTCGAAACGAGGCCCTCCAACTGCGGCGGCAACTTGCAGGACCTCGACGGAGATGGCGTCTATGAGTACGTCACCTGCGACGATCTCTTCGCCTACACCTACTGCTGCTACGTGGGGTCGCCAAAGGTGCAGGCAATACTCAAGTACGAGCATGGCGAAGGCTACGTGCCGGCCAGCCCCGAGTTCGCCGATATGTACGCGCACGATATTGCCCAGAACACAAGAACGGCCGAGGGTGGGAAGCCCGGCGGGCAATGCGATGGGATGACACGACCAAGTGCTCTGTCCTGCCCGTGGTCCTGGACTACCTGTACTCCGGCCGGCCCGACGAGGCGTGGGCGACGCTGTACCGCCTGTACCCCTATCCGGACGTCGAGGACTTCCGAGCCGAGATAGAGCAGGCTATCAACGGAAGTCCGTTGTTCACCTGCGCCCCGAGGAGCGAGGATTCGCAGTGACGGGGGCAGCCCCGCCCCGATTTGCCACCCGGTATCTGCAGCCGCTTATGCTTTCCAGGGGCAGCAGGGGCAGCCCGCACGGCCGGCGCGTCTAAAGGCCGTCGGCCACCTCCCTCGTCCTATCCAGGTCGGGGAAAGGCCAGGCCTGCGACAGTTCGCCGGCGGCTTCCTTCAGCATCGGCACGAAGCTCGGCAGCTTCTCCGATGTGAAACGGCTGGAGGGCCCCGCCAGCCCCAGCGCGGCGACAACCCTGCCTTCCCGATCGTACATCGGGACTGCGACGGTGTTCACATCGAGCGCACGCTCCCCCTCGTTGGTGGCATACCCCTGGGCCCGGACCTTGCGCAGATCCACGCGGAACGCCTCGAGGGAGGTAATAGTGTTGGGGGTCAGGCGGGGCAAGCCGGCTGCCGCCAGCCTGGCCAGCGCCTCCTCTTCCGGCAGGCTGGCCAGATAGACCTTCTCCGATGCAGAGCAATGTAGCGGTTGGACTCTCCCCAATCGGTGGACCACCTGCACCTCGTGCATCGAGTCCTCCTGGGCGTACAGGATCCGCCCGCCCGGGCCGACCAGGACCAATTGCGCCCGCTCGCCGCTGGCTTGCACCAGACGGCGAAGCACGGACTGGCAGAGCTCGGGGAAGCTCGCGGAGGTGGCGTGACGGTTGGCCAGGGCGACGACCTTGAAGGTCAGGAAATACCGCCGGGAATACGGGTCCTGCTGAACGTAACCCTCGTCCTCGAGGCTGGCCAGGATGCGAGAGACCATGCCCTTCGTCACCCCAAGCTTCTCGCTGATCTCCAGGACCGATACACCGTCAGGAAGGCCGGCCATAATCTCCATAGCCTTCACCGCCCGCTGCACGGATTCCAGCCTTGCCGGCAGCCGAGCAGGGTTCACGCGCTTCCGAGCCAACTTCATCTGTGCGGACCCTCCTTTTCAGCGACAGACGTGCTGAAACTTGGTTTCGGGTTACAGGAATTATAGGTGCCCCGCGCCGGACGTCAACGATGGGCCACCGTTTCGTCGGGCTACGGAGACAACGGCAGACTGTCCCGGCGACCTTCCTCACGTCGGAACGGAGGCGACCGACGGGCTAGATCAGCTTGGCCCGCTGGAAGTACACGGTGTAAGCGGAAACGGCCATCCGGATGCCATCCACCGCTATCTCGGCCCGTCGCTCCGGCGCGAGGCGCGATCCTCGCGGGCTCTGGGCGATCCGGCCCTCCAGATACGCGGCCAGCCGCCGGCCTACCTCGACCTTGTCGGCGCCCTCCCTGAGCGCACCCAGCACCACCTCGGTGTAGCCGCGGGTGGTCGCCTCGGCCTCTGCCAGGGCCCGCTCCACCTCTGGCCACACGCCGTTATGCGAACTGACGATGGCACTGGGACGCAGGCCGGCAATCATATGGTAGGTCTCTATAGCCACATTGGGATCGAAGGACGGCGGTGCAGCCGACGGCACGTACACGTCGCCCTCGGCATTGTACCCGCCCGCCGCCTCGCCGGCAAACAGCATCCCCGTCAGGCTATCGTGCAGCACGATGTGGTGCGGCGCGTGACCCGGCGACGCGTGCACGCGCAGCTCTCTCCCCTGCCCCAGGGAGATGGCCTCGCCACCTCTCACTACCCACACTCGCTCCCGCGGGACCGGCAGCATCGGGCCGTAAATCTCCTCGAACTGGTCCCCGAAGACCTGGCGGGTGCTTTCCACGAGGCGCGTCGGATCGATCATATGGCGGGCGCCGGCCTCCGGCAGGACGATGGTGGGCCTGGCGAGCTGCTGCGCCAGCAGGCCCACACCACCGGCGTGGTCGATGTGGATGTGGGTGGGCACGATGTAGTCCAGGCCGGCAGGGTCGTACCCGGCCTCGCGAATGCCGGCCGTGACTTCGGCGTTGCGGGACGCCGGCGCGCTCTCCACCAGCGCCATCTTTCCCTCGCCCACCACCAGGAAGGCATGCGAGAATGGCACGCGCGGGTGCGGGGTCGTCGGTATATGGAATATCCCTTTCGCAAGTTCCTTGACCATAATCTGGCTCACCTCATCTGCTGGTTGGCGGTTATTGGCGTCCCCCTGAACGCTCCCATATTCGGACGTGGGGACCGGGCGACCCGGCGTCGGGGCCAGGCTGCCAGGCCCCACCTTTACGCGAATTGCAGGCCGACACCCGATAGCATCTGCTTCGCCTGCAGGTACACCTCGTGGTACGCCGGCATAGGCCGATGGTGCGCCCAGTCGTAGACCTCGCGCACATCGCGGGCCGGCTCCGGCTTGCGGCCTTCGATCAGCTCCGCCAGCTTACGGTAGAAGACCTCGCCGTTCGACCGCGTGTGCACGCTGTGCATCACGGCGTTGCAGACCTCCCAGGTCCACTCCGCCTCCAGCGGCGTCTGGGCCTGGTTCACCTGCGCGCGCTGGTGGCGGACCTTGTCCACATTAGCGCCGTTCAGCGGCCCTCTGGCGAAGTTGTAGGCCAGCTCCAGAAGCTGGGTGAGCGTCCCCGGCCCCGATTGAGTGTACCCGCCGTTGAAGTACGGCAGCGGGCAGTAGCGGTTTAGCACCTGACAGGCCAGCGACGACGCCCAGTAGGTGTTCGGTTGCGGCTGCAGCCGCTCGGCCATGCGGCCGGTGGCGCGGCCGATGGAGGCCGGACCGAACCGGTCTCGATAGCAGATCCAGCCGCCCACCAACTGGCATACGGCCTCGATGACCGCCCCCTCGACGCCGCCACAGAAGCCGCCGGCGGTGGCGCTGGCCACCCCGCGGGCGAAGGCGCCGTAATCGTTGTAGACGATGGCCGCCGTCAGCATGTCCTGCTCCATCTTTACATCCGGCAGCATCGTCAGCAGGATGCCGTCGGTCCGCCGCAGGCCATAGTCGGGGTCCATCGGCGCCACCAGCACGGAGGCCCGGGTGCTGATCGGGTACAGGGCCACCCCTATCCCGGGCCGGCCGGCCTGGCGAATGCCCTGCCGCAGCCAGGCGAGCTGGCGCCGGGAGGCATAAGCCTCCAGGGGCATACCGTACACCTCGCGGCCGTCCACGGCCCGGAAGTTGAAGCCTTCGATCAGGTCGGCGCTCGGTATCTGGGCCATGTTCTTGACGCAGATGGAGCCTAGCTCTTCTGAGAACGGG
This sequence comes from Chloroflexota bacterium, assembly GCA_023475235.1. Lineage (GTDB taxonomy): Bacteria > Chloroflexota > UBA6077 > FW602-bin22 > JAMCWG01 > JAMCWG01. The sequence continues at coordinate 87,328 of JAMCWG010000116.1, forward strand.
GCGTGATGTCCGGGCACATGGCTCAGCCCCTCCGTTTCCTCGATCCGCCTGCTCTTTATCACCCGGACGTCGCGGCCCGTCCCCACGGCGATCTCCGACGGAGCCTCGCGAATGGCCTGGAGCACCTCGTCCCGCGTCAATTGGATGACGCGGCTGGTAGTCAGGCAGTAGATGCCCTGCTCGCTCAAGAAGTCGACGGCCGCGCGGTATGCGGCCTCCACCTGCGCATCATCATGGTTGAAGAAGCTGCCGTCGTCCGGGCATTTTATGCCGTACTTCCCGGTCAGCTCTTCCATCTTGCGGAACAGGCTCAGGTTCCACGTCTTCTCCTCGACCTTCGGCCCCTTCTGGCTCCGCTCGGCAATGTCCAGCAATGAGATCATGGTTCTCTCCTAAGAGCTATGTGATCTGTAACATTGATGTAGTGCGATGTTTCGCCGCCCCACCGTTGCGCTTGGTTATGTCAATCCTGCGGCCACCAGGGCGATCACCCTGGCCGCCTCCAGCAGGTTACTGATGCGACAATTTTCGTCGGGGCCGTGCCCGCGGCTCTCCCGGTGCTGGGCAACCCCGTAGGTGGCGTGCGCCATCCCGGTGACCTTGACGGCGTGGCCGACATCGGTGGAGCCGCTGGAGGCGAACAGCGGGCAGGGCTGGCCGGTCGCTATCTCCACTGCCCGCTGCACCTTTCGTACCCACGGATGCTCAGGATCGCCGTAGAATGGAATATAGATGGTGTTCACGGCCAGCTCGCAGTCCAGCGCCGGGTCCGACCGCCTGGCGCGGGCCACGGCGTCCTCGATCTCCAGCGCGGCAGTCTCCATCTCCTCGCCAGGGATCACCCGGCGGTCGCCCTCCAGCACGAACGCGGCCGGTATGATGTTGTGCTTGGTCCCTCCGTGAGCGATGGTGACGTTGAGGTTGGGAGCAAGCACTTCGATCCCGCTGTCCTTCGCCGTCAGCGGGCTGGCGGGAATGGAGCTCCGTCGCTTTCGTACTTCTGCCTTTAGGGCCACAAGCTCCCGCAGGACCTCGTAGCCGTGCTCGATGGCGTTCACCCCTTCGTCGGCGCGGGCCGAGTGGATGCTCTTCCCCCTGACCATTACGGTCCAGGTAAGCTGGCCGTTGTTGCCCAGGCTCACGCCCTCGTGCGAGCCGTCCAGGGCCATGAAGTACTGGCAATGGCTGAGCCGGCCTATGTCGGCAAGATACATCAGCCCGCTGTAGGGGCCGCCTTCTTCGTCTGGCGTGAGGGCGATGGTCACGTTATATGCCGGGCTGATGCCGAGCTCGCGCAGCACCCGGAAAGCGGTGATGATCGCGGCCACCGGCCCCTTGTCGTCGGCGGAGCCGCGCCCCCAGATGCGCCCATCACGCACTATGCCCTCGTACGCCGGCACGCTCCACTCCGATTCCACCACCGGCACCACATCGGTGTGGGCGTACCAGAGCGCGTTCTCCTTCGCCCCCACATCCATTGTCGCTAGGACGTTCGCACGCGGCCCTTCCTGCAGCGGGTTCACGCCCTTGCAGCGCTCCTGAAAGACGTCGTTGGGCATGTCGATGCGCTCCACCTGGAAGCCCATCGCCGGAAAGAAAGGCATCAGGAACTCCGCCATCCGGTCGTAGTTGAGGCCCGGCGGGTTCGGCGTGGGAATGCGAATCATCTCCTGGGTGAGACGGACAAGCTCATCCTGCCGCTCATCGATGGCCCGAGCGATGCGGTCGACGTCGTTCACAGCAGTCCTCCTTGCCGCTTTCGCATTTCATCCCGTGACTTTCCAGGCACGATCTAGGCAAACGGCAGCCCGCAGGCCGCCACATGCTCTTTGACCCGCAGGTATTTCTCGTTGTAGGCAGGCGCGGGCCGGTGGTGCACCCAATCGTAGCACTCCCGCACGTCCTGCGCCGGCTCCGGCGGGCGACCCTCCAGCAGCCTGGCCACCCGGCGCGCTGCCTCGTCGGCATCAGCCCGGGTGAATCGGCCGCGCATCACCGCCGTAGCCACCTCCCAGTCCCATTCGGCCTCGAAGGGGGTCTGCGCTGCATCCACCTGCGCCCGCGTGTGGCGCGGGAACATCAAATTGGTGCCGTTGACGGGCACCTTGATGCTCTGCAGCGCCCGCTCCAGGAGCACGCCTTCCGTCCCCGGCCCGGAGAAGCTGTAGCCGCCGTTGTAGAGCACCATGTTGGTGTTACGGGCCAGGGCCTGGGCCACCACCGACATCGCCCACCATAGCTCGGGCGCTGGTGTAAGGGTTGTCGCCTTGGCCCGAGAGACGTGGCCCAGGCCAGAGCCGTGCAACTGGTCCCGGTATACCAGCCACTCGGCGATGCCGCGCACGATAGCCTCTATGATCGCGCCTTCGACATCGCCGCAGAAGCCGCCGGCCATCGCCGTGCCGCCGCCGCCGATACGGAAGGCGCCGTAATCGTTGTAGACGATGGCCGCTGTCAGCATGTCCTGCTCCATCTTCACGTCGGGCAGCACCGAGAGGAGGAGACCGTCCGTGCGGCGCAGACCGTAGTCGGGGTCCATCGGCGCCACCAGGACAGAGGCCCGGGTGGTGATGGGGTAGAAGGCGATGCCCAGGCCGGGCCGGCCGGCCTTGCGCACGCCTTCCCGCAGCCAGGCCACCTGCCGCCGCGCCGCGTACGACTCAATCGGCATACCGTAGATCTCGCGGCCATCGATCACCTTGAAGTTGAAGCCCTCCACATAGTCGCAGCTCGCCATCATCGCGAAGTTCTTCACTGCGAGAGGCGCCATTTGCTCGCTGAAAGGGGCGTGATGGCCGGGGACGTGGTTCAGCGCCTCGTGCTCCTCGATGCGTCGCTGCTTGAACATCCGGACATCGCGGCCTTGGCCCATCAGCACCTCCGACGGCATCTCCCTGATGCCCTGCAGCACCTCCTCCCGGTCGAACTTCACGACCCGATTCGTGGTGATGCAGTACACCCCCTGCTCCGCCAGGAAGTCCACGGAGGCGTGGAAGGCACGGTCGGCCAGCGCGTCATCCAAATTGAAGAACGAGCCGTCCCTGGGGCAGGTCAGCTCATACTTGCGGATGAGCTCGCGCATCTTGGCGAAGAGGCCCAGGTCCCAGACCTTCTCCTCCATCTTCGGCCCCTTCTGGGTCCGCTCGGCGATATCCAGCAGCGAAATCATACTAAACCTCCGAATTGTCTCCCTCTAGACTAACATAGTGAGGCGTTCAGTTGAGCCGGCCCGTAGGGCCGGGTAACCCGGCCTCTACCGTGCGACGGCTATTCGAAGTCCAGCCCGATGCCGGACAGCATTTGCTTCGCCTGGAGATAGACCTCGTGATACGCCGGGCTCGGCCGGTGATGGGCCCAGTCGTAGACCTCGCGCACATCGCGAGCGGGCTCCGGCTTGCGGCCCTCGATCAGCTTGCCCAGCCGCTGGTAGAAGGCATCGCCATTAGACCGCGTGCCCACGCTGCGCATCACGGCATTGCAGACCTCCCACGTCCACTCCGCCTCCAGCGGCGTCTGAGCGTGGTCGACCTGGGCCCGCTGATGGCGAACGTGCATAACGCTGGCCCCGTTCAGCGGTCCCCTGGCGAAGTTGTAGGCCAGCTCCAGAAGCTGAGTGAGCGTCCCCGGGCCGGATTCCGTGTATGCACCGTTGTACAGCGGCAGCGGACAATATCGGTTGAGGGTCTGGCACAGCAGCGACGTTCCCCACGCGACATCGGGATGCGGCGACAGGTATTCGACCGAGCGACCGGACACGCGGCTGACGCTGGCCGGGCCGTAGCGGTTGCGGTAGCAGATCCATCCGCCGACCAGCCGGCACACGCCCTCGACCACCGCGCCCTCGATGCTGCCGCAGAAGCCGCCCGCCATTCCGCTGGCCGTGCCCCGCGTGAACGAGCCGTAGTCGGTGTATACGATGGCCGCTGTCAGCATATCCTGCTCCACCTTCACGTCGGGCAGGGTCGACAGCAGGATGCCATCGGTCCGTCGCAGGCCGTAGTCGGGGTCCATCGGCGCCACCAGGACGGAGGCGCGGGTGCTGATGGGGTAGAAGGCAACGGCCATCCCCGGCCGGCCCGCCTTCCGGATGCCCTCGCGCACCCAGGCCAGTTGCCGCCGGGCGGCGTACGCCTCCATCGGCATGCCGTATATCTCTCGCCCGTCTACCACGCGAAAGTTGAAGCCTTCGATCAGGTCGGCGCTCGGTATCTGGGCCATATTCTTGACGCACAACGGCGCCATCTGTTCTGAGAAGGGGGCGTGGTGGGCCGGCACGTGGTTGAGGGCTTCCCGCTCCTCGATGTTGCGCCGCCGCATCACACGCACGTCCCGGCCCGTCCCGACAGCAAGCTCCGCCGGTGCCTCCCGCATAGCCTGGAGCACCTCCTCCCGCGTCAGTTGGATGACGCGGTTGGTGGTCAGGCAGTAGACGCCCTGCTCGGTGAGGAAATCGAGGGCCGCGTGGTAAGCGGCCTCGACCTGCCCGTCATCCTGGTTGAAGAAGCTGCCGTCGTTCGGGCATTTTATGCCATACTTCCTGGCCAGCTCCTCCATCTTGCGAAAGAGCCCCAGGTTCCAGGTCTTCTCCTCGACCTTCGGCCCCTTCTGCGACCGCTCCGCAACATCCAGCAGCGAGATCATAACGCACCTCCATCTACGCCCTTTGGTGTACTAGTGGCAAGCCCGCCTCAACCGACGAGCGATTATCGCGACGGCTGGTCTTGAATGCCGGCGACTCCCCTCCCGGCGAAGCAATCCTTCGCGCTACTCGCATCCATTCTCCGCCGGCCCTTCAGAGTCCGCCCTCCGACTTGCCTCCTATTTGACGCCCAAACGAAGCTCCGAGTCAAGAGTGGAAACGCCAGCCCGGAAAATGGCGGGCGACGCCCTTCCCGTGCACCGTGCCCAGCACCGTGTCGCCGCCAGCAGTCCGTCGTCGCCGGAAGGGTGTTCTGCTTGCCTGTCCGAACCTATCGAAGCGAGCAGTGAGCTTGACAGTTCTAGAGGCGTGCCCGTATAATCAAAACTGCGGGCGCGAAAGCATGGCGCATTCGTCTAGCGGCCTAGGACACCTCCCTCTCAAGGAGGAGACCATCGGTTCGAATCCGATATGCGCTACCAGGGTAACGATGGGCCACCTGCACACAACGTCATCTCCGTTTGTCCAGCCCCTGTAGCTCAGGTGGATAGAGCAGCGGTTTCCTAAACCGCGTGTCGGCGGTTCGAGTCCGTCCAGGGGTACCCGAAAAGCATTGAAAAGTATAGAAAGGGCATAGAAAGAGGGCCGGACTCGGCGAGAATCCGGCCCTCTTTCTATAGTATGCTCATCTCATGCCCTCAAATCACCAGGTTTGCTGACCATTTTCAGAAAGCGATGGATCGCCTTGTAATTCGCCTGGGGATTTCCTTTCATCGCCTGAGCGATATAAGACAGCCTCAGAGAGCCTGCATCCAGGATGGCCTTGAGAATAGCAGCCCCTTTGCGCACTTCATCATTGCTACAAAAGACTTGATCAGCGAATTTTCGAATGTCCGAGAGTTTGAGAACCTTTGCCACGGTATACCCCTTGCTAAGCACGTGAGCATAAGTATGGCGTTGGAATCACGAATTGATCGGCAGCATTACAGGATGGGGCTGCAAGTCCCTGCTGAAGAAGCGCCGTGCGCCAGCAACCAGTTCACCAATGTTGCCAGCGA
>JAMCWG010000170.1 GCA_023475235.1 Chloroflexota bacterium
CCACACACGGCTCTCCCAGCGATATGGATATCTCCGGCCTGACCCATCTGGATGATGCCGGCCGCCCGCGCATGGTGGACGTGTCGGCCAAGCCCGATACGGAGCGGGTCGCCGTGGCGCGGGGCGAGGTGGGGATGCAACCCGCCACCCTGGCCGCCATACGGCAGGGCACCATCGCCAAGGGCGACGTACTGTCCGTGGCGCAGGTGGCGGCGGTGATGGCCGCCAAGCGCACATGGGAGATCGTCCCGATGTGCCATCCCCTGCTGCTCACGGGCGTCGAGGTGCGCTTCGAGCTAGACGACGCGGCCGGCCGCGTGAGCATCGAAACGACGGTGAAGACGACCGGTAAGACCGGCGTCGAGATGGAGGCCCTGACGGCGGCGAGCGCGGCCGCCCTCACCATATACGATATGTGCAAGGCCATCGACCGCGGGATGGTGGTGGAGAATATCCGGCTGATGCACAAGACCGGCGGCAAGAGCGGGACCTGGGAGCGGCAGGAGTAGAACGAGGCATGCCTGATGGAGGGCGCACGGCCGTGCGCCCCCGCCGGACGCTGTATTGAACGCTATCGCGGGAATGGCGTCACTCGTCGTGCTCCGGGCGATAACGAAACAGGTAGAGGTAGGGACGGTGAGACGATGATTGAAGCAAAGGCAGAGTATTCCGCCGAGACGCGGGGGGCGGGAGTGGAGCTCGAGGCGTATGCCCGCTCCCTGGGAGCCGAGATTTACGGCGTGGCCGCGGCGTCGGCCTACGTGCACGACTTCCCGCGGAAGCCATCGCCGATGAAGTTCGTGGCCGACGCCAGGTCGGTGGTCGTCGTGGGGATGCCCTTCAGCCGGGAGATTTCGGCCACCGTGGCCCGGCCCGAGATGGCGGAAATTTTCCGCAAGCCCTCCGAGGATGCAGCGGGAGGCGAGGCCAGCGCCAGCCGGCCGCCGGCCGGGGCCGAGCGCTACTACTTCGGCGAAGAGAACTCGATGCTGTCCCACGAGGTGGCGCTCATCGGCTACAAGGTGGCCTGGAAGCTCCATCGCGAGGGCTATAGCGCCTTCTACTTTCCCAACGTCAAGACAGAGCAGCGATTCAAAACGGTGCCCTTCTACTACATGCCCGCGATGTACGAGGCCGGCCTGGGACAGATGGGATATAACTGCTCCATAATCAACTCCGAGTACGGGCCCCGCCTTCGGGTGACGGCGATTATCACCAACAAGGAATTGCCCGCCGGCCGGCCGCTGGGCGACCAGTATTATCCGGGCTGCGCTGAGTGCAAGGTCTGCGTGCGCCGCTGTCCCAGCAAGTCGCTGGACGGCCGCGGCTGGAAGAATGTGTACAAGTGCGCGTCTTACGGGTGCTGCGCTACCTGCCTGAGCGTCTGCCCGGTGGGCAGCGTCAAGTAGGCCAAGTCGAGATGAGTTAAGGTGCTTCGATGTCCAATGATGTGACCCAGGAGAAGAGCTTGAGGGGCGAGGTCGTCGCCGTGTGCACCAGCGCGAGGAAAGGGACCCGCAAGCGCGATGTGGGCGAGGCGCGCCTGGTGCCCGAGCACGGCGTGGAGGGCGACGCCCACGCCGCCAACTGGCACCGGCAGGTCAGCCTGCTGGCGTTGGAGAGCATCGACAAGATGCGGGCCGTGGGCCTAAAGGTGGGACCGGGCTCCTTCGCCGAGAACCTCACCACCAGGGAGCTGGACCTCCCTTCGCTGCCCGTGGGCACCCGGCTGCGGGTGGGCGAGACCGAGCTGGAAGTCACTCAGATCGGGAAGGTCTGCCACACCAAGTGCGCCATCTACTATCTGGCCGGCGACTGTGTCTTTCCGCGCGAGGGAATCTTTACTAAAGTGGTGAAGGGCGGCATCGTGCGGGCGGGCGACTGCATCGAGGTAGACCTATCGGGCGAATAAGCGAAAGGATGGCTGCGCCGACCGAGCGCGGGCGCTGGAGGAGCTTGCTCCGCCGTGAGGCGCCGCCCCTAGCGCTGCTTCTGGCCTTCGCGGCACTGTTCTATCGCCAGCTTGCCCTGCAGGGCCGCATTCTCGTCGACTACGACGTCCTAACCTACTTCTACCCCAATTTCTCGTACGCGGCTGCGTCGCTGCGTGCCGGGCATCTTCCCCTGTGGGACCCCTACCTCTTCACTGGCGTGCCCTTCCTGGCCAATATGCAGACCGCCCTGTTCTATCCTCCCAACTGGGCCTTCATCTTCCTGCCCGTTCCGCAGGGCTACTCCCTCTCTGTAGTGGGCCATATCTTCTTGTTGGCAACGGGGGCCTATGCCTTCGCCCGCCTGGCCCTGGGAGTGGGCCGGCTCGGGGCGCTGGCGGCGGCGCTCGTCCTCGGGTTCGGCGGCTTCGCCAGCAGTCTGGTCACCCACCTCAATCAATTGCAGGCCGCTGCCTGGCTGCCGTGGCTCTTCTTGCTACTGGTGCTGGCCCTGCGCACCCGCCGCCCCATCCTCTTCCTGGGATGGGCGGCGGCCCTGGCGCTCCAGATACTGGCCGGCCATATCCAGATCGCCTACATCTCCACGACGGGGTTGATGCTGTACCTCGCGTACTGGGTGCTGGGGGGCGAGGCGGATGAAAATGGCGCCGTCGGCTGGAGGAGGCGGCTCCTGACAGGAGCAACGTGTGGTGCCTGCCTGCTTCTGGCCTTCGGGCTGGCGGCGGCGCAGCTCGTTCCGGCGGCCGAGCTCTCCGCCCTATCCGTCCGCGCCGGTGGGATGACTTTCAAAGAGGCCACGGCGTTCTCGCTACCGCCCTGGGTGCTGCTGAAGGCCCTGCTGCCCCTGTACGGCACCGAGGGCCTGCCGACCACCGAGTGGCTGGCCTATAGCGCTGTGCTGGGCATGGCGCTGGCGTCGGCAGGGATCGCGTGGGGCTGGCGCCGCGGCCGCTTCTTCATCGGCCTGGGAATAATCGCCCTGCTGCTGGCCCTGGGGCTGTTCGGTCCTTTCTACCCGCTGCTCTACGGGTATCTGCCAGGGCTCAACCTGTTCCGGGTGCCCGCCCGTTGGCTGCTGCTGTACGCATTCTCCCTGTCCGCCGTGGTCGCGCTGGGCGTGGAATCCGTCGCCGGGGCGGCTGAGGCAGGCATACGATGGGCGGACTTCCGGAAACGCCGCAACCTGTTCAATCTCCTGCTGCACCGATTCGTCACCCTGGCCGGTGTGTTCGTGGTGGCGGCCGTGCCGCTGCTGATATACCGCCTGGCCGTGGAGCCAGCCTACCAGCTTCAGCGGCCCGTCCGGCAGGTGCTTCTGGCCTGGGCGGCCCTGCTGTTGCTGGGCCTGCTGCTCATCATCCTGCGGCGTCGCTGGGCAGCGACGGCCGTCGTCGTGCTGCTGGCCGGCGAGCTATTGTTCGCCAGCCAGGGGCTGATGCTGAACGAGGGGAATCTGCCCGAGGCCTTCGACTCGCTGCGGCCATCCATCGCCCAGTTGCGGGCCGACCCGGGCCTCTACCGGGTGTTGCCCTTCACCGATAATGTCTTCGATCCGGGCGACATGCCCGAGATGCGGACGATGCTGGCGGGGGTGCTCTCCCCCAAGGGCATCTATGACTACATCGTGGCCGCCAAGCACAAGGAGACGCTGACCCCTAACCTGCCGCTGGCCTATCGTATCCCGAGCCTAGACGGATACGACGGCGGCATGCTGCCGCTGAGGGACTACGTCGAGTTCAAGGACGTGCTGCCCCTGAGCCGAAATCGGGCTCCCGACGGGCGGCTGCGGGAGCAACTGGAGAGCATCCCCGACCGGTACCTGCTGGGCAGCCTCAACGTCAAGTACGTATTGATGGACCGGACCCGGGACAGGTGGCTGGAAGGCGTCTACTACGACTTGGCGATAACCGCGACCCTCGGTCCGGGCGAGAGCCTGGAGCTGCCGGCGTCGTCCAATTACCGGGTCACCGCAATGGGCCTCGTCTCCTACCTCAGCGACGCCGCCGCCCTGCCCGATGGCAGCTCCGTCGCCACCATCACCGCCGTCGACGACAGCGGCCAGGCGCACCCCGTCGAGCTGCAGGCCGGCGTGCATACGGCCGAGGGGCGCTATGTCAGTGGGGCGGTCCAGCACCGCCAGGCGAAGGTAGCCGGCCCGTGGATGGACGATCCCCAGGCCTGGGACTACTACGCGCGGGTGGGGCTCGGCTCTCCCCTCTACCTCAAGAAAGTGGTGGTGCGCTACACGGCGAAGGATGGCCGGCTGATTCTGCGCGGCCTGTCCGCCGTCGATGAGCGGACCGCGGCCAGCTACCCGATCACGCTGTCGCCCGATCTGCGCCTGGTGCATCTGGGCGATGTCAAGATCTTCGAGAACCTGGCGAACCTGCCGCGCGCCTACCTGCTGCATCGGGCCAGGGCCGTCGCCGACGAGGGGTCGGCGCTGGCCGCGCTGCAGGACCCGGGCTTTCCCTGGGGACAGGAGGGGATCGTGGAGGCCCCGGACGCGCCCGCCCTGGCAGAGCCGCCGGAGGGAGCAGCCGAGCGGGTCGACATCGTCCGCTATGGGCCGGAGGAGGTGGCCCTGCAGGCGAAGGTGGCGTCGCCGGCGCTGCTGGTGCTGTCCGACTCGTACTATCCGGGCTGGCGGGCCTGGGTCGACGGGCAGGAAGCGCCCATCCTGCGGGTGAATCACATCCAGCGGGGCATCGCCGTCCCAGCCGGCGAGCACCAGGTGGTATTTCGCTACCAGCCAAGGAGCCTCTATGCCGGCTTCGCCCTCAGCGGCCTGAGCCTTATCCTCCTGTTCGGCGGAGTCCTTCTCTCGCTGCGAAGAAGGCCGGCTCGTTAGCCCTCGACGACAGCTCGAATGAGCTGTCCGTAATGTCGCGAGGCCTCAGGATGCTCGGCGGCTGGACGCCCAGCGCCAGGCCCCTGCGTCTGCGCAAGAAAGGTTTTGGCGATGAATTCACACACGTGGGGCACGGCATCCCGGAGGGGCGCAGACAGGCCGGGCCGCACGTCCTGGGAAAGCTCGGCGGGCTGTACCGTGAGCAGGAGGACCTCCACTCCGGCCAGCCCCTCCAGTTCGCTCAGCAGCGCGGAAGCAGGAGCCTGGTGGGGAGAGAAGGCCCGCTGCGTCCTCTGGCGCAGCTTGTCCAGGGACAGCATCGACATCGTCCCGGCCGGTCGGCCGGCATCCAGAACGTCGATCAGGACGAGCCTGCGCGGCTTCAGAGGTGAGACGGCGATGTCGAGCAGCACCTCCGTAAGCGCCGTCCCGGCGTCCAGGACGGCTACGTCCTCGGGTATCGCGTAGTGGCCCTGGAGGTAGGCGACGGCCTCCGGGCCGAAGCCGTCGTCGCCCAGCAGTATGTTGCCGCACCCGACGATCAAGGTGTCCTTCCGGCAATAGTCGGGGATTGGGTCGATGATCGATGCCAACGTGGCCCTCCTTGCCAGGTTCTCGAAGATCTTGACATCGCCCAGCAGTATGTTGCCGCACCCGACGATCAAGGTGTCCTTCCGGCAATAGTCGGGGATTGGGTCGATGATCGATGCCAACGTGGCCCTCCTTGCCAGGAACAGCGGCCCATGCCTGGCCGCGCAGGCTAGTAGTCTGTCAACACCGCGATGATGGTCTGTCATCCTGAGTCCTTCGCTACCGCTCAGGATAGACTTCGCGAAGGATCTCAGCCCTCTGAGGCCGGGATTCTTCGCCTCTCGCCAGAGGCGAGTCTGCGACCGCTGCGCTTCGGCTCAGAATGACATCCATCACTCCGTATGTGACTGGTCACTAGTCCATCAGCGTGCCTATCGGTGCTCCTGTAGCATCTACCAGGTCGATCCGCAGCGGGATCCGGCCGTCCAGGGCATGGGTGGCGCAGGAGAGACAGGGATCGTAGGCCCGGATGGCCATCTCCACCTGGTTCAGCAGCCCCTGGTCATATTTGCCGCCCTTGATGAGGTCCCGGGCGACCTTCTTTACCGACATATTGATGGCCGCGTTGTTATGGGTGGTGCCGACGATGATGTTCGCCTCCTTGACGAGGCCCTTCTCGTCGGTCTCATAGTCGTGAATGAGGGTGCCTCGCGGCGCCTCTACCGATCCCACCCCGCGGCCTGCCCGCGGCGTGACCCCGATCCTGGTGTTATGGTCCCTTATCTCCGGGTCGGCGAGCAGCTCCAGCGCGCGCTCCGCGGCGTAGACGGTCTCGATCAACCGGGCCCAGTGGTAAAGCAGGGTGAGCTGGGCAGGACGACCGAAGTTGCTCCGGAACTCCTCCAGCTCCTGCTGGGCCAGCGGGGTGCCTATCCGGTCGCACACGTTCATCCTGGCGAGGGCGTTGGTGCGGTATATCCCGGCGGGCGCCTCGAGGTCCATGGAGAAGGAACCGGCCTTCTTGTGGTACGGGAACTTCAGGTAGGTCCAGGGCTGCACCGCCTCGGCGATATACTCGGTGTACCGCTCGGCCGGGAAGTCCTCGTACGCGCCGTCGGCCCCCATCATCCGGAGGTTGCCGTCGTAGAGATTCAGTGCACCGTCCTGCACCGTTCCCAGAAAGCCGGTGGTGATCGGGGCGAAGGACTTCACCATGTCGAGATACCTTGGGAAGATCTCCTTCTTGGTGAAGCCGATGGCGAAGGTGGCGAAGTCCAGGCACTCCCTGGCCATTTCCGTGAGCCGGCCGATCTCGTCTTGGGTGACCGGCTTGCTCCAGCCGCCCGGGACGGACACGTCCGGGTGAATGGCCTTGCCGCCCAGGACCTGGGTCATCATCTGCCCGAGGAAGCGCGTCCGCAGAACCTTCGCGGCGATATCCGGCGCCTTCTGGGCCACGCCGACCACGTTGCGCACCGTATAATCGGCATCGGGCCCCATGATGAAGTCCGGCCCTGACAGGACAAAGAAGTGGAGCACGTGGCTATGAATGAAATGGGCCATATACGCCAGCTCGCGGAGCTTTTTGGCAGCCGGCGGCGGGTCGACCCCGAAGACGCCGTCGGTGGCCTTCGAGGAGGCGAGATGGTGGGCCCAGGGGCAAACGCCGCAGATGCGCGGCACGATGCGAGGCAGCTCCTCCACCGGCCGGCCGACGGCGAACTTCTCGAAGCCCCGCAGCTCGACCACATTGACCCTGGTGTCGGCGACATTTCCCGCCTCGTCGAGTTGTATGGTTACCTTCGCGTGCCCCTCTATTCTGGTGACAGGCTGGAGCACAATTTGCGTCATCGCTGTTCTCCTTTCCGGACGTCATCTGGGCAGCGGTCGCAGGCGCCCCGTGGCGCCGACGAACCGGTTGAAGGTCGCCATCCGGTCCTCGATCTGCCTGGCATCGAGGCCGATGGACGAGATGGCCCCCATCATATCCACCATCGGGTTGGCGCCGGCGCGAATGGGACCGAAGCAGCCCCGGCACGGCATATACGCCCGGATACAGCGAGGCACCTTGTCCGCGCCGCCGCACCCCGTCCGGGTGGCTGGGCCCTGGCAGAGGTAGCCCTGCTCCATCAGGCAGCGCACGTCCTCCAGCTTCTGCCCCTCTTTAAGCTGCACGTTCTCCAGGGGGCGCTTCAAGGTCGCTACCGCCTTTTTCTCCCGCTTGGTGGGGCAGTCGTCGCAGACGCTCCGCTCGGGCAGGCTGAACGGCTTTCCCTCCAGCAGTGCGGTCAGCGCCCCGGCCACCAGCTCCGGCGTGGTGGGACATCCGGGAAGGCCCACGTCGACTTTGACGGCCTCGCTGACGGCATACACGCGGTCCTTCAGCGGTGGGATGTCTTCTGAGGGATTGTCGGCGGGCTCGGTGGTCCTGCCCTTGCGGTACACAGTGTCCATAAGGTCCTGGAGGGTATACAAGTTGGCCAGGGCGGGGATGCCGCCGAAGTTGGCGCAGGCGCCCACCGCGACGAGGGTTGTGCACTTCTTGCGCATCTCCTGGGCAACCCGCGCGTTCTCCTCGCTCCGGATGCCCCCGCTGATGAGGCCGACATCCGCCTCGGGAATCTCGAATTCCTTCTCGCCGGTCTGCCCGAAGTACTTATGGTCCATCAGGACCGGCATATGGACAAACTGGAGCTTGGGCAGCAGGTCCAGCAGCGGCTCGCCGATGTCCAGGACGGTCACCTCGCAGCCACCGCACGTGGCCAGCCATTCCTCAGCTATTCTTACCATTTCTTCTTCTCCTTTGCTCCGATGCCACTTTCTTGACGGCAGGGTCATCAGGCTGAACTGTATGGGCGAACTGTAGGGGCGAACCTTGTGTTCGACCTCGGCGAACACAAGGTTCGCCCCTACACCTCTGCCGTGACCTCTTTGACCTCCCGCCGGGTGAAGACGTAGTGCTGGCCGTCCTCGGCCACCGTCTCCACCTGGAAGCCGTCCGCCGCGTATGCCTGCGCTGTCTCTAGGGCCTGCACTTCGTCGGCGTAGGTCTGGCCGTCCCACATATACTTCTTTCCCCCGAAGCGACGCGAAAGGTCCATAGCTCTTCTCATCCCATCCGGTAGGGGCTGGGCCCCAGCTCCCGGATCTGCTCGGTCATCTCTGTCACGACCTGGGCGAAGCGCGGTCCCTCGGAAGCCGAGACCCACTCCAGCCGGAAGCGCTCCTCCTCGATGCCGAAGTCCTGGAGCATAAGTTTGATGGCATCGGCGCGGGACTGGGCCTTCAGATTGCCCTCCTGGTAGTGGCAGTCGCCCGGATGGCAGCCGCACACCAGAACGCCGTCGGCCCCCTTGGTCAGGGCGTCCATCACCAGGTTGGGATGCACCATCCCGGAGCACATCACCCGGATAATGCGCAGATTGGGCGGATACTGCAGCCTGGACACCCCCGCCAGGTCTGCCCCGGCGTAGGAGCACCAGTTGCAGCAGAAGCCAATGATTAAAGGCTCGAAGGTCTCCTCTGCCATTGCGCCCTCCTATACGGGCACGGGTGTGTCCACGGCCAGGGCCGCGTCCACCATCGCCGAAAGCTGATCCAGGCGGAAGCCGCGCACCACGACGCCCTTCTTCGGGCAGGTGGCCTGGCAGACGCCGCAGCCGCGACACTTGCCCGGGTCGACGTCGACCGTCTTCTTCACGCCCCCATCCTTCGCGTACTCTATCAGGGTGATGGCCTTGTACGAGCACGGCTCCACACAGTAGGCGCAGCCGTCGCAGTTCTCGTCAACGACCTCCGAGATGGCCGCCTCCAGCTCGATGCGGGGCTTGGAGAGGATGGTCGCCGCCCGGGCCGCCGCCGCGCAGGCCTGAGCGATGCTCTCATCCGCCGTCTTGGGGCCATGGGCCAGGCCGCAGAGGAATATGCCGTCGGTGGCGAAGTCCACCGGCCGCAGCTTCATATGGGCCTCCAGGAAGAAGCCGTCCTGGTTGAGGGGCACCTTCAGCACCTGCGCCAGCTCCCGGTTGCCCTCGCCGGGGTCGATGCCCGTAGACAGGACCAGCATATCGGTCTCCAGTCCGAGCCTGCCCTTGAGTATGTCGTCCGTAACCGACAGCGTCACCCGACCGTTGCTCGCCGCGACTTCCGGCCTGGTGCCCTCGGCCATGCGGATGAAGCGCACCCCTCTTTCGCGCGCTTCTCGATAGCTGGCTTCGTAGAAGCCGTAGGTGCGCATATCCCGGTGCAGGATGAATATCGCCGTGTCCGGGCTCCGCTCCTTGATCTTGAGGGCCGTCTTAATCGCCTGGGCGCAGCAGAGCCGGCTGCAGTAGCCGTGCTCTTCCTCGCAGGCGCCCACGCACTGGACCATCGCCACCGATGCGGCCTGGAAGTTACCTCGGGCGAGCCGCTCCTCCAGCTCCAGTTGCGTCACAACGGCGGGGTGCTGCCCGTAGAGGTACTCCGAGGGCCGGTGCTCGGCGGCCCCGGTGGCCACGATGAGGGCCCCGTGCTGGATCTCGTAGAGATGCCCGTCGGCCCTGAACCTGGTCAGGAAGTTGCCCGCCGAGCCCTCGAAGTCGACCAGCTCGGCCTTGTTGTAGACGCGGACGCGGGGATGGCTGGACACGCGGCTCACCAGGTCCCTCAGGCGCTCCTGGGGATCGACGCCGTTGAGGAGGAACTTCACGCTCCGCAGGTTGCCCCCCAGGGCGTCGCTCTTCTCCAGGAGATGCGCCTCGAAGCCCTGCCTCGCCAGCTCGAGGGCTGCCGTCATCCCGGCAAGGCCGCCGCCCAGCACGACGCAGCGCGGGTTCACCTCCACGCTGGCGGAATAAAGGGGCTCCAGCAGGGCGCTCTTAACCACGGCCATCCGGATGAGGTCCTTCGCCTTGCGGGTGGCCTTCACCGGCTCGTGCATGTGCACCCAGGAGCACTGGTCTCGAATGTTAGCCATCTCGAGCAGATAGGGGTTGAGCCCGGCCTCGCGGATGGTGTTCCGGAACAGGGGCTCGTGGGTCCTGGGGGTGCAGGAGGCGACGATGACCCGGTTCAGCCGGTGCTCATCGATCTTCTGCTTGATGCGCTGCTGCGTGTCGGTGGAGCAGGTATACATGTTGTCTTCGGCATAGACCACGCCGGGCAGGGTGCGGGCATACTCGACTGCCTGGGGCACGTCGACCACGCCGGCGATGTTTCGCCCGCAGTGGCACACGAACACGCCGATGCGCGGCTCCTCCCCGGCCACATCTCGTTCCGGCGGATAGCTCATTTCGCCGACCAGCGTGCCCCGGGCCGGGGCCAGGAAGCTCATCGCCTTGGCCGCCGCGGCAGATGCCTCCATCACGCTCTCGGGTATGTCTTTGGGCCCGCCGAGGACCCCGGCCACGTAGACGCCGGACCTGGAGGTCTCTACCGGGGCGAGCTCGTGCGTCTGGACGAAGCCGCGAGCATCCAGCCTCAGCCCGAAAGCTCCGGCGAGCCCGGCGGCATCGGGCGCAGGACGCGTCCCCACGGCCAGGACTACCAGGTCGAACTCCTCCTTAACGATAGAGCCGTCCTCGCTGGGGAACTGGAGGACCAGGTTCTTGCTTCCGTGGACCTCCCTCACGGCCGACGGATGGCAGCGGATGTAGCGCACCCCCTCTTCCTTCGCCCGCCGGTAGTACGCTTCGTATCCTTTCCCGAAGGCGCGCAGGTCGATGTAGAATATGGTGCATTCTGTCTCCGGCGCGTGCTCCTTGACGATAAGGGCTTCCTTGGTGGCGTACATACAGCAGACCGAAGAGCAATAGTTGTGGTCCACCTCCCGCGAGCCCACGCACTGGACGAAGGCGATGCGCCGGGGCGGCGTCAGGTCGGAGGGGCGGAGAACCTTGCCCATATGAGGGCCGCTGGCCGACAGCAGTCGCTCGAACTGGAGGCTGGAGACGACGTTGGCGTAGCGGCCGTAGCCCAGCTCCGCCCTGATCTGGGGATCGATGGCCTCGTAGCCGGCCGCCAGCACGACCGCCCCGACCTCGATGCGCTCTATCTCGTCTTTCTGATCGTGGTTGATGGCCCCGGCCTCGCAGAACGCCTCGCAGGTCTTGCAGACGCCCCGCTGGAAGTATATACAGTGGTCCCGATCGATTACCGGGACTTTGGGGATGGCCTGCGCGAAGGGGATGTGGATCGGCCCTCGCCGGGTGAGACCGGCATCGTACTCGGATAGTATCGGCCGGGGCTTATGGAGGGTGATCTCAGAGAGGTCGACCGAGCCCAGCGGGCAGACGGACTGGCAAGCGCCACAGGCCAGGCAGAAGGGCGACGGCTGCCGGTAGGGCGTGCTCCACTTGCGCAGGTGGCCGCGGTTGATGTAGTCGAAGGCATTGACCTTCATTCTCTCTTTGCATATCCGGACGCAGAGGTCGCACAGGATGCACTTCTCGTTGTCCGGGGTAAACCGCTCCTTGAGCCTGTCCGTATCGATTCCGAACTCTCTGGCCAGCTCCTGGATGCGGGGCACCTCGGGACAGCGAAGGTAGAGCAGCTCCGCGACCAGCCGGCGCGCCCTGGCCACGCGCGGCGAGCTGGTCATCACCTCGATCCCGTTCTCCACCGGGTAGGCGCAGGAAGCCTGAAGCTCGTCCCGTCCGGCGATCTCCACCAGGCATAGCCGGCAGCCGGCGTGGGGGACGAGGGCCTTGTGGTAGCACAGGGTCGGTATGTTGATGCTCATAGCCCGGGCGGTCTCGAGGATCGTCTTCCCTGACTCGGCCTCGGCCTTCCGTCCGTCGATGGTGAACCTGACCATAGCTTTTCCTTCTATCTCACGCCTATCCGCCGTCATCGCGCCCTGGCCACCAGTCGCTCCTCCAGCGGCGGGGCCACCGGCACCGGCATCCCCGACAGCCGGGTGACCGCTCCGAACCGTGGCGGGCAGACCTCGAAGCAGGTGCCGCACCTGGTACACGCCGCCTGGTCGATGACGTGCACCTGGTCCTTGCCGCCGCCGATGGCCTTGACGGGGCAGCTCCGCAGGCAAATCTGGCAGGCCTGGCATTTCGAGGGCTCGATGTAGTAAGACACCAGCGACTTGCAGGCCAGCGCCGGACAGCGCTTCTCCAGGATGTGCGCCCGGTACTCGTCGGCAAAGTAACGAATGGTGGTCAGCACCGGGTTCGGGGCGCTGCCCCCTAGCCCGCACAGGGACGCGTCGATGATGGTCTCGCCCATCTGCTCCAGCAGCTCGATATCGCCTTCCTGCCCCCGTCCTTCGGTGATATCGACCAGGATTTCGTGCATCCGCCGTATGCCTTCCCGGCAGGGGACGCATTTGCCGCAGGACTCCTGCATAGTGAAGGACAGGAAGTACTTGGCCACGTCGACCATGCAGGTGTCTTCGTCCATAACCACCAGGCCGCCGGACCCCATAATGGAGCCCAGCTCTGTCAGCCGCTCGTAGTCCACCGGCACGTCGGCAAGCTCGGCGGGGATGCAGCCTCCCGAGGGTCCGCCGGTCTGGACGGCCTTCAGCGCCTTGCCGCCCGGAATGCCGCCGCCGATATCGAAGATGAGGGAGCGCAGACTGGTCCCCATCGGTACCTCCACCGGGCCGGTGTTCCTGACCTTGCCCGACAGAGAGAACACCATTGTCCCTTTGCTGTGCTCCGTTCCTATCGACGCGAACCACTCCGCCCCACGCTCGATGATCAGCGGGACCTTCGCCCAGGTCTTCACGTTGTTGATGTTGGTCGGCTTGCCCCAGACCCCGGCCTCGGCGGTGCGCGGTGGGCGCGGCCGGGGCTCGCCGCTCCAGCCTTCGATCGAGGCTACCAGGGCCGTGGCCTCGCCGGAGACGAATGCGCCGGAGCCGCGGTCGATGTCGATTGAAAAGCCGAAGCCCGAGTTCAGGATGTTGTCCCCCAGAAAGCCGCGCTCCTCGGCCTGTCTCAGCGCGATCCTCAGCCGGTCCACGGCCAGAGGGTACTCGGCCCGGACGAAGATGAAGCCGTAGCTGGCGCCGATGGCGTAGGCCCCGATCACCATCCCTTCGATGATGCTGTGGGGGTCAGCCTCCAGGATGCTCCGGTCCATATAGGCGCCCGGGTCGCCCTCGTCTGCGTTGCAGATGACGTACTTCGGCTCGCCCGGGGCGCGGCGGCAGGCGGCCCATTTCCTCCCTGTGGGGAAGCCCGCGCCGCCCCTTCCTCTCAGTCCCGAGCGGCTGACCTCTTCGATCACCTCATCGCGCGTCATCTCGAGGAGGGCCTTGCGCAGGGCCTCGTAGCCCCCGGCGTCGATGTAGTCATCGATCCTCTCCGGGTCGATGTGGCCGCAGTTGCGCATGATCAGCCGCATCTGCTTCTTGTAGAAGGGAATATCGTGGTAGTAAGGCACCGCGCTCCTGGTCAGGGGGTCCCGGTAGAAGAGCCGCTCGACGGGCCGGCCGTCGCGAAGATGCTCCCGGACAATCTGCGGGGCATCTTCCGCTTTGACGTGGGTATATAGGAAGCCCTCGGGCTCGATGGCCACCAGCGGACCCTGCTCGCAAAAGCCGTGGCAACCGCAGAGCTTCACCTGCACGGAGCCCGCCAGCCCTGCCGTCTCTACCTCCTGCTCCAGCGCTTTTTGAATGGCGGACGACCGGAGGGAAACGCAGCCCGTCCCCTGGCAGACGAATATGGTATGCGGATCGTTCGCTATCATCGCGATGTGTACCCTTTCAAGATCTCCTCTACTCCCTTGGACTGCACCCCCGCGTACACCTGCTCGCCCACCTTGATTGCCGGGGCGAGGGCGCAGCAGCCGAGACAGCGCACCACCTCGAGGCTGAACTCCTTGTCTTGGGTCACCTCGCCCACCCCGATGCCCAACACTTCCTGGAATCGCTCGAGCACTCGATCGGCGCCCCGCACGAAGCACGAGGTCCCCTGGCATACGGAGATGACGTGTTTCCCCCTGGGCTTCAGGCTGAAGAGGGCATAGAAGGTGGCGACCCGCAGGATGTGGGCCAGCGGGATATCCAGGCGGCGGCTGACGTAATACAGGATATTCTCGGGGAGATAATTGAACTCGGCATTGATGGCCTGAAGCACGGGGATCAGCGGGGCCCGGCGGTGCAGGTAACGATTGAGGATGGTGTTCACCTTCTCCCAGTCTTCATGCATCAGCTCGGGCTCGACTACATCCAGGGATGGATAGTATGCCTCGTACCGCACCGGACAGTGCAGGGTGCATTCGCCGCAGCCGGTACACTTCTCGGGGTCGACCGAGCGCGCCTTTTTCCTTATCGTCACCTCGAAGCGGCCGGGCTCGCCGTGGGCAGCCACGACTTCCGAGTACGTCAGCCGCTCGATGTTTATGTGCCTCCCGACGTCCACCATCCGGGGGGCCAGGGTGCACATGGCGCAGTCGTTGGTCGGGAAAGTCTTGTCAAGCTGGGCCATATGCCCGCCGATGGAGGGGCTCTTCTCTACGATGTAGACCTTGAACCCGGACTCGGCCAGGTCGATGGCGCTCTGCATGCCGGCGATGCCGCCGCCGACCACCAGTACGGAGCCTACCTTACGCTCGGAGACCATAGCGGCCCTACCTTTTCCAACAGCCCTCGCGGGTCGACGAAGTGCCTCTCCAGCATGAGGTCCTGGCTCGGCACCCCGATGGCGTAGCCGAGGAGCTGGGTGAAGTAATAGATGGGAAGGTTGTAACGGACGCCGTACTCTTTCTCGATGTCCCTTTGGCGGGCATCCAGGTTCAGGTGGCACAGCGGGCAGGCGACGACGATGGCGTCGGCCCCCACCTCTCTCGCGCCCTCCAGGATGTCGTGACTCAGCCGGCGCACGATGTCGGTCCTCGTCAGGGAGAAGGAGGCACCACAGCAGTCGGTCCGATACCCCCAGTCCAGCACCGAAGCCCCCAGGAGCCCCAGCATCCGGTCCATGCTCTGCGGGTACTCGCCGCTGTCGAAGCGAGTCACCTTGGGGGGACGGCTGAGCAGGCAGCCGTAGTAGCACACAACCTTCAGCCCGGAGAGATTCCCTTCCCCCAAGGAGGCCAACTGGCGGCGCACGGACGAGCTATCGAGAACCTCCAGGGGGTGAACGATGCCGATTTCTTCCCGGAATTGGTGCTCCAGGATGGCTTCCACTTCTCCTCGCAGCGCCGGCTGGCGCTCCACCTCGTGCCAGGCAAGCTTGAAGCGGGAGTAACAGGCGGCGCAAGGAACCAGCACCTCCCCCAGCCCCTGCCGTTCTGCCTCTGCCAGGTTGTGCAGCGGCAGGGCCACGCCGAGGTGCTTGGAGGCGGCGTGAGTCGCCGAGGAGCCGCAACATACCCAGCCCGTGATCTCGGCCAGCTCGATGTCCAGCCGCCGGCACACTGCCCTTAGGGACGCGTCGTACTCTCTGGCCGTGGAATGAAGCGAGCAGCCGGGATAATAGCCGTACCTCATCTTCGCTCCAGCTTTCGGGCACGGGAGAAGATCCCGCTGGCTTTGCCCAGGCTGGCGAAATCCGGCAGCATCTTGAGCTTCCGCTTTTTGAACATCTCCAGTCCCAACCTCACGTCCTTATCGAGCTCTCGGGTGGCCAGCTTCAACTGGCCGATGAGCCCCAGCTCGTACATGCGCCCGAAGACCCTGATGTTCCTCAAAGAGGCGCGATAGAACGAGGCGACCTCCGGGACCTGGGGCTTGACCCCCGCCTGCAGGGCCATCGCCCGCAGCGCGTCCATCACCTTGACGATGTCCACCTCTTGCGGGCAGCGGGCAACGCACGTCTCGCAGGCGAGGCAGAGCCAGATGGCTTTGCTGCTGAGGACAAGGTCCTTCAGCCCGAGGCGGGCCGCGTGAAGGAGCTGAACGGGGGTGTAGTCGACGGCGTAGGCGATGGGGCAGCCGCTGGCGCATTTCTTGCACTGGTAGCAGACGTTGATGTCCACGCCGCTGGCTTCCGCCAGTTGATCGGCAAACTGCGAGACCGACGTCGAAGAAATCTGCCAGCTCACGACAACCTCCCGCTGATTGGCGAGGCCACGCCCCTGGTGTGCCTGGTACAAGCGTAATACGGTGCCAGTTAACGCGTCAGTAAATCAAAAGTTACAATTGGTATAAATGTCTGGAGGAAGCGCTCAGGGGGTGGCCAGCCGGTACCCCTGGCCCCATTCGGTGAGGATGTAGCGAGGTCGGGATGCATCGTCCTCGATCTTGTCGCGGAGACGCTTCACGTAAATCTTGACGAATTCCCTCTCCCCCAGGAACTCGCTGCCCCATACGCGGACCAGAAGTGCCTGATGAGACAGGACCTGGTTGGGGGAAGCGGCCAGAGCGCAGAGGAGCCGATATTCGGTGGGGGTGAGCTTCACGGGCTTACCACGGACGGTGACCCTGCGCGAGCTGTAGTCTATGCTGAGCGCTCCGGCATGGAAGCTAGGCTTGGAGCTGTCGGGTGTGGGCGTCTCGGTGCGCCGTAGCACTGCTCTCACCCTGGCCATCAGCTCCATCGAGCCGAAGGGCTTGGTCACGTAGTCGTCGGCCCCCTGCTCCAGGGCCCGGACCTTGTCCAGCTCCTCTCCCTTGACCGTCAGCATTATTACGGGGACATCGGAGACCTCTCGCACGCGCCGCAATACCTCGAAGCCGTTCATCTTCGGCATGGCGATGTCCAGGATGATGATGCCGGGATGCTCCTTCGCGAACAGCTCCAGCGCCCGCTTCCCATCGTCTGCCACTAAGGTCTGCCACTCGGGCCACTGAAGCTTGAATCCCAGCCGGAGGGCCTCCGCCAGGTCCGGATCATCGTCAACGATCAAAATCTTCATTCAAAGACGCCTTAGGTAGAGAGAAGCAGAATATGCTGCCCTTTGCTCGGCCGCTCTCCACCCAGATTCTCCCGCCGTGAAGCTCCACCAGCCCCTTGGCGATGGCCAGCCCCAGTCCCAGGCCGGAGGGAACACCATCGCTGGCACCCCGGTAGAATCGCTCGAACAGCCGCACCTTGTCCCGGGGGGCGATCCCCGGGCCGGTGTCGGCGATCGAGACAACGAACTCCTCGCTCTGGTCCTGGACGCTGATGGTGATGTGTCCCCCTTGAGGGGTGTACTGGTGCGCGTTCATAAGGAGGTTGCCCAGGACTTGCTCGACGCGGCGCGGGTCGGCGACGACCAGCGAGGCAGCTTCCGGGCTGAACAGCTTCAAGGTCTGGCCCTTTTTGTCCGTGAGCGGCTCGAACTTGCACACCGCCTGCTGCAGGACGTCTCGCAGGTCGATGACGTCCAGATCGAGCTTCAAGTGAAGGTTCTGCAGCCGCGCCACATCGATCAGGTCGCCCACGAGCCGCTGCAGACGGTCTGCGCTGCGCCGCGCGTTCTCCACCAGAGCGGCGCGGGCCTCCACATCATCGCTGGAGAAGGCCGGGGGGAGCAAGTCCAGAGAAGCCTTCAGGGAGGCAAGCGGTGTCTGCAGCTCGTGTGAGGTGTTTGAGAAGAACTCGGTCTTGATCTGGTCCGCCCGGCGCAGGGCTTCGGCCTGGCTGGTCTCGTGGAGCAGGCGAAAATTCTCTTGAAGGGCAGACACGATCCGGGCGAAGGTGCATGCCAGCTCGAGGTTGGAACGAGATAGCTGCGTGCCGTCCTGGAACCCGGCAAGGAATATGTCGCCCAGGACCTGGCCTCGGTTTTCGACGGGGACGCATATGAAGGACCGCGGCTCGTTCCCGCCCCTAGCCCAGAGCAGGTAGCGGCGGTTCTCGGCCGAGAGGTCACCCAGTAGTCGCTCCACTTCGGCAGCGTTGTCGGACATCGCGGGCTTGCCCCTCTTGAACACCTTGCCGGCGATGCCCTCCCCCGGCTGGAGGGCAACCTGGGCGAGGGCCTGGGTGTCATATCCCGTGGAGGCCCTGGCGACCAGGCCCCCACGCTGGGCATCCCACAGGAAGAGGACCGCCGCGTCGGCGTGAAAGGTCTGGGCGGCGATCCTGACGACGAAGCCCAGCAGCGTGTCGGGCCCGCCGGCCGAGACGAGCGACTCGGATGCTCTGACGATGGACCCCAGCTCAATGGTCTTCGCGTCTACCCGCTGCTGCAGCTCCCGGTTGGACCGCTCCAGCTCCTGCCACGAAGCCTGTAGCTCCTGCCGGGTCTGTTCCAGCGTGTTCGCCAGTTGGATCATCTCGGCGCCACGTGGCGGCGGGATGGGGGTCTCCAGGTCGCCCCGCGCCAGGCCGCTGGCCCGTTCCTGTAGCTGTCTCGCCGATTGGGCCAGCCGGCGCGATGCCCTCCACGACACGACTACGATGCCGCACAGGGAAGCGAGGCCGAGGAAGAAGAAGCGCATCTGTACCGCCCTTACCGGGGCCAGGGCTTCCTCCTCCGGCTGGCGGATGGCCACGCCCCACGCTGCCCGCTGCAAGGGAGCGAATGCCAGTACCTCTTGCTCCTTCTTCACCTCGCCGCCCGTGCTGTCGTGACAGCGATGGCACGTGCCCACGCTCGACCTGCGGTCCTGGATGAGCGTGGCAAACTGGTCGGCGTGGTCGCCCTTCTGAAACAGACCGGCGCGCTGGGTGGTGGCCAGAACGAAGCCCTTCTCGTCCACCAGCTCGGCGAAGCCGGTCGCGCCCAGCGAGAAAGACTGGAGGAATTCGTCCAGGTTGGAGTTAGCCGGATCGATCGCCGCCAGTATCAGACCCAACGTCGCTCCGGTCTCGTTCCTTATCGGGAAGAGCAGGTAAACCGCCCGCCCCTTGCCCCTGAGGTCCGGCAGCAAGCCGGTAACAGTCGGGGTGCCGCGTTCCAGCGCATCTCGGATCGGAAGGGCGTCGATCTCCTGGAGATGAAGCGAGGGGGGCTCGGTGTCCCGTAGCACGCCTTGCCTATCGTACACGGCAACGTAGGCCGGCGAGAGCAGGAGTTCGGGATATACTCGCCTGGCTATGCCTGGTCCGGTCCCAGGGTTTGTGGAGAAGGAGAAACCCGGCGGAACGCGCCGCTGCACCAGCAGAAACGATTGCTCGAGCACCAGATCGAGCCGGTGGGCGGTCTGCTCGGCGGCAAGGCGTCGCTCGGTCAGGATTTCCCGGGTGCTCGAGCTGATGGCGTCGTTGCTGAGAAGGATGAACGCGACGAATAGCAGCGCAAAGATGAAGCCTGCCTGAAGCAAGAACCAGGCCTGCAAAGATAGTTGATTCCAAAAGCGTGCCACGGCCCACTCCGCGCTCCGCGGGAGCTGCAGCGCCCCCGCTCTCCGCCCAGTCCCCACGCTCTCCCAGGTCAGCAGGGCTCGGGTATTCGCTGGCCACGCAAAGACTGGTCTCACGCCACAGACGATTCCAAAGACTGATGCCACTATTCTTTGAGTTGATGATATGACCGCTCTGGCTCGGTGTCAAGCAACGGCGAGGATGTGGCTGTGGCGATGGCCGAGCGGCAGCAACTGGAGAAGGCGCGCCGGCTGGTGCGAGCGGCCTAAGTCTTACCCCGGGCTCCAAAGGGTGGACAAGGGTATGAAGCCTAAACCGTGACCCGAGTTCTGAAACGCTACCTGGCCGGCGGCCTGGATGCTGTGCCCCGCTCACCAGAGTCGCCATCGACACCAGTCGTTCTTCAGGGCGAGCCTGGCGACCGCACCGCGCCAGGCAAGTCTCGGACTGTTACTGCCGAGTGGGAGGCCGAACTCTTGCGGGTGATGGTCGCCCTCGAGGGCGACCATTGGCAGACCCAATGTTCTTGAATAGCCTTTGAGAAGCCGCAAGCACGACCCTCAAGTATTGCCCAGCAAAGTCGAATATATGAATAGGGGGAATAGGCCGGCACCAGGTTCACGCTAGCACAAGTAACCTGGCGACACGAGCCGTGGCTCTTGAACAGAATCGTCGACAAAGGCAAAGCCGCTGAAAAGCGGCGGCGCAAAGCTGCAGGGTCTAACGCAGTTTCGACGGCCATGACAGCCAGTTGCCGAGAACTAGCATCCCGTTTTCATAGTCTCGATATCGCGATGGGCTGCCACTGGCATTCCCTGTAGCCCTCGCGGTGCCCATTGATGGCAAGAATCGCTACGGAGGCGCGGGAATGTGCAAGAATTCAACGAATGTCCGGCCGGGATCATTCTTCGTCGCGGCTGCAGTCGTACTAAGCTTGCTATCGCCAGGAATCATATCGGCCTACTCAGAGCCGCGATCGGACGACTCCGCCCCGCCTCTGCCCTCCTCAAGCCCCGTAATGGCCAACGCTTCGCTCGTCGGCAGCCACGTTGGGAGATCGCCGTCCGGCGTCCAAGTGTCCAACTCATCGAAGATGCAGGGCGTCAACTACAGAAACTGGTCGAAAGGAGGATATTCTACTTCAGGGTCCGACCTGTCGATGAGCTATCTCAAAGCAACCGGTGCCAACTGGATCAGCATCGTAGCGCTGTCATATCAAGAAAGCCAGAAGTCCACGACAATCTTCAGCGGCGACCTGACCCCTTCCGACGCCGACATCGTTCGAGCGATTCGCCAGGCCAAGAGCCTCGGACTTAATGTGATGCTCAAGCCACAGATGACGATGACAAGTGATCCTTCGTGGGTCAACGGACCGATCGGCACGGGGTTCGCAACTGAAGCAGAATGGGATGCCTGGTTCTCATCTTACCGAACCTGGATTGGGCATTACGCTGACTTAGCCAAAGCCAATGGGGTGGAACTGTTCTGCGTCGGCACAGAGATGGCCGGCACGAGCCAACAATCGGCGCGATGGAGGCAAACGGTTGCGGATGTGCGCTCACGCTTCGGTGGTCCGTTGACGTATTCTGCAATGCCCGGGGAAGAAGGGAAAATCCAGTGGTGGGATGCTGTCGACTACATCGGTGCAAATGCCTACTACTTCCTCACCGACGTGAACAATCCGACGCTCAGCCAGTTGAAGGTAGGGTGGCAGACTCCTGTAAGAGACCTCGGCTGGCTTTCCTCGCACTGGCAACGCCCAGTCATCTTTACCGAAATCGGCTATCGGGACCTGGATGGAACCAACCGCAGACCAGGCGACTGGGGTATGGTTGGCCCTGCCGATCCAGATGAGCAGGCATTGTGTTACCGGGCGGCATTCGAGAGCGTGTGGAATCAGCCGTGGTTCGTCGGGATGTTTTGGTGGGAATGGGGCACGGATCCAAATCAAGGGCTGCCGCCGAACACGGACTACACACCGCATAACCGCCCCGCCGAACAGGTGCTCAAGTCGTGGTATGCGGCACCCGATACGCCTACTCCTTCTGCGACACCAGTCAACACGAGTACTAGCACTCCGACTCCGGCTCTCTCTGCGGGCTACAGTATTTCTCCGCCCACTAGCGAGCCTCTCGCACAATGGGCTAGCAGAGTTCATCCTGACGGCCAGAGTGAGGTTCAACTGTACTGATGAGGCTACGGACTGGCCCTTCACCCGAATGTGCATCGGGCTCTTCTCCTTTCGGCATGGTGTCATAGCTAAAGCATTGTACCGGAAAGAGAGCAGAGCCCATCATCTTTCTTGGGGTGAAAAACTGGTCTTGGTGGGCTGGCGGCAGGGATTATGCCCCTAAACAGCCCCTTTCTTGGGGTAAGAGCCCAACCTGGCAGCCGTAACTAGCCCGACTGTGAGTTCTTCCTTGTATATCCGCCCTCTTGATCCCCGTACCAGCTATGCAAGAGGCTCCGGGTGCACAAACTATGCGTATGCGCCCATCTGCGTTACAATCATTCGCTATCAACTGTGAGGGGGCTGCCTCGTTAGCCGCAGCCCTTGCCAGAATGGACATCCTATCGAGACCGGCACGACCGAGTTAGCGGAAGGCTGAGGGATGATCATACAGAACACTAAAGAGCTATTATCTCACGGCGACACAGGCGGCAGGAGGATCGTCCTGGAGGTTCTGGAGGCAGGCCTGCGGGCTTCGGACCCGTACGATAACGTACGGAGGCTGGTCCGGGTCCAGGACGGAAAGCTGATCGTCGGCTACGAGGACGAGGCCGGACCTCAGGGGCAGGAGCCGCTCGTATTTGACTTGTCACAGGTCGGCCACATCTATGTGATCGGCGGCGGGAAGGCTGCCCAGCGACAGGCTATGGCCCTGGAGGATGCCCTGGGGGACCTCATCACCGGGGGGCACGTGAACGCGAAGAAGGGCGACAGGGTCCAACTGAAGCGCATCGAGGTGACGCTGGCGGGGCACCCCATACCCGACGAGGACAGCGTCGAGGGGGCACGGAAGATCCTCGAGGTGGCGCGCAAAGCCCGCAAGGGCGACATTGTGTTCTTCTCCGAGTCGGGTGGCGGCTCGGCCCTTCTGACCCTGCCGGCGCCGGGCATCAGCCTGCAGGACCTCCGGGACCTGAGCCGGGTGCTGTACTTCGAGCATGGAGCTCCGATGTGGGATACCAACGCTGTCAGGACACTGCTGACGGTGTTGAGGTCCAGGGAGGTCAGGTATGTCGGGGAGGCGACCTTCATCCAGGTCTCCACCGACGAAAGGCCGCCCCGACTGCGCGTTCACGTCGCCCGGAAGAATCAGGCGGAGCTATCGAGTGACGATGCCTACAAGCACGCCATCGAAATCCTGAAAAGGTACGACTGCTGGGACAGGGTCTCCGAGTCCATCCGGCAGTTCCTTCTGGCGGCCGACCCGCAATACGCGTTCCTCACGCCCGAGGAGCGGGCCCGGATGCACTACTACAGGGTCGCCGGACCCGAGATGATGCTGGGGGCGGCCCAGAGCAGGGCTCGAGAGCTGGGTCTGAATGCCATGATCGTGGCGTCAAGCCTGAGCGATGTGGAGGCGAGGTGCGTGGGGGAAGTCCTGGCGTATATGGCGCAGGAGATAGAAGTCTACGGACGGCCACTCACGCCTCCCTGCATCCTGCTGTGTGGGGGCGAGTTGCTGGTCACGGTTGGCGAAAGCACAGGAGTGGGCGGAAGGAATCAGGAGTTCGTTCTGTCTACGGCTCCGAGACTGGCGGGGAGCAGCAGGGCCGTCGCCGCGTCCGTCGACTCGGACGGGAATGACGGGCCGACGGAATTCGCCGGGGGCATCGTGGACGGTCTGACGATGAATAGGGCTCGCGAGGCCGGCTTCGACGTCTTCCAGGAGCTGCGCAATCACAACTCGAGCGGCGTGCTGCAGCAGCTCGGCGACGCCATCTACACCGGCGTCCGGGGGACGAACGTGCAGGACCTCCGCGTGGTGTACGTCGGAGACCCGTGACGGCGGTCCCTCGCCAGAGGCGAGCTTGTCTCCGAAGGTCGCCAGACTCGCCTCGGACATCAACTGGTCACAGAGGCGACTCTGGCGAGAGAACTCGCCTGGGCGAGGGCGAGGTACAGGGATGAGTGTGAAACTGGTGACAGCCTTCAGCATATGTGAGAACGGTACCTGCAGGTGGATTGCCCCTCACCCTAGCCCTCTCCCCTGCGGGGAGAGGGAACCAGTCTCCCTGATCCTTTTCATTCTTGGCGGTGGTCGCCTTGGGCGACCATGACAACTCATAAATACAGGCCGGCGGGCGCTTCGGTCCCATACGTCTGCGCAGCCCGCCCCGTGTTGCTCTACTTCCTGCTGCCCTTCAGCGCCTTCTTGCCGAGGAACTCGGCTCGCGGCCCAAGCTCCGCCTCAATCTGCAGGAAGCGGTTGCCGGTCGGCCCGGTGGCGCTTCCCCGGACCGTCCCGCACATCAGGCCGACGGTGTAGTCTGCGATGTCCACGCCCTCGCCCCGGCTGGAGCAGGGCATCACCCCGTAGCCGTTTCGATAGGCCAGCCTGACCATCTGGAAGGCCTCGCTGATGGTGCCGATCTGGTTGACCTTCAGGAGCACCGTGTTCGCTGCCTCTGCGTCGATGCCCTGCTGTACCCGCTCAGGGTTCGTCGTGAAGAGGTCATCGCCGACGATCTGGATGCCGAGCTCTTGGGTAAGGATGGCATGACCCTCGTAGTCGTCCTCGTCGAGGGGGTCCTCGAGGATGGCGAAGGGATACTCCCTGACCATCCACTCGTAGGTCTTGAGCATATCGTCTCGCGTCTTGTCCTCGGCGGAGAAGAGCCCGACGAACTTACCCTTGCCTTTCTCCCAGTAGGTGCCGGCGGCCACGTCGATCTGAAGGCCGATCTTTCCCGTGTAGCCGAGCCTATCTATCGTCTCGGCCATCAGACTCCAGATTTCGCGGTCGTGCTTGACGAGACCGGGCTGGATGAATGTCTGGCCGTAGAAGTTGCGCCGGACCCCGAACTTGCGCCTGATGACGTCGCTCCACTCCGTCGAGATGTCCCAGGCGGCATAGGCGGCGTCGGCAAAGGCCTCGAAGCCGTAGCAGACGAACTCGTGGCTCGGCTTGTCGCCGGAGCGCTTCCCGCCGCCGTAGCGGTCGGAGCCGTTGAGGGCGCCGGCCCCGGGGACCGGAAGGACGACGGCATTCGCGCCGCCGATGTGCTGGTAGAGGGGAATGCCGAGCGCCGACGCACCGGCCTTGAGGGCCGCCGCGGAGACCGCCGCCGTCGCGTTTCCGCCCAGCCGCGACTTGGCGTCCGGCCCGCCGATGTTCAGCATCGCGCGGTCGACCTCGATCTGCCTGCTCGCGTCCATTCCCCTGAGGACGGGCGCGATGCTGTTGTTGACGCTATCCACTGCACGCTGTACGCCCCGGCCGCGCCACTTCGTCCCGCCGTCGTAGGCGAACTCCACTTCGTGCGCCCCGACCGAGATGCCGGCCGTGCAGATAGCGACGCCCCGCGCGCCGTTCTCCGTCGCCACCGTAGCCTCGACGCCGGGATGCCCCCGGTCCGAGAAGACCTGTCGCGCGGTTACCGAAACGAT
Source organism: Chloroflexota bacterium (assembly GCA_023475235.1). Taxonomy (GTDB): domain Bacteria; phylum Chloroflexota; class UBA6077; order FW602-bin22; family JAMCWG01; genus JAMCWG01. Next base: position 25,132 of record JAMCWG010000170.1, read on the forward strand.
CGTCGTTCCTGATCCCATAGATACCCTCCTGTGCGATAGTTCGTTGCGGTCTGAGTATCGGTCTTCCTCCAGCACCTGCCCGCAAATGCCTCGTCTGGGGTGCTGACCTCGTGCGCCAGATGGTCTCCATATTACATCATTGTCTGGGGGTCGTGCACATATCAGAGGACCCGGGCGCGATTTTGAGCATAAGACCATATGGAGCGGCTGGCGGCTATCGCCCGCGCTCAGGCCAAGAACTTCCAGGTCTACTTCTGGCGGCAGAGTGCCTCGCCGGATACCGACCTGCAGACCCAGGTCCTGGGCTGCGGCAGTGGCACGAAAAGCGGGACGGGCAATGGAGCGCGCATCCCGCCTCGCTTCACAGCCCGCCCCTGTCGGCGCGATAATGCCAGCCGGCGGGCCTCTGTGAGACAGCTCCGTCGCGTGCCCGCCGGTCAACTTTTCGCTGGAACTTGGAGGCACCGCCACGGCTCTCAGTCTCGATCTTCCCGACCATCCGCATCGCCGCTACAATCCCCTCACCCGGGAGTGGGTGCTGGTCTCACCCCATCGCACCCGGCGTCCCTGGCAGGGGCAGGTGGAGGAAGCGCCCCGGGAGGGTCGCCCGTCGTACGACCCGGCCTGCTACATGTGCCCCGGCAACGCCCGGGCCGGCGGGGCCCGCAACCCCGGCTACGCCGGCATATACGTCTTCCCCAACGACTTCCCGGCCCTGCTGCCCGATGCCCCCCAGGGCGCCTTGAGCTGGCAGGGCCTGCTGGTGGCCCGCTCCGAGCGCGGCCTCTGCCGGGTGGTTTGCTTCTCTCCTCGCCACGACCTCACCCTGCCGGAGATGCCGCTGCCCGAGGTGCGCCGGGGGGGGGCTGCCTGGACTGAGCAGTACCGAGAGCTGGCGGCCGTGCCGTGGATCAGCCACGTACAGATTTTCGAAAACAAGGGTGCGATGATGGGGGCCAGCAACCCCCATCCCCACAGCCAGATCTGGGCCAACGAGAATATCCCGCTGGACCCGGCGAAGGAGATCGCCGCCTGCACCGACTACCATCAGGAGAAGGGCCGCTGCCTCCTCTGCGACTACCTGGCCCTGGAGGAGCGGGAGGAGGAGCGCCTCGTCTGCGCCAACGAGCACTTCGTGGCCCTGGTGCCCTTCTGGGCCTTCTGGCCCTTCGAGACACTGCTCCTCTCCAGGCGGCACGTCTCCGCCCTCACCGACCTGACGCCGGACGAGCGCACGGCCCTGGCCGACATTCTGAAGCGGCTCACGGCCCGCTACGATAACCTCTTCCAGACCGAGTTTCCTTACTCGATGGGCTTCCACCAGCGTCCCACCGACGGAGGGGACTACCCGGCGCTGCATTTCCACGCTCACTACTACCCGCCGCTGCTCCGCTCGGCCACGGTGCGCAAGTTCATGGTGGGATACGAGCTGCTGGCCAACCCCCAGCGCGACATCACTGCCGAGGCCAGCGCCGAGCGCCTGCGGGAGCTGTCCGAGGTGCACTACCGCCAGCGTCCGCCGGAGGGCACCTCTGCCGGTCGGGCTACCGGCCGCCAGGACAACCCGTGAGGCCCCGCTATGCCTGACCCATCCCTTCTCGAGCGCGCCCTGGCCGCCTTCGCCCGCCGCTTCCCCGGCGGCCCGCCCCGCCTCTTCCGGGCGCCCGGCCGGGTGAACCTCATCGGCGAGCACACCGACTACAACGACGGCTTCGTCCTTCCCGTCGCCATCGACCGGCAGGTAATGGTGGCCGCCCGCCGCCGGGAGGACCGCCGGGTGCGCCTCTATGCCCTGAGCTTCGACCAGGAGACGGAATTCAACCTGGACGCCATCGCGCCGGACGCGGCCGTCCCCTGGAGCAACTATGGACGCGGCGTGGGCCTAGTCCTGCGGCAGGAGGGATACCGCCTGCCGGGCATGGACGCCGCCATCGCCGGAGATGTGCCCATCGGCGCGGGGCTAAGCTCCTCCGCCGCCCTGGAGGTCGCCGTCGGCTATGCGATGCTGCGTCTGGCCGGCCTGGAGGTGGAGGGTACCGCCCTGGCGAAGGCCGCCCAGAGGGCCGAAAACGAGTTCGTGGGGATGCGCTGCGGCATCATGGACCAGCTCATCGCCTGCCTGGGTCAGGCAGAGCATGCCCTGCTCATCGACTGCCGCAGTCTGGGCCACCGGACCCTGCCGCTGCCGGCGGACGCCGCTATCGTGGTGGTGGACAGCGGGGTGCGCCGCGGCCTGAAGGACTCGGAGTACAACAGCCGGCGGGCGGAATGCGAGGCGGCGGCCCGGCACTTCGGGGTGCCGGCCCTACGGGACGTGGACGAGGCGACCTTCCGCTCCCGGGCCCCTGAGCTGCCGGAGAGCACCCGCCGGCGGGCCCGCCACGTGGTGACGGAGAACGCCCGCACCCTGGCGGCGGCCCTGGCCCTGGAGACGAGCAGCCTGCACACCTTCGGCCGGCTGATGTACGCCTCCCACGCCAGCCTGCGCGACGACTTCGAGGTCAGCACGCCGGAGCTGAATGCGCTGGTGGAGATCGCGGCGGGGGTGCCGGGGGTGTATGGGGCCCGGCTGACAGGGGCCGGCTTCGGGGGATGCGTCGTGGCCCTGGCGCAGCGGGTGGCCGCGCCGGCCCTGGTCGCCGCCATCGAGGCGCAGTACCCGGCCCGCTCCGGCCGGCGAGCGACAGTTTACATCTGCCGGGCCTCGACAGGCACGTCGGAGATAACCTGAGAACCGCTTGCAGGGGTCAGGTCTGTCACGCCTCTCGCACGAACTCCGCCGCGGCGAGAGCGGCCTCCACCCCTTCGCCCACCGCGGTGGCTATCTGCCGCGTCGTCTTGGCGCGCACATCGCCGGCGGCGAAGAGGCCGGGCACCACGGTCCGCATCCGCTGGTCGGTGGCGATGAGGCCATCGCCGGACAACGGCAGGGCCCCCCGCAAGAACTCCGTGCTGGGCTCCATGCCCACGTAGATGAAGACGCCTTCGGCCGGCAGGACATCCACCTTGCCGGACCCGACCTCTCTCAGGGCCACCTCCTGCACGCCGTCGTCACCCCGAATCTCCTCCACGACCCGCCCGAGAACGAACCTGAGCTTCGGGTTGTGGCGGGCCTTTTCCTGCACACTCGTGGAGGCACGGAACTCCTGGCGCCGGTGAACGATGGTCACGGAAGAGGCATACTGGGAAAGGAAGGCAGCCTCCTGCAGCGCCGAGTCGCCGCCACCTACGACGACGACATCGGCCCCTTCGTAGAAAGGCCCGTCGCAGACTGCACAGTAGCTTACGCCGCGGCTCTGAAACTCCTTCTCACCCGGGACGCCAAGGGTCCGGTGGCGGCATCCCGTCGCTACGATGACCGACCTGGCCCCGAGGCTGCCCGTCGAAGTCCGCACGACGAAGCGCCCGCCCTCTCCAGGCAGCACGGCCTCGACCTCGGCGATACGCTCGGCTGCCCCAAATCGCATCGCCGCTTCGTGCATCCGCTGCGCCAGCTCGGTGCCGGGAATGCTAGTGAAGCCAGGGTAGTTCTCGATCACGCCCGTCACGGCTACCTGGCCGCCGAACACATTACTTTCGATGATCACCGTCGCCAGCTTGGCGCGGCTCGTATAGAGCGCCGCCGCCATCCCCGCCGGTCCGCCGCCAACGACCGCGACGTCAAACTGTTCCTGCATGCCGAATCCCTCTGTCCTGCCTTTCTGCTTTCCCGTCTGAGCCACCCGGGTCAACATCAAATCAGCGCGCCCAGCGCCTCCCCCAGCTTGGCGGAGATGTTAGCGGGCGTGAGCCCCGTTCCCAGACGGGCAACCTCGTGGCCGTTATTGAAGACCAGCAAGGCCGGCACCCCCCTCACTTTCAACTGAGCGCAGAGGCGGCGATTAGGGGCCGAGTTCAGCTCCGCGAATTTGGCCTTCCCCTCATAGTCGCCGGCGAGCTGGCCGACGGCCCGGAGCAAGGGGATGCATTCCGGGCACTGCGGCCCGTAGACGTCCACCACTACCGGGAGGGCGGAACGCAGGACTTCCTGCTCAAAGTTCTCCTCGTTGACGCTGATCAAAGTCACCCTTCCTCCTCATCTCCATTGTCCGTCATATCTTTACCGGCGGGGGCTCGTTCAATACCAGCCAGTACAGGCCAAGCTGCCGCACTGCCTCGGCGAACTGATTGAAGTCTACCGGCTTGCGGACGTAGCTGTTGGCTCCAAGGCTATAGCCGCGGATCAAGTCCTGCTCCTCTCTGGACGAGGTGAGGATTATCACCGGCACGAGCTTGGTCCGCTCGTCGGCCCGCACCCGTCGCAGCACCTCCAGGCCGTCGATCCTGGGCAACTTCAAGTCCAGCAGAATGACGAGGGGCCCCGAGTTCAGGTCTCGGCCTGCATAAGTACCCGTCCCGAACAGGTAATCGAGGGCCTCGACTCCATCGCGTGCGACCACGACCTGGTTCATGATATTGTGTCTCTCGAAAGCGCGGATGGTCAGGGCCACGTCGCCGGGATTGTCTTCCACCAGAAGTATGATTCTGTTATCCACTTCCCTCACTGTAGCTGCGATCCTCTCTACTTAGAACTAACCACGTCCGAGGCAAGCCGGGTAGCACAATGCACCCTGCCACAAAGGAATGCCGCCCAGCGGCTTAATCGAGATTATAGCGTAAAGCAAAATGTCGCGCCCTTCTCCACCTCGCCTTCAGCCCAGACCTGCCCGCCGTGGCGGTGAATGATCCGCTGCACAGTGGCCAGTCCTATGCCGGTCCCGTCGAAATCGCTCTGCGAGTGCAAGCGCTGGAAGGCGCCGAACAGCTTATCGGCATAGGCCATATCGAAGCCGGCGCCGTCGTCGCGCACGAAGTAGGCCGGCTTGCCTTCATGCTCGCAAGCCCCAAGCTCTATTCGGGCACGCTGGTGCTTCGACGTGAACTTCCACGCATTCTCCAGCAGGTTCTCCATGGCCAGCCGAAGGAGCCGCGGGTCTCCATCGGCAGTCAATCCCTTGGCGATGACGAAGTCGACCTGCCGTTCCGGCTGGCCCTTCCGAAGCTGCGCGGCGATCGTCCGAGCCAGCCCGCTGAGGTCGACCTTCTCACGGCGCATCTCGCCGCGGTTGATCCGTGACAGGGTCAGCAGATCGTCGATCAGCTCGGCCATGTCCTGGCTGGCAGTACGCACCCACTGGAGATACTGCTTGCCCTGTTCATCTAGCTTATCAGCATAGTCCTCCAGCAATGCCTGGCTGAAGCCGTCGATGCTCCTCAACGGCGCTCGCAGGTCGTGGGAGACGGAATAGCTGAAGGATTCCAGCTCTTTGTTTATGGCGTCGATCTCCGCGGCCCGACGGAGAAGGTCTGCATTCAGGCCCCTGACTTCTTCCTCGGCCCGCCTGCGCTCGGTGATATCCTGCCCTTGAGCGATGGTGGCCAGAAGGGTCTCGCCATCTTCTGAATAGAGGTTCGCCGAGTTCCAGAGCGCGACGCGAATGCTGCCATCCTTGCGGAGGATAGGTATCTCCACCGACTCCCAGTATTGGCATTGGCCAGCCGAGGTAAGGGCGATCTTGTCCAGCGATTCCTCTCGGCTCTCGACTGGGAACAGAATATGCAGCTTCTGGCCGATCACTTCGTCTGCAGTGTACTCGGTGAGGTGCTCGAACGCGTGATTGAAGCGGGTGATCTTGTAGTCCGGGTCCCACACGATGATCGGCGCATTGGCATAGTCGAACAGGTTCTCCAGATACTGGCTCGTCTTGCGCAATTCCTCTTCTGCTTCAATTCGCTCTCGGTAGAGCCACGAGTTGTCGATCGCCAGGGCCACCCGCCTGGCCAGCTCAAGGGCCAGGTCCAGATCAGCGGGGCCATAGTGCCGGTTCGATTCGGTTGTCACCAGTGTGAGCGCCCCGACGGTCCGGCCGCGGGCCTGCAGCGGTACGATCATCACCGAACGGTAGCCCACACTACGGAGCAGGTTGAACTCCTCGGCGTTCTTGGCAACGGTCTGCAACAGCGAATCGGGGATGTCGGGGTATAACTCCGGCTGGCCTGTTCGCACCACGTTCGGCGCCCCATACGCCGCACCTATGTCCATCGGGTACTGCCGTCGTAGCTCCGTTGCCCATTGAACTTTCTCGGGATCGGCATGTGCCACCGTCTGCAGTTGCAGCGATCCGTCCTCTCCGATGATGTCAACCGTGAACCAATCAGCCACTTGAGGCACGACCAACTGGGCGACATTGGCAAGGGTGGTTTCGTAATCGAGAGAGGAGGCCAGCACCGTGCTCGCCTCGGTGAGGAAGCTCAGCCTCTCTTCCGCCCGCTTGCGATCGGTAATGTCCTCCTTGACGGCCAGGAAATGGGTGATCTTCCCCTCGGCGTCCCTGATCGGCGAGATCGAGGCCGATTCCCAGTAGAGCTCGCCGTTCTTCTTCTTATTATGGAATATGCCTATCCGGTTAACTCCTAAATCGTGCTATACTCCGACGATATTATGCTCGGAGGTAGAGGCACTTGGGACACATTTGGTATTGGATTAAGGGGATCAGCATGACCGGACTTAAATCAGTCCG
>JAMCWG010000048.1 GCA_023475235.1 Chloroflexota bacterium
CCACGCTCTCCGCCGGACTGTTAGACCAAGGGGACCTCGGCCTACCTCGTCCCAACCTGCCGGTTGTCTATACATACAACCAACCACCTAAAGATACAAGGGGGCCGAAGGTCCGTAGCGCTGGGCCGTCACGGCCCGGCGCAGGTCGCCCAGGCGACTCGTCTGCCAGAGGCGGACCCGCCTTTGGCGGGCCTTTGGCGAGATACCCTTCGGGCACGACTCGTCTGCCAGAGGCGGACCCGCCTTTGGCGGGCCGTGGCGAGGGGTGGCCGCAGGCCGGAGGTGAGGTCAACTGCCGCTGGTAAGTCAATCGAAGCGCCGTCTGATTCGTGGCTGGCGACTTTGAAAAGGCCCTAAGAGCTGCCTGTTAAACATCCGCTTGACAGCCTACAATGCCAAAACTACAATTGTCTCGTGCAGACGGGTGGTATTTGGTGAAGTGAATCCACTTTACTCCAATTATGGTCTCTATCTATGGCTGGGTCTGGTAGGCCTGACAGCGCTCCTGTTGGTATGGCTGATCACCCTCCAACTGCAAGTGGGCCGTGCCCTGTGGCATTACCGGCGGCTGGTGCGAGACGTCGACCGCGGCAACCTGGAGGACGTTCTGGAGCATCAGTTACAGCTCACCGAGCGCATGGCCGAGGAGGTCGCCGAGCTGAGCCGGGGGAGCCGCTCGCTGGGCGAGACCCTGCACCATGCCCTTCAGCGGGTGGCGGTTGTGCGGTTCAATCCCTTCCAGGATACGGGCAGCGACCAGAGCTTCTGTGTGGCCCTTCTGGACGATATGGGAGACGGTGTGGTCCTGACCTCTATTTTCAGCCGCGAAGGCTGCCGGACCTATGCCAAGCCGATTCTGAGCGGCCAGTCAAAGTACCCGCTGTCCAGCGAAGAACGCGAGGCCATCAAGCAAGCCAGGATCGGAGTGCCGGGCAAGTCGGCCGATACGCTGGTCGGCTAGTGCTTTTTGCGCGCATGTCCCTTCGTGTAACTGCCCTCATCGCAGAGGCGAGCGTAACCCTCATTCTTGCCAGTCGAGAGCCGTGCTGTGGCTGAGACGCTGACCTGCGCCCGGCATCCGCACCGTCCCACGGTCTTACGCTGCGGGAAGTGCGGGCAGCCCATCTGCATCGAGTGCACGATACAGACACCGGTCGGCGCTCGCTGTCGGGAATGCGCCCAACTGCGCCCTCTGCCCCAGTACGACGTTCACCCCGGCCAGTACGCCAAGGCCGCGGTGAACGGCCTGTTTATGAGTGCGGGTATGGCGGTTATATGCTTCGAGTTCCTGCGGGCCATACCGTTCTCGATGTGGCTGGCGCCCTTGCTGGCCGGCTATGCCGTGGGCGCATCCATCCATCGGACGGCCGATCGCAAACGCGGCCCGGGGTTGCGCCGGCTGGCAATAGGGTTTATGCTCTTTTCGACCGTCTTTGGCGAGCTCTTCTACCTGGGAATGCAGGGGCTGCTCGCGTCGCCAGGGTTGATTGCATTGGGAGTCAGCGCCGACCTGCTGCGCATCCTATTGTACGCCGGCGTCGGCAGCTATATGGCCATCCGGAACCTCTGACAGGCGACAGAATGGGAATGCAAGGAGATATGGATAGGAAGAGCTTGCCGGCTGGCTTTGCCGGCAACCTAGCCGATTCGTACGTCAAGGCCCGCGATGACATATGGAAGGCCGACCCGTTTGTTCTGGCGGGCAACGCTGGCGTAGAGTATCGTTCGTCGGAGACGGCAAGCGGCGAGTTCCGGGTCCCGTATTTCGGCGAGATGCATGCGCTAAGATTCCCTGAGGCGACCCTGTGGCGAGGAGAGGAGCCGGCTTCGCCGATAACTCACCTTATCCTGCTCCATTATCTACTCACGGCCGACGGTACCCTGCCCAGCGGCCAGTGGATTCCCTTCCGCCAGTTGCCGAACGCCTTCCCTTACGATCGCGCCTTCACCCAGCGGGCCATCACGCCGCTGGCAGACACCTTCGGACACGACCTGGAGGCCTTCGCTCAGGCCGGCCGGGCAGCAGGCGGCGAGCCCGCTCGCACCGCCGACGCGTCGTTTTTCTTTCGAGTGCTGCCTCAACTGGCGATGATGGTCCAACTGTGGGTTGCCGACGAGGACCTGCCGGCTTCGGCAAACATCCTGTTCGACTCCAACGCCGGACACCAGTTGCCGACGGAAGACCTCTCCGGCATCGGCGGAATCCTAGCGCAGCGCATCATTCGGGCCGCCCGCCGGTGATTGTATCACAAGATCCCGTGCCTGAGGCCGGGACCTCACCAGCCGATGCGGTAGCGGGGCCGGCGCAGCACCAGCATATTTTGGTGGCCGGGGATGGGCTGCCAGCCCTGGTAGTTCACGGTGTCCTTCGCCTCAACCGCGTTTGCGGCCCAGTAGTACTCATACCAGCCGGTGGTCAGCGCTATGTACACCAGGCCGGTGGCGATGCCGAGCAGCCAGCCTACGACGAGAACGATCGCCATTCTGCGCTTCACGCCAGATCTCCTTCGACAAATGACAAACGTGCTCCGCATCTGCCGGCCGAAGCCACCCTAGCTCTTGCCGGCACACCTCACGCCTATCCCACTTCGCCGCGCATCCGACGCGCCTATCACTCCCAGCCGCGCCACGGCCACCCAGCAGGCCTCAACGCTGGTATTCGCGCACAGTCGACAGGAAGAAGAAAATAATGAACATCACTACAGCCGCGCCTGCCGCCTCTTCCCACGTCCAGGGCTCGCCGCGCCACGATTTTCCCAGAATGTAAGCCGGCGCCACCAGGGCCGCAGTCAGCAGCCCCCACAACATCCTTTTCAACAGGTTGGGCCTTCCTCGCCCCTTCGGCGGCCTGGCCGGGTTCCCTTCTCCGCCCGGAACCGACGGATCGCTTCCGTAACGGATTTCCCTCGGTTTTCCCGCTTTGGCTCGCGGGTCTTTCTTCTTGCTCACGCTCGCTGCACCAAGAACACGCTGCCGGCTATCAACAGTCCGCCTACAATCGTCGGGCCGGTCACCTGTTCCGCAAGCAGTGCGGCCCCAAAGACCACGGCGACGACCGGCTCGAGGTAGACCCAGGTCACGGCCACGCTTGCCTCTAACCGGGCCAGGCTATAATTATAGGCCAGGTAGGCCACCACTGAACAGGCCACCACCAGAAAGGCGAGGGCCCACCATTGGCCCGCGGAAAGCTCGCCCACCCGCGCCCAGCCGCCGTCCATAGCTCCCAACAGCAGCAGCCCGGCGGTACCCGACGCGGTGGTCAGGCCGGTCAGGGTCAGCGACGAATAGCGAGCGCGCAGCCGGCGGACGGCGGTTGAATAGAAGGCGAAGCAAAAGGCGTTGGCCACCAGGCACAGCGTGCCGAAGAGAAATCCCGATTCCAACGAGACCCGCATGTCTCGCTGCAGCGCAACTGCAATCACCCCGGCAGCGCCGAGCGCCAGCCCCAGCACCTTCGCACGCGTGAAGCCCTCGCGCAGGGCAAGCCGGGCCACGACGGCGGTAGCGGCAGGAATCAACCCCACCACCAAGATGGCCGAGATGCCCGCATTTGTAAGCTGCACGCCGGTGTACTGGAGCCAGAAGTACACCGATATGCCCAGTTGCCCCAGCAGAAACAGCAGTAGCAGGTCGCCGGACCTCAACGGGGCCTCTCTCCGCATCCGCGACGCTGCCAGCGGCAGGAGCAGGGCCGAGGCCAGGGTGAAGCGCAGGGCCGCCAGGATGATCGGGCTCAACGTGGCGCCATCTCCGGCCAGGATGGCCCGCGCGGCCACGAAGGACCCGCCCCAGGCTATGACCGCGAAGAGCAGCCCGGCATAGACAAGCATCGCTTCACCTCTTCGGCCCAACGGCCCGCGACTTCTCCCATTCTCGCAGCAGACACTGTACCCAGGCCATGCCCTCGGCGGCGAACGGGGCGCCGCCCGGATAGTAAAGGTTATGCTCGAAGACCACGAGGCAATCGGGATTTCCCGAGAGGACAGCCTTCAGGATGGCCGGCACATCCGCCCAGCCGTCTTCCGGTCGCAGCGAAGGGTGCGCTGCCACATGGTGGAACTCGTTGTACTCCGGCAGGCGGGCGCTGTAGAGATGGAGAGTGGCGGTCAGCGGCGCCAGGTCCCCGGCGAACTCCAGCGGATCGATGCCGGTGCGGATGGCCAGCAGCTTCAGGTGGCCGATGTCCAGGCAGAAGCGCAGCGACGGGAACTCGGTGAGGAACTTGCGGTAGTGGGCCGAGGTCTGGAAGTTGGGGTTGGGACCGACGTCCTCGATCAGGATGTGGGTCCCGTAGCGCTCGCTCAGTGCAGAAAACGCCTCCCCGCTGCGCCGCGCCATCTCCCAGGTGCGCGCCTCGCTCTGCTCCGGCGTTCCCGGAAGCATAACGCTCGGCAGATGGACCACGACGTACCCGGCGCCCCATTCGGCGGCCACCACCATGCTGCGCTCCAGGTGCCGGAGCGATCGCTGCCGCTCGCCCTCGTCCGGTCCGGTGAAGCGCGGCCACGCGAAGTCGGCTTCCTTCACCAGGGGGTCGTGGATGCCGAATGGAAGGCCATTGGCCAGCAGGAATGCCCGCAGGAGGGGCCGGTCCTCCGGGCGGAAGAAGCCCAGCTCCACCTGGCTGATGCCGGGGACCAGCAGCTCGCTCAGCCGGGAGGCATCGCCGCCGATGGCGCTAGAAGCGATGGCGAAGCGCGCTGGCAACTAAGCGTCCTTCGGCAGAGCAGCGCCGACGATTTCCCGAATGTCGCTGATGCCTTCTCGCTCTAGCCAGTCGCCCAGCCCATCGATTATGTCGGCAGCGGTGTTGGGATCCACGAAGGTGGCCGTGCCCACCTGGATGGCCGCAGCGCCGGCCATCAAGAATTGGAGAGCACTCACGGTGTCGGTGATACCGCCCACGCCGACCACCGGGACCGGCACGGCCTGTGCCACCTCGTAGACCATCCGCAGGGCAATGGGACGGATGGCCGGGCCGGAAAGCCCTCCGGTCACTGCGCCCAACAGCGGCTTTTTCGTATTTATGTCAATTATCATTCCCACAAAGGTGTTGACCAGCGACAGTGCGTCGGCCCCGGCACCCACGACGGCCTCGGCGATACTGACGATATCGGTGACATTCGGGGTCAGCTTCACCATCACCGGCAGGGTGGTGGCCTCGCGCACCGCCGCCGTCACTTCGGCCGCCAGCACCGGGTCGACGCCACAGGTCATCCCGCCCGCCGCCACGTTGGGACAGGAGACGTTGACCTCGATGCCGGCCACGCCGGGTGCCTCGTCCAGAATGCGGGCGATCTCGGCGTACTCCTCCGTGCTTTCGCCGGCGATGTTCACCAGCACCGGCACCGACCACTTAGCCCAGATGGGGGCCTTCTCCCGCACCAGGGCACGGACCCCGATGTTCTGCAGGCCAATGCTGTTCAGCAGCCCTGCCGGCGTCTCCGCAGTGCGCGGCGTCGGATTCCCCCGGCGTGGCCGCAGCGTGGTCCCCTTGCAGACGATGGCCCCCAGCCGCTGGATGTCCACCAGCCCGGCGTACTCGGTGCCGTAGCCGAAGGTGCCCGAGGCGACCATCACCGGGTTGCGCAGGCGCAGTCCCGGCTCGCGGCCGGGCGCGAGGTCGACCGCCAGGCTCACCACACACGCACCTCCGTCAGGTCGAAGACCGGCCCGTCGCGGCAGACCCGCTTGAGCCCGTGGCGCGTCTCCACGACGCACGACAGGCATACGCCCATTCCACAGGCCATTCGCGCTTCCAGCGATACCTGCACGGGGAGGCGCCGGCCGCCCTGGGCCAGCGCTCGCAACTGGTCCACCACCGGCGGCAGCATGGCCTCAGGACCGCAGACGAAGACCTGGTCGGCCCACTCCAGGTACGGCGGACAGAGGTTCGTGACCATGCCGCAGGCCCCGAGCGATCCGTCCTCGGTGCAGACCTGGTACTCGACCTCCGGCGGAAGGTACTGGGGAGGCAGAATGCGGCAGGCGGTCTCGGCCCCCCCCAGCAGGACCACATTCACCTCATGGGCGATGGCCTCGTCGGCCAGGGCGACCAGGGGGGCCAGGCCCAGCCCGCCCGCTACCAGGAGCACACGGCGCGTTCCAGGGAACAAACGAAAGCCGCGGCCCAGCGGGCCCAGCAGGTCCAGCGTATCGCCCTCGCGCAGGCGTGACAGCAGCCGGCTGCCCTCGCCGATCACCCGTATCACAAGGGCGATCTCGTCGGGGGCGTAGCCCGCAGCCCGCGGGCCTATCCGGTGGATGGAAATGGGACGTCGCAGCAGCGGCGCCAGCGTTGACCCGCAGCGCACTTCCACGAACTGCCCAGGCGCGGCGTCACGGGCGATCTCCGGTGCACGCAGCCTCAGCAGAAAGATATCACCCGCGACAGCCGTATTGGAGAGGACCAGCGCATCGGTGCGTATCACTGCCCAACACCTTTGAGGCTCAGCATGGCCTACACGATGTACCGGCTGAGGTCCTCGTCCTGCACCACATCCGAAAGGCGAGAGCGCACGAACTCCTGGTCGACCACGACCCGTTCTCCCTGGCGTTCGGGCGCCTCGAAGGACACGTCTTCCAGGGCTCGCTCCAATACCGTATTCAAGCGGCGGGCCCCGATGTTCTCGGTGCGCCGGTTCACGTCGCGCGCTATCGCCGCAATCTCGGCGATGCCGTCGGGGCTGAACTCCAGCTCAACCCCTTCCGTGGCCAGGAGGGCCTGGTATTGCTTGAGGAACGAGTTCTCGGGCTCCGTCAGGATCCGCTCCAGGTCGTGCTGCGTCAGCCCATCGAGCTCCACCCGCAGCGGGAAGCGGCCCTGCAGCTCCGGTATAAGGTCGGAGGGCTTGCTCTGATAGAAGGCTCCCGCCGCGATGAACAGGATATGCTCCGTCTTAACCGGGCCGTACCGGGTCATCACCGTGCTGCCCTCCACGATCGGCAGAAGGTCCCGCTGCACGCCCTCGCCGGATACGTCCGGACCCGACTTCGCCTCCACGCCCGCGACCTTGTCCAGCTCGTCGATGAACACGACCCCCGCATTCTCGACCTTCTCGAGCGCCTCTTCCACCACCAGATCGAAATCGATAAGCTTGAAGGCCTCCTCCCGGGTCAAGAGCCGGCGGGCGTCCCTCACCGATACGCGACGCCGCCGTTTGCGGCTCCCCGGCGAGTAATGCTGCATAAATTCGTTGAAGCTCTCAGACAGCTCCTCCGAGGACATGTCGCTGGAGAACCCCCAGTAGGAGTCGTAGCCTTCGCTATCGCCGGTTAGCTCTATTTCAACCAACGTATCTTCCAGCTCGTGATTGGCCAACTGCTGGGCCAGCTCGTGGCGCTGCCTGGCCCGAACGGCTCTCGGCCTGGCGGGAGCGCGCGTCAGCTTGGCCGGACGGCAATCGTCTACGGCTGCCGATGCAGCAGGCCCCCCGGCGACGCTGACCACCGCGAGCTCCTGATGCTTGG
>JAMCWG010000168.1 GCA_023475235.1 Chloroflexota bacterium
TCCTGGCCTTGCAGATGTTCAAGATGGACCTGGAAGCGGCACAACGGGCGGGGGAACGGGTGGTGGCATGGGTAAAGGACAAGCTATGGATCTACCACCCGTTGCCACCCCCTTACAAACTGCGCTATCGCCGCTTCCGCAGCAGTTGGCTGCACTAAAGTGGGTCCCCGCAAGCCCTAGTCGGTGGTTGAGCCGGGGCATCAACTGCGGGTAAAATACACCGCTGATGGACGTTATCTCGAGCAAAGCCAACATCCCGCCGCTGCCGGAGTATACGGTCCGCGAGAGCGCTCGGGCCAGGTACTTCCGGATCAAGGTCTCGGCGCGGGATGGTGTACAGGTCATCGTGCCGCGCGGCTTCGACCGGAGCCGCATCCCGGGGCTCGTTCGCGAGAGGCAGCAGTGGATCGCGAACGCGACCAGGCACGTCGCCGAGCAGCGGCTGCTTCTGGAGCGCGAGGCCCTGGCCGGCCTGCCGGACGAGGTCACCCTACGCGCCCTCGGCGAGACCTGGAAGGTCGAGTACCGGGCGACCTCTGCGCCCTGGGTGGCCGCAGTGGAAGCGGGGGCGGGCCGGCTCTTCGTACGCGGGGCCGTCGCCGACGCCGAGGCCTGCCGGGAGGCTCTGCGCCGCTGGGTCCTGCGCCGGGCCTCCGCCAGCCTGGTCCCCTGGCTGGAGCGGGTCAGCCGGGAGCTGAAGCTGCCCTTCACCAAGGCGGTGGTGAGGAGCCAGCGGACGCGCTGGGGTAGCTGCTCGAAGCACGGGACCATCAGCCTCAACTGCAAGCTGCTTTTTCTCCCGCCGGAGCTGGCGCGCTACATCTTCATCCACGAGCTGTGCCACACCATACATTTCAACCACTCGTCTAGGTTCTGGGCGGCGGTCAGGAAGAGGCAGCCGGACTGCCAGACAACGAAGGCTGCCCTCCACAAGGCGTGGCGCTACGTGCCGGGGTGGATGTACCCGCCGGCCGGATAGGGCCGCGGCCTCAGGCCCAGCCGCCGGCTTCCACCAGGGTCAGGAAGTCGAGGACGGCGCGATTGAAGGCGTCCGGGTCCTCCAGGTTGATGACGTGCCCGCTCTGCGGGAAGGTCACCAGGCCAGACCTGGGAATACACCGCTTCATGAACAACGAGGCCTCGACGCAAGCCTCGTCTTCATCGCCCACCACAATCAGCGTCGGCATGGTGAGCTGCCTGAGCTTCGATTCCAGGTCGTAGATGGTCGGCCGCTTGAGCTGCACGCCGCGTATGGTGAGGGCCGAGCCCCGCGCCGAGTGGGAGGCGAGCTGCTCGGCGAATTCCTGCCAGCCGCGGGGGTCCTTCCGCAGGAGCTGCAAACGCGTGGGGCCCCGGCCGTACGTCTCGGCGGCCGCCCGCATCCCCTCTCGCTCGATCAACTGGGCATTCTGGGCCATCGAGCTCTCCCATTCCGCCCGGTTGGTGGCGCCAGCGCCGGTGCCGGCGGAGATCAACGACCGCACCATCTCGGGATGGGCGATGGCGAAGCTCACGGCCACGGCGCCGCCCATCGACAGCCCCGCGATATAAGCCTGCTCGACCTGCAAGTGGAGGAGAAGCTGATAGAGGTCCTCAACCGCCAGGGCCTGCGAGTAGGCAGCCGGGTCTTCCGGCACATCCGATGGGGGATACCCGCGGGCGTTGTAAGTTATCACGCGGTACCGGCGCGAGAAGAACCTGACCTGCGCCTCCCAGCTCCGGTAGTCCCCGGCGAACTCGTGGCTCCAGACCAGCGGGAAGCCGCTACCGGTGACTTCGTAGTAGATGTTAACCCCGTTCACCAGCGCCTTCGGCATAAGTCCACTCCCTCCTGCATTCTGCAATCTGAGAGCCGTGGCGGCGCGCCGGGCCAGCCCGCCCCCCGGCGCCGGTGGCCGCCGCCTCACCGCCGCCTATGATAGCATATCGGCGCCGACAGGGAAGGAGCTACGAGACGAGACTGATGGCCTTCAAGGGGCAGATGGCCACACACTTCGAGCAGCCGCGGCAGCGGGAGGGGTCCAGCATCGGCACATCCTCGGCCATCTCCTGCCAGATGGCCTTGACCGGGCAATCTGCGCGCGCTGCGCACCGCCCGGACGCGCAATGGGTGGGGTCGCACTTCAACGGATCGATGACCGCTCGCATGGCTGTTGCCCAGGCCGCTCCTTTCCTCCGCGCGAGGTCCTTCCAGAGGGGACGGTCATCTTCGGGTCCAGCAGCACCGCAGCCCTTGACATACCCTACCCTCGTATCGTATATTACAGTTAATGCTGCAGCCTGTCAACGTTCGATGCGTGGCGAGTGGTTGCGTAGGAGAGGATGGGATGGACTGGTATTACGAGGTAATGACGGCGAAGGACTTTGACGCGGCCCTCGAGGCCCTTACCGCGGCGGTGGCCGCGGAAGGATTCCGCGTGCTGCACATCCACGATGTCCAGGCCACGTTCAAGGAAAAGGGTGTGGAGCGAGACCCGTACAAGATCGTCGAGGTATGCAACGTCCGCTACGCCAAGCAGGCGCTGGACCGCGACCTGCTGGTGGGCCTGATGATGCCCTGCCGGATCAACGTCTTCACCGACGGCGGCCAGACCCGCATCGCGCTGGCTTCGCCCGGCATGCTGGCCCAGTTCTTTCCCCAGGCCGGGCTCGAGGGGCTGGCCGGCGAGGTAGAGTCCATTCTGCGCCGGGCCGTAGATGCGGCGCGGTAAGCGGGCGACGTGGCCGCCAGGGATGCAGGGCCCATATTGTGAGATAATTGCGATGGCCCGCCAGATGGCGGCAAAGGGAGGTAAGGATGCCATTGTATGAGTACAAATGCCGCAAGTGCGGCGAGCGATTCGAGAAGCTGGTCCGGGCCAGCGATGCGGACAAGCCGATGACTTGCCCTAACTGCGGCGAGGAGGGCGCCGAGCGCCAGGTGTCGCTGTTCGGCAGCCTGTTCGGCTGCGGCAGCTCGGGAGGCTACTCGGGTGGTGGCTGAGCGCCGCGCTGGTAGGAGCCGTGTGCTCCCCAACTGCAGTATAATCTGCCTGAACGCTGATGTCTCAGCGCAGATTGCGACCGTCTGGCAAGCGGCGGCCTTTGCCTCGCTGCGCAGAGCGATAGCGAACGGGCCTCGCTCAGGATGGAGACTGAAGGGTCGCTTGCCGAATGGCCGCGGAAACGATATGAGGAGGGACCAGGAATGGCCGAAGTTGTTGCCACCTGGGTAGACGGCGTGCGGTTCGTCGCCACGGGCACCGGCGGGCACTCCATCGTGACGGATGTGCCGGACAGTAAGACGGGCCAGGCCCGCGGCTTCAAGCCGTCCGAGCTGCTGCTGGCGGGCTTGGCCGGCTGCACCGGCAGCGATGTTGTGGACATACTCCGCAAGCAACGACAGGAGGTCACCGGCCTGGAGATCAAGGTGATCGGACACCAGGCATCCGACCCGCCGTGGGCCTTCGAGATGGTGGAGATAGAGTATACCTTTCGCGGCGAGAACTTGAACGAGACATTGATCAAGCGAGCTATCGAACTGTCGGAGAGCAAGTATTGCTCGGTGGGCGCGACGATCGCGGCGAAGGCCAGAATTGTGAATCGGTTTACAGTGGAGGGATGAGAGGGTGGCGGTAAATAGCAGCGTCGGCAAAGAGGATACGGTCGCGGCCGACCTGGTGCGGCGGCTCAACCGTATCGAAGGCCAGGTACGAGGCCTGGTCCGCATGGTGGAGAAGGGCAGCACCTGCGAGGAGGTCCTGACGCAAATCATCGCCGCGCGGACCGCTCTGGACCGGGTGGCCGTGCAACTGGTCAGCAGCCACGTCGCCCAGTGCGTGGACAGCCTGTCGCCGGAGGAAGCGGCGGCCAGGATCGGCCGGGCGGTGGAGCTGCTGGTCCGCGTCTCGTAAAGGGCCGGAAGACTGAGCGGGCAAGGTAACCCATGAACGAATCGAAGGACCGGTGTAGCCTGCCCCAGGCGGGCGAGACGAAGCCCGGCGCCTGGCCGTGGGTATGGACCGGCCTGGGGCTGGCTGCAATCGTCCTGGCCTATGTCGGCGGCCAGGGCCAGGGATTCCTCCCCGAGACGATGACCGGCGTTCTCGGCATCGTGGGGCTGGCGCTGCTGTTCGGCGGCCTGATCTCTCGCGGCGGGCAAGGCGGCGGCTGAATGTAGCGGCCGCGCCTGGTGCAGACGCGAGCACTTGTGATAATGCAGATGGCCCTCCATAGGCCATCTATTTTTTCACCCAAACGCCAGCGTACAAGCGCTTGACGTCGTGAAATTGCTGTTTTATACTCCGAAGCTCGTGTCCAACATTCTGTTCAAGCGAGGTTCGGAGATGCAAAGACACCTGCTGCGGGCAGCACCAGTGCTGATGGCCCTCCTGTTCGGACTCGGCCTAGCGGCTGCCCCCGCCCTGGCCAGCCCAGTGGCGCCTATCGATGTCACCATCGTGCAACCGGACGGGACCTCGTTTCAGGCCCATCCCTACGGCGACGAGTGGACGAACGGCTACGAGACCAAAGACGGCTACACGCTGGCCCGCGAGGAGACGACCGGCTTCTGGGAGTACGCCGATCACGACGCCGCCGGACGTCTCAAGCCCAGCGGGTGGCGTCCCGGCAAGCAATCCCCGCCCGCCGTCGAAAAGCACCTGCGCGACAAGACCAGGGCCGTCAACCCCAACGCCGCGGCCGCGTCTTCGGCCCTGAAATCGCAGATGGCCCCCAACATCGGCAGCCAGAGCGTCCTGGTCATCCTCGTGCAGTTCACTAACCAATCGTCGGTAGGCTCCTCTCCCGCCAACTGGAGCAACGCCTTCTTCGGCAGCGGGGCCAGCGTAAAGCGGTACTACGAGGAGGCATCTTACGGCAAGTTCTCCTTCGTGCCGGCGACCACCCAAGGAACGGCTTATCCGGGCGTGGTGGGCTGGCTGACCCTGCCCTACGCGCACCCCAACACGGGCGGCAACACGAGCGATGCCAACCGGCAGATCGTGCACGATGCCATCATCGCCGCCGACCCCTATGTCAACTACGCCGGCTTCGACACTAACCACGATGGCTACCTCAGCTACGACGAGCTGCATATCGTGGTGGTGGTCGCCGGATACGAGGCGGCCTACGGCGGCACGGCGGCGGCCTGCTCCCCCAACGTATGGGCCCACCGCTGGGCCCTGGGCGACACGGTGCCCGCGCCGCAGGTGGACGGCGTCTACGCCGGCGGCTACGCTGGCGGCGGCGGCTACCTCGAGTTCGGCGAATGGGACTGCGCCACCTACGACTATCCCGGCCACATGGCGACCATCGGCACAGCAGCGCATGAGCTCGGCCACGACATCCGCTGGCCGGACCTGTACGATGTGGACCAGAGCTCGGAGGGCGTGGGCGTGTGGAGCATCATGGGTTCCGGCGGCTGGCTGAGGACCACCGGCTACGCGGGCTCGCTGCCCGGCCATCCCGACGCCTTCAGCAAGGCATACCAGGGCTGGCTGACCCCCACCCAGATCTCCGGCAACCAGGCCGGCGTCACCCTCAGCCAGGTGGAGACGAACCCCCAGGTGGTGCAACTGCTGGACAACCCCAACGGGATAGACTGGCTATTTGGGGCCCAATCCGGCACCGGCGAGTACTACCTGGCCGAGAATCGGCAGAAGACCGGCTTCGATGCCGGGCTGCCGGGCTCCGGTCTGCTGATCTGGCACATCGACGAGTCGGTAACCGCTAGCAATTACGCCAACGCGAACGAGTACCACCCGTTGGTCGGCTTGGAGCAGGCCGATGGGCTGAACCAGTTGCAGTTGAAGGTGAACCGGGGCGATGTCGGAGACCCGTATCCCGGCACGAGCAACAACTATACGTTCAACGACACCTCGAACCCCAACAGCAAGCTATATAGTGGGGCCAGCAGCGGCGCTTCCGTCACCAACATAAGCACGGGCAGCAGCACGATCTCGGCCGACTTCGCCGGGCCCGGTGGAGGGACCACGCCCACGCCCACCCCAACGCCCACAGCCACGCCTACGGCCGGGCCCTCCAGCCCCATTATGGCGATCAACGCCCCCAGCTCCGGCTCGACGTCGACGCCTCCCTTCGACATAGCGGGCTGGGCCATCGACCGCGGCGCGGCCAGCGGCACCGGCGTGCTGGCAGTTGGGGTGTATGCCATATCGACGTCCTCCGGCAGCATCACCAGTCTGGGGCTGGCCAGCTACGGCGAGGCACGGTCGGATGTGGCAGCAACCTACGGCGCGCAATTCACCAACTCCGGCTTCCGCAAGACGGTCAACGCAGGCACCCTGTCTCCCGGCAGCTACATCTTCCGGGCTTACGCTTACAGCACAGTGGCCAACGCCTGGAACGACCATGCCGACGTGACGGCCAGCGTAGGCGGCGCCGCGCCTGCCTCCAACCCGGCCATGGACATAACGTCGCCCAGCCCCGGCGCGGAGGTAGCCCAGCCCTTCGACATAGCGGGCTGGGCCATCGACCGCAGCGCGGCCAGCGGCACCGGCGTGATCGCTGTCGGCCTGTACGCCATCTCGCAGTCCTCCGGCAGCATCACCAGCCTGGGGCTGGCGAGCTACGGCGAGGCACGGTCCGACGTGGCGGCGGCCTACGGCCCGCAATTCACCAACTCCGGCTTTCGCAAGACCCTCAATGCTGGGACCCTGGCCCCGGGCAGCTACATCCTCCGGGCCTACGCCTATAGCTCCGTGGCCAACGCCTGGAACAACTACAAGGATGAGGTTGTAACCGTGCAGCGGTGACGCATCGCCTGACAACCGGACGCCACGTCCGGTTGTGCCGGGCCAAGGCAGTTGCTATAATAGTCTTGGAGTCCCGAGACTACTAATAAGATGCTGTGATGAGCCCTCATCGCCTGTGATGGGGCTTTTCTGATACTGCTTCACGCGCGAGAACAACAGTTGAGCACGATCATAAACAAGCTAGATGCCATAAAAGAGCGCTACGACGCCCTTAGCGAGCGAATGAGCCAGCCGGAGGTGATCTCCGACCCGGCCCAGTTGCAGCGCTATGCCCGCGAGCAGGCCAGCCTGGAGCCGCTTGTGGAGAAGTACCGCGCCTACCAGCAGGTGACCAGGCAACTGGCCGAGACCGAGGAGATGCTGGGCGACGGCCTCGACGAGGAGATGAAGGCCCTGGTCCGGGAGGAGCTGACCAGCCTTAGGGAGCGGGAAGCCCAGTTGCTGCAGGATATCCGCGCCAGCTTGATCCCCAAAGACCCCAACGATGAGAAGGACGTCATCGTGGAGGTGCGGGCTGGTACCGGCGGTGAGGAGGCGGCGCTCTTCGCAGGCGACCTCTTCCGGATGTACAGCCGCTATGCCGAGCGGCACGGGTGGCAGACGGAGGTGCTCGACGCTAGCCCCACCGAGCTTGGCGGCTTCAAGGAGATCATCTTCGAGATCCACGGTCGCGGCGCCTATTCGCGGCTTAAGTACGACAGCGGCGTGCACCGC
>JAMCWG010000130.1 GCA_023475235.1 Chloroflexota bacterium
ACCGAGACACAGAGTTGGAGTACGGCTTTGTGTCACCTTCGGTCGCGGCACACTATTGGCTCCTCGGTGCCTCTGTGGTGCGGTGGTGAAAGATGGGGTCCTCTGAGCCTAACGTGAAGGCCGACCTGGAGAGGCCCACTTGGATGCAGGAGAGGCTTGACTGTGGCTGGCCAATGAGTACAATGCACTTGGCAGAGACGCGTGATGGTGGCCGGGTTGCAGGGGTGGCGCTGTCGCCGGTTTGGAGTCCTTCTTACGGGAGGTGGGCCGTGGATGTGCGAGAATTCACAATGGACGACTACGACCGCGTGCTGCAGCTCCTGTGGCAGGTGCGAATGATGCAAGTGGGAAACCGGTCCTCGCGCGAAAGCATCCGTAAGAAGCTGGAGCGCGATCCCGACCTGTTCCTGGTGGCGGAGAACAATGGCGTCATTCTCGGCGTGGCGATGGGCTCGTGGGACGGCCACCGCGCCTGGATCTACCTGGTAGAAGTGGACCAGGCGTGCCGCGGCCAGGGCATCGGCACCAGGCTGGCGGAAGAGCTGGAGAGCCGCATACGGCAAAAGGGCGCCTCCGAGATCTGCCTGCTCGTCAGCCGCGACGAGCTTCAGGCCCAGGACTTCTTCCAGGGTCGGGGCTTCACCGTGGCCGCCGACGAAATCAACATGACCAAATCGTTGATATAGCCTCACTCTGGTCGCCGTCCTTGTGCATCCCGGATAGACGTAATGGCCGTTGGTCTACGTCCCTTAGGAAAAGTGAGTGGAACGCGATGCCTTAGTCCGAATAGTGGAGAGCCTGCTTTTCGTGGCCGATGAGCCGCTGACGCTGCCCCAGTTGACCCGGCTGCTGGAGATAGAGAGGGGCCAGGTCGAGGTAGCACTGGCGGAGCTGGCCGAGGCGTGCCAGTCGCGAGGCATACGCCTCCAGTGCCACAACGACGCCTACCAGTTGGTGACCGCGCCGGAAGCCGCCCCCTTCATCGAGCGGCTTCTCGGCAGCGGCAGTGAGCGACGCCTCTCCGGGGCAGCCCTGGAGGCGCTGGCCATCGTGGCCTACCGCCAGCCCATCACCCGGGCCGGGATCGAGGCCATCCGAGGCGTCAACAGCGACCGCTCGCTGCGCACCCTCCAATCGCTCGGGCTGATCGCCGAGGTGGGCAGGATGGAGACCGTGGGGCGGCCCCTCCTTTTCGGAACCACGTTCGAGTTTCTGCAGTACTTCGGCCTGGAGAGCCTGGCCCAGCTACCGCCCATCCCCCAGGAAGTCGCGTCTTCCGGCGCCGAGCTTGCCCAGCAGCTTCCGCTGCCCGACGATGACCTCAAATCCCCTGTCTCTGGCGCGGCTTCGCGGCGATCGGGCGGGAACGGCAAGGGCAACGGGCACGAGGGCAGGCCCGCGCGATGAGCCTGGACGCTATCCTGCCACACGTCGCCAGGCCCGCACGCTACACCGACCACGAGTGGAACCGCGTGCGCCGCGGCCCCGACGAGTGGGATGGCAGCGGCGTGCGCTTCCTCTTCGCCTATCCGGACGCGTACGAGGTGGGAATGTCAAACCTCGGACTCCAGATACTCTACGACGTCCTCAACCGCGAGCCCGGCGTGCTGGCCGAGCGGTGCTACACGCCGTGGACCGATATGGAGGCGAAGATGCGCGAAGCCGGCCTGCCTCTCTTCAGCTTGGAATCGCAGCGGCCGGCCCGGGAGTTCGACATACTGGGCTTCAGCCTCCAGTTCGAGCTGAACTACACGAACGTCCTCAACATGCTCGACGTGGCAGGCCTTCCGCTCCATTCCGAAGAGCGGGACGAGCGCTGGCCGCTGGTGATCGCCGGCGGGACCTGCGCGCTGAACGCCGAGCCGCTGACCGACTTCATCGACTTGTTCGTCCTGGGAGAGGCCGATGAGTCGCTCCTCGATCTGGTGCGGGCCTACCGCCGCGGCGAGCCGCGTGAGGCGTTCCTGGCGCGCGCCGCTCAAATAGACGGCGTCTATGTGCCGCGCTTCTATCGGGTTGAGCACGACGCGGATGGACGCGTCGCCGCCGTGTCCCCATTCCGCCCCGACGTGCCGCGCCGGCCCCGCCGCCGCCTGATAGGGCAGCTAGGCTTCCCGCCCGTGCGGCCTGTGGTGCCCTTCGTGGAGGCGGTGCACGACCGGGCGATGATCGATCTGATGCGCGGCTGCACGCGCGGTTGCCGCTTCTGTCAAGCCGGCGTAGTGTACCGTCCAACCCGTGAGCGACCGCTGGACGAGGTGCTGCAGGCCGCGGACGAGCTTCTGGCCAACACCGGCTACGACGAGCTGGCCCTGGTGTCCCTCAGCAGCAGCGACTACTCCTGCATAGAGCCGCTAGTGAATGAGCTGACGGCCCGCTATCCGCGCCTGCGGGTGTCGCTGCCGTCACTGCGGATCGACTCCTTCTCGGTGGAGCTGGCCGAGGCCGTCGAAAAGCAGCGCCGCTCTTCCCTCACCTTCGCCCCGGAAGCCGGCAGCGAGCGCCTCCGCCGCGTCATCAACAAGAATGTCACCGAGGATGACCTGCTGCGCACGGCCGAGGCCGTCTTCAGCCACGGCTGGCGCGCCATCAAGCTGTACTTTATGATCGGCCTGCCTGGCGAAAGGGATGAGGATGTCGAAGCCATCGTGCGCCTGGTGCGGGAAGTGCAGAAGGTCGGCCGCCGCTACGGACGCCGCGAGGTCAGCGCGACCATATCTACGTTCGTCCCCAAGGCCCATACGCCCTTCCAGTGGGTCGGACAAGAGGCCGATGTACGCTCCAAGCAAGCGTACCTGCGCGACAACCTGCGACGGACCCGCCTCGGCTGGGGCGATCCGTTTGCCAGCCGACTGGAGGCGGTCCTTGCCCGCGGCGACCGGAGATTGGGTGCGGTCATCGAGGGGGCGTGGCGACGGGGCGCCCGCTTCGACGCCTGGAGCGAGCACCTGCTGCCCCTGGCCTGGGAACAAGCCTTCGCCGAGGCCGGGCTGGATATGGCCTTCTATGCCAATCGGACACGAGAGCCGGACGAGGTGCTGCCCTGGGACCACATCAACACAGGCATCACCAAGCGCTTCCTATGGAAGGAGTACCAGCGCAGCCTGGCGGCGGAATCTACCCCTGATTGCCGGTGGGGCGACTGCACGGCGTGCGGAATGGCGGCGCTCCACCCAGCCTGCGCTCAGCGGAGGGCGACGTGACGCAGCGGCTGCAGATACACTTCGCTCGCGGCGAGGAGATAAAATATGTGGCCCATCTCGATTTGATGCGGGCCTGGGAGCGGGCCCTGCGGCGCGCCGGCATACCGATGGCCTACACTCAGGGCTTCTCGCCGCACCCCCGCTACGCCACCGCCGCGCCGCTGCCCGTGGGCGTGACCAGCGAGGCGGAGGCGATGGACCTGTGGCTAGAGGAGCCGATGACGCCCCCCGACTTCGTGCGCCGCGTGGCCGAGCAGTTGCCCGACGGGCTGACGCTCCAGGGCGCAGCCGAGGCACCGGAGAGCTGGCCGCCGCTGGCAGCGCGATTGAGGGAGGCCGAGTACACGGTGGCGGCGAGGGGCCCGGACCCGGCGGGCCGGGTGGCGCAGGTGCTGGCCGCCGCCTCGCTGCCCTGGCGCGAGGAGCGCGGTGGCAAGCTCAGGATGCACGACCTGCGGCCTCTCGTAGAAGAGCTGCGGGCGACGGAGACCGGACCGGATGAGGCGCGGGTGACGATGCGGCTGCGGGCCGGGCCGGCGGGCACGGGCCGTCCTCAGGAGATCGTCGCGGCCCTCGGCCTCGAGGCGCTCGCCATTCACCGGACGCGCCTCGTATTCGCCCCGCCTAGCTCTTAGCCCTGCGTAGCCGGGTCCGAACGGCGGTGGCGCTGAGCAGCAGCGCAGCGAGATAGAGGGCCGAGTCTACCAGGAACATTCCCCGCAGATTCCACTGGACGAGAGCGCCGCCGGCCAGCGGCCCGAGGGAGCCGCCCATCTGCTGTCCCATCACCAGCACCGCCGACTTGCCGACGCTGCCCCGGCCGAGGCCCATCGCGCTGCCCAGGGCGAACACGAGCGTATTGGCGCCCCCCACAAATGCGGTCAGAAGGGCCCGGGCGATAGCCAGTTGCCAGACACTGCGCAGCGTGATGAGAGGCAGGCAAAGGACGGCGCCGGCCCCCAGGCAGCCGATCAGCAGCTTCAACGGTGAGTGATTGCGGGAAAGGCGCGCCATCGCGTTCGCCGATAGGGCCATGCCCGCCGCCGCCATCGAGAAGGTCAGTCCCGACCAGAACCCCGTCATACCGGCTGTTCCCTCGAGCTCGCTGACATACACGGGAATGATAGGCTGGAAGGTGCGGTCGATCATCTGCACCAGGAACAACAGCCCCACGAAGGGAAGCAGCGCCATCAGGGTCCGGCCTACCCCGGTCTCCTGCGCTTTCAGGGGAAGGGCTTCCTCGCGCCTGGGATCGCGGAACACGAAGATGATCAGGTAGAGCGACACCAGGCACATAGCTGAAGCGAAGAAGAAGCTGGGCCGTACCCCCATCCGGTCTACGATAACGCCCCCAATCAACGGACCGACCGCACCGGCGGCGATGGCCGTAGTCTGGAGGTAGGCTACCGACTGGGCCGTCTTGGAGCGTGGCGCGCCGGAAGTGATGATGGCGTAAGAGAGCGGAATCGCGCCGGTGAAGAAGGCCGACGCCAGCCGGACTCCCACCAACTGGGGCACGCTCGTGACTAGGCCCGCGCCTGCATTGCTCACAGCCAGGGCGACAAAGGCCCGTATCAAGATCAGTTTGCGGCCGAAGCGGTCGGCCATCGCCCCCCAGAACGGCGTCATCGGCGAGTTGATCACCGTGGAGGCGGCCAGCGCCACCCCCGCCCAGAGGGCCGCCTCTTTCAGGTCAGGCACGCCCAGCTCGGTGATGAAGATGGGGAGAAACGGCGAGGTGAGGGACCAGCCGGTCTCCTCGACGAAAATGGCAACCAGAAGGACAAAGAGGTTGCGTGCCCAATCCTCTTCGACGGTGGCGGTGGTAGATGTCTTCGCCCAGATGCTCAGCTTCAACGGTCACGCCGTAGTACTGATTCGCGCCCCATTTCTTTCACTTCCTTACTCACCGTACCGGGACCGGAACCATGCCCTCGCCCGTCGCGCCTCCGCTGGGTCTTCGATGCGCGGTATAAGCAGCAAGCCGCTCGGCGGCAACGCGTCAACCAGCAACTGAAACTCGTCGAAGGTGCAGGGGCCGCTCACTACCAGCGGCTTGCGGGCCAGTATCCTGGCGAACGTGGGCACCAAGGCCGCGATGGCCGGCCCCGCCGGCCGGTCCAGCGACACCTGTATGCCTGCCAGCTTCTCTTCTTGCAGCAGTGCGTCCACGGTGTGCAGCGAGCCGGAGTGAAGATGCATCATCGGGTAGTCGGCGTGCTGGAAGATGCGCCGGTCGCAGGGAAGGAGGAACTCCTGGTAATGCTCGCGCGAGACAAGGGCCGAGGCGTCCTCCTGGGTCAGCAGGCAGGTGCCGGGGGCCCATACACCGTAGCTGTTGCAGTAGCCGCCGTGCCAGGACGGAATGTTGTCCTGTTGCGCCCGGTAGATTACTGGCCAGACGGCCACACATTTCTCCAGCAGGGCCCTCAGCTCGGCTGCGCTATCGTAGATGCTCAGGCAGAAGGCAGCATGGCTGGTGAGGGCGCTCACCATATCGGCAGGGCCGCGCATCAGCGTGTGGTGCAGGGGAACGCGCCCCGCGCTGGCCTCGGCCATAAGGCGGGTGAACTCGGCCAGCTTCAGCAGCCACACGTTGTCCGGCCTGACCTCCAGGCTTCGCAGCTCATCCCAGCTCTTGTTCGATTGCTCCGTCCACACGCTCTCGCCGCCGATCACGGCCGAGCAGCCGATTATCGACTCGACCCAGTCCAACGGAGTGGGCTTGTTCACCGCAAAAATATCGCCATCCGAGGCGATGGGATTGTCCCATTGAAAAGAGTCCATGAACTCTACGGGCCTCACCTTGTCCGGGGCGAGATGGCCATCGCCCAGGGAGACCTTCACGCCGTGGAGGACGAAGGCGTAGCCCCCCGACTGTATCTGGACCAGCGGGCGCGTGGCCTTTCCACGCGACCACCAGGCGCGATGGCGGGCAATCAAATTGGCTATTGTCGTGTCGACAGACATACTATCCTCCTCCCCGGCGTGCAGACTGAGGGTGCCTGCACTTATATAGCGACAGACTGCGCGAAAGTCAATCTGCGCCTACTCGCTCTGCCGCTCCGGGCCCGCGGGAGGGCCGAGGAAGCGGGGCACAGGGTGCGTGACGTGCACCTCATACCACATGACGACGTCCGCTGCCGCCTCTCGGAGGTTGTAGAAGTCCTGGCGGGGGTATCGATCATTCCCGCTTTTCAGGCCTGCCGCCCTGATTCCGAAGGCACGGGCCAGATAGAGGGCGCGCGGCAAGTGATAGCCCTGGGTGACCAGGACGGCCTCCTGAATGCCGAATATGGCCCTGGCGCGGTATGAGCTATCGTACGTCCGAACGCCGCCGCGGTCCAGATCGACGTTACCCGCGGGCACACCCTGGGCGATGGCATAGCGCTTCATCACCGAGACCTCGTCGTACTCTGGACTACGGCCGTCGCCGGTCATCAGAATGCGCTGCACCTTGCCGGTCCTGTATAGCTCGACGGCGGCATCGACGCGATCGGCCAGCATCCAACTCGGCCGACCGTCCGGCGTCACGCCTGCGCCGAACACGATGGCTGTCGGGGCAGGCGGGACCTGCCGAGGGTCGGAATAGATCAACCCCTGATAGCGGAAGAAGACATCTAGGGCAGGGACGACGGTGGCGACGATCGCCAAAAGGAAAACGGCCCCCGTGAGCTGCAGGATACCCCTCAAGCCTTCTACCTCGCGCCGCCGGCATCCCGGCCTCCCGGCAGCCCTGGCGCCGGTACAGCCGCACGGTGACTTGGGAGTCTACGACACGCAACAAGTGACGAAGCAGGCATTCGTTATTTTACCATCCGCCAGGTCAGCCGTGCACGCTGGAACCGGGCTAGCGTCTTTTCATTCTCGCACGTCGCTATCCTAGAGTGCTTTGGGTCCGACAACCACAGAGGCACAGAGTCCCCTAGTTGTCGTACTCTCTATGCCTCTGTGTCTGATATGAAAGAAGGGCTCGGTGGGTGAGGCCTGAGCAAACCTTGCGCAGGTTCGGGACCTGCGCAAGGTTCCGGCTGGTGTGCCATAGCTTTTATCTGGGGTGGTGGCCGCCAGGCTATGAGAACTCTGTGGTGAGACTTATTCGCCGTCGACCCGCTACTATTGGACAACAAAAAGACCCTAGTGACCAGTCACATACGGAGTGATGGATGTCATTCTGAGCCGAAGCGCAGCGGTCGCAGACTCGCCTCTGGCGAGAGGCGAAGAATCCCGGCCTC
>JAMCWG010000165.1 GCA_023475235.1 Chloroflexota bacterium
TATAACTCGCGGCCGTTCAACATCGCTGCGCTGCCTCGCCGGATGTGAAGCCACCTCCCTCATACGAGGAGGTGGTTTTGTTATGCCTTTCGTTAGCCAAATACTGGGCAAGCCGGTGCGGGATGCCAGCGGGCAAAAGGTCGGCAAGCTGGTCGATCTGGCAGTTGCGTTCGGCCGTCTTTACCCTTCGGTAAGTGCTATATTAGTCTCCCAACCCGGCAACAAGAGACTGGGCATTCCCGCGAGCCAGGTGAGCAGCCTGGAGCCGGACAATGTGGGCCTATCGGTCACTACCCCGCAGATCAAGCCCCGCGCGGTGGCCGAGGATGAGCTGCTGATCGTCCGCGATGTGCTGGACAAGCAGATTATCGACACCGAAGGGGTGAAGGTTGTGCGGGTGAACGATGTGCAGATCACCCGCGTGAACGGGGGCTACCACGTCCTCGCCGTCGACCACAGCGCGCGGGGGCTGCTCCGGCGCATCGGGCTCGGCGGCGCCGGCGATCTCTTTCATCTCCCGGACCGCTCCATCAAGTGGGAAGACGTGGAGCTGGTGCCGAGTGACGGGGCGGCCGCCGTCAAGCTGAAGGTGCCGCGAGGTCAGCTCGCCGAGCTGCATCCCGCCGACATCGCTCAGATCGTTCAAGAGCTGAGCATCGCCGAGGGCAGCAACACGATAGCCACCTTCGATGACGAGACCGCCGCAAGAGTGGCAGCAGAGATGGACACGGAGCGTCAGGTGGCCATTATGGAGCGCATGGACAGCGACCGGGTCGCTGACATCGTGGAGGAGATGAGCCCGGACGACGCCGTCGACTTGCTGGCCGAGATGGACGAAAAGAAGGCCCAGGAGATCATCGGCCTCATGGAGCCTGAGGCGGCGGAGGATGTGAAGGAGCTCATCGGCTACGAGGAGGACAGCGCAGGCGGCATCATGACCACCGAGTTCCTGGCCTTCCGTCCCGATCTCACGGCCGAACAGGTGATTGACCGGCTGCGGGAGATGGCGCCGGACCCCGAGTCCGTGATGTACCTGTACGTGACCGATGCAGAGGAACATCTTCTCGGCGTGCTGCCGCTGCGTGACCTCATCATTGCCCGGCCTCAGACCAGGGTCGGCGACATTATGCTGGCCAAGGTCATCAGCGTCGATGTCGATAGCCCTCAGGTGGATGTGGCCAAGATTCTGGCCAAGTACAACCTGCTGGCCCTGCCGGTAGTCGACAAAGACAACCGGCTGATAGGAATGGTTACTGTAGACGACGTGATGGACGTCGTTCTGCCCAGGGATTGGAGAACCCGGAAATCTAAAGTCGCTGTCTGAGACCGCGGCCTGAGGGAGCACCTGCTTGAGGCCCATCGTCGTTCGCCTTCAGGACTTCATTCAGAATAGCATCGTTGCTCGCATCCTGTTGTTCCTCTCGGTAATGGGCCCGGGCATTATCAGCGCCAACGCCGACAACGACGCCGGCGGCATAACCACTTACTCTGTGGTGGGCGCCCGGTACGGCTATTCCCTCCTCTGGATGCTGGTGCTGATCACCATCAGCCTCGCCGTCACTCAAGAAATGGGGGCGCGGATGGGGGCAGCCACAGGAAAAGGGCTGGCTGCCCTCATCCGCGAGAATTTCGGTGTGCGGTGGACGGCGTTCGGTATGATCGCCACTCTCCTGGCCAATCTGGCCACCTCCGTCGCCGAATTCGCGGGCATCGCCGCAGCGGGAGAACTGCTGGGCGTGCCCCGATGGGTATCCGTCCCCATCGCCGCTTTTCTGGTCTGGCTACTGGTCGTCCGGGGCTCGTTCGCCAACGTCGAGAGGGTTTTTCTAATTCTGTCGGCAGTCTATCTGGCCTACCCTATCTCCGCCATCCTGGTAGGCCCGCCCTGGCCGCAAGTTCTGCACCAGACGGTAACCCCCAGCTTTCAACTGAGTGCAGCCTACATCCTGGTGTTCATCGCTACTGTTGGCACCACCATCACCCCGTGGGGCCAGTTTTTTATTCAGTCATATGTCGTTGACAAGGGCATCAACCCCGGTGAATATCCGGCGACCCGCGTTGAGGTTATGATTGGCGCCGTCATCACCGATCTGGTCTCGTTTTTCATCATCGTTGCCACCGGCAGCACGCTGTTCGTCCACGGCATCCAGATCACGAGCGCCTCGGAAGCGGCTCTCGCCCTCGAGCCGCTGGCTGGCCCGCTGGCCCGAGAGCTTTTCGCCATAGGCCTTGCCAACGCATCGCTGCTCGGAGCGTCCATCGTTCCCCTGGCTACGGCGTACACCATATGTGAGGCCTTCGGCTGGGAGGCCAGCGTGAATCGGTCGTGGCGGGAGGCGCCTGCTTTTCATTCCCTGTACGCCTTTTCCATCGCCTTCGGCGCCTTCATCGCCCTCATACCTGAGCTGGACCTGGTGTCAGCGATGGTCCTCTCCCAGGACGTCAACGGCATCCTACTGGTTGTGGTTCTGATCTTCGCCATCCGCCTGGCCAATAACCGGCGGATAATGGGCAGGTTCGCCAATGGCCGGCTCGGGAACTCGATTGCCTGGACGACGGCGGCCGGGCTCATACTGCTGAGCATTCTCCTGGTCGGCACCTCGGCGGCCGTGCTCATGGGCATACCGCTGGGCTGAGACTCGAGAGCTTTCGGCAGCAGTCCGAGGTCAGTTATGGCCCGCTTTATGCTGTCGCAGGCTCTCGCAGAAAGCTTGCCAGGGGAAGGGTCAGCAGCGCCCCCGCCGCCATCAGCGCGAAGGCCAGGGTCAGCCCCCACTGGTCGGCCAGGAAGCCGTAGAGCACCGGCGCCGCGGCCCCGCTCAGCAGGCCGCACGAGTAGTATAGAGCGTAGCCCCGCGCCCGGCGCTGGGCCGACACCAGACCGGCCACGGCCGCGTACAGGACCGACGAGGTGCCATTGAGGAAGAAGCCAAACACGCCCGCCAGCACGAAGACAAGCGCCGTCGGAGCAGGCACGAAAGCAAGAACGGCCAGCGCCGTCGCCAGCTCGGTCACGACGACCACGCCCACCATACCGAAGCGATCGCCGAGAGGGCCGCAGCCGAACTTGCCCACGGCCCCAGCCACGAAGACGATCGCGAACAGCGAGCCGATGGCCGGTGTGTCCAGGCCTTTTGCGACCAGAAGAAACGGCAACAGCGTCAGCGCCGCGCCGCGCACACCGGAGTCAAGGACCCCCAGTAGGGCCAATGTAGCGAACTTTGGGGGATCGGTGATGCCCCAGCCGCCCCCTCCCTCGACGATAGCCGTCTCCGTGGGCCGCTCCCTTGCCTGCCGCCGGCTCAGCAGGGCGAACAGCCCGACGAGGGGCAGCCCGGCCAGCCCCAGCCAGAGCATCGACTGCCGCCAGCCGACCAGGACGGCCAGCCAGCCGCAGACGAGCGGTACGATCGCCTTGCCCACGTCGCCGCTGAAGTTGAGGGTGCCGATGGCGGTGGCCCGGCGGCTGGCCGGATAGGCCCGCGAGACCAGCGAGGCCGAGAGGGGGTGCTGCGTAGCCCCGCCTGCTCCGGCCAGGGTCGCCAGGGCCGCGAGCTGCCAGGTGGCGCCGGCCAGTCCCATCGCGAGGAATCCCATCGCCAGCCACACGGTGCCGATGCCCAGCACCAGGTTCTCGCCGACGCGCTCCGCCGCCAGCCCGGCAGGCAGCTCGAAGAGGCCCAGCGCACCGGTCAACCCCAGCTTCACCAGACCGATCTCAGCGTAGTTGGCGTGGAACTCGATGGCCACCAGCGGCAGGATAGGATAGATGGCCGCCACATAGCCGTCGTTGATGGCGTGCACCAGGGCGTTAGCTAGGAGGGTGCCGTGCCTCACTCGCCAGGTATCCTTCGTGACGCTCAGCGACCCATCCATACCGGCGGGCCTTACTTGCGGAACAACGGGCGCTGGGTCAGCAGGTTGCCGTCCAGCAGGAACGATATCCAGCCGGCGGGGCCTCCCTGGCCATCGCCAAGCGACGGGTCCAGCCACACCTGCTGCCGGACGTAGTCCCGCTCCCATCGCGGGACCAGCATCTTATCCGCCAAGCTGTTGCCCCTGAGCTGAAGCGTGTCGACGATGGGGTCCTGGAGCGAAGGCGGATAGGTCGGCGGCTCTATCTTTATTCCGGTGAAGGCGTTGAAGGTGTAGTCGAAAAGGTTAGAAGCGTCCGCTGCATACCCATCGCTGCGCATCACTACCACGATGGCCCGGCTGCCGTTCACCGAAGCTGAGCCCACCACGGCCTGCTTCGCCAGGTCGGTGAAACCGGTCTTTATGCCGTCGCCGCCGGGGTAGCTCTGGACGATCCGATTGATGTTGCGCATCGGATAGATGCCCCTTCCCAGCACGCGCTCCTGCTTCAAGGCCACGATGCGCGCCAGATCGGGGTTGGACAGGACGTTGCGGCCGATCACCGCCATATCGTAGGGGCTGGAGAAATGGCCGTCCGTATCGAGGCCATGGGGATTCTCGAAATGGGTGTCCTGCAGGCCCAGCTCCCGGGTTTTTTGGTTCATCAGTTGGACAAAGGCAGGCTCGCTGCCGGCGATGTGTTTGGCAATTGCCACTGCCGCATCGTTTCCGGATACCAGCAGCAGGCCACAGAGCAGGCCCTCCATCGTCAGCTCCTCGCCGGCCTCCAGTCCCATGACCGAGGACTCGGGCGGCACGTCCTGCCACGAGAAGTTAATGGGCACTCTGTCGGTGAGCTTCGCGCGGTCCATCGCCACCAGGGCCGTCACCATCTTGGTCAGGCTGGCGGGAGCGTAATGCTGGTGGGCATTTCGCGAGTACAGGACGCGCCCGGTCGCCACGTCCATCACCACCACCCCTTCGGCGGTGACGTTCGGCGGGGCCATATCTCGCGCCTTGCCCACCTGCCAGGTGAACAGCGGCTGCTGCGTCCCATCGGGCCCCAGCACGGCGGCGGGGCCGAAGCCCGTGCCGGCGAGTCCGAGGGCCAACAGCATCAGCACATAGCTTAACCTGGACACGGCCCTCAAGCCCTCGGCCCAAATATAGCGCGGCCGATGCGCACGATGGTCGCGCCCTCTTCCACGGCCACCTCGAAGTCTTCCGTCATTCCCATCGATAGATGCGCCCACCGGCTCTCGGGCACCTGCTGTTGCAGGTCGTCGCGCAGCCCGCGCAGCGTCCGGAACACCGGCCGGACCTCCTCCGGGTCCGCCACCGCCGGTGCCACCGTCATCAGCCCCCGGAGGGCGATGCCCGGCAACCCCGCGATGCGGGCGGCGGCATCCGGCAGCTCCGCCGGCCGGAACCCGTACTTGCTTGGCTCGCCGGCCACGTTCACCTCCAGCAGGATGTGGGCGACGCGTTCCTGGACCAGGGCCTGCCGGCTGATGGCTTCGGCCAGGTGCACGCTGTCCACCGACTCGATAAGCTGGAACAGCCCCAGCGCCGGGCGCACCTTGTTGGTCTGCAGATGCCCCACCAGATGCCAGTGGATGTCTGCCAGGTCGGCCAGCGCTCCTATCTTGCCCTCCGCTTCCTGCACCCGATTCTCGCCGAAGTGGCGCTGGCCGGCGGCATAAGCGGCTCGCACGCGCGCCGCATCAATCGTCTTGCTCACGGCTACCAGCGTCACCTCATCCGGGTCGCGTCCCACCCGGAGGGCCGCGGCGGCGATGCACAGCCTTACCTCGGCCAAATTTGCACTTATGTCTACATCGAGTTGGGCCATGTTACGCTCCTTGTCCTCTAGGGCATCGGCAAGCCGATGATGGCGGCGAAGCGTCCCCGGTCGCCGCCCCGGGCTGAGAAGAAATGCTCGCGGTGGCAGCGGGTGCAGACGCCGGACGTCTCGACGTGCTCCGGCCTCACTCCCCCCTCCAGCAGCGCTTGACGGCAGGCGGCCCATAAATCGAGGTGCACGGAGCCGTCAGGCTGGGGCACCAGCAAGCCATCGACGCCGGGGAAGGCCCGGCGGGCCGGGCCGGCGACATCTTCCCGCACCTGGTAGCAGCAGGGGCCGATTGACGGGCCGATGCCGGCGAGAATGTCACCTGGCCGGCTGCCGAAAGCTGCCGCCATCGCCTCGAGGGTCGCCGCGCCGATCTTCGCGACGGTCCCCTTCCATCCGGAGTGGGCGATCCCAACGGCCCGACGCACCGGATCGAAGAACAGCAGGGGCACGCAGTCGCCGAAGCTCATCTGCAGGTACAGCCCGGGCTCGTCCGTGATGAGCCCGTCTCCCTCCTGCGGCATCGTCCGCCAGCCGCCGTCGCTCGGCTCAAGCCCATCGGAGGACGAGACGACCAGAACGCGCCGGCTGTGCACCTGCCGCGCCACGGCCACCTGCTCCGGCGCGGCCCCCAGGGACTGGTAGAGGGCGCGGCGGTTGGCAGTGACCAGCGCCGGGTCGTCGCCGGTGCCGAAGCTGATGTTAAGGCCGGCGTAGGTGCCCCCGCTTGCGCCGCCCACCCGCGAGGCGACGCCGTGCGCCAGCCCCGGCCAGGCCGCTAGGTTCTCGAAGCGGTACAACAGCAGCTCGTCGAGGGATGTCTGGATCATCCCTTCCTCCCGCGGCGCACGGGCGGGCACACCCCGCAGGCCACACAGCCGCTGGGCGGACAGGGCATTGTGTCGCGGCCCCTCGCCGTCTGCCTGATTTCCTTTTCCAAGTATGCTCTCCTCACTCCGGTATCGACCACACACCACGGGCGCTGGCCATCGCCCGGGTTGCCCCAGGGCGGATCGCTCGGCTTCAGCCCGGCCTCAGCCATCGCGCTGCGCCACCCGGCCAGCGACGGTCCGTCCATTGCCGCCAGGACGCCCGCCAGACGCCGGTCGCCGCGGGCCAGGACCGCCTGCACTTCCGCCCACTCCGCGCTTTCGACCGGGGCCTCGACTCCCTGTGCGAGCAGTGCCCTTCGCACCTGTCGCAGCCGGGCTTTCATCTCCACTACCGGCAGGAGCGGCTCGCGCTCGAAGGGCGTGTGCGCTTTGGGCACGAACGGTCCCAGATTGACCACGATCCGGGTGCCCGCTCCCTGCCCCTCCAGGCAACGCTTCAAGTCCCGCGTCAGCCGGGGTATCTCGGCCAGGTCCTCTTCCCCCTCGCCGGGCAGTCCCACCATAAAGTATAGCTTCAATTGCTGAAACCGCCAACGCCCAATTGCCTCTACCGCGCAGCGCAGGGTCTCTTCGTCTAGTCGCTTGTTGATGGTCTTGCGCAGGCGCTCGGACCCCGCCTCGGGGGCTATCGTAATGGTGCGGGCACCGCTCTCGGCCAGCCCCCGCAGCAGGCCCTCCGTCAGCGAATCGGCCCGCAGCGAGGAGACGGTGATGCGCCGGTCGCGCTCCCGCAGCGCCGCCACCAGCGGGTCGATGTCGGGATAGTCGGAGACGGCCGCGCCCACCAGGCCGACCCGCCCGGACGGATCGGGGTCG
>JAMCWG010000190.1 GCA_023475235.1 Chloroflexota bacterium
TGGGGCCTCATCAACAAGTGCGTGGAGACCGACGAGGAGCTGGACGCCCAGGTCAATAGCTGGGTGGAGCAGTTGCTCAACCTGCCGCCCCTGGGCCTGCGGCAGACCAAGGCCGCCGCCGCTTTCGCCCTGGACCTGGCCGGCTTCAGCCTGCTGACGCAGGCCGACTTCGGTGCGGTCCTCCGGTACACGGAAGACAGGCGGGAGGCGAAGCGGGCCTTCGTGGAGAAGCGCAAGCCGGTGTACAAGGGACGCTAGCGCCGGGCGCTCGAACGGGTGACGGATGACGGCCGGTAGGCGTAGGCCACTCGGCGCGGCTGTCCCGACCTAGCCGATGGGCACCTGTGCGAGGGAAACGCCCAGCTCGTCGTCGAGCTCGACGATGACCACGCAGCCCGTACCCTCTCCGGGATAGCTGGGGGGCACCGGGCTGCCCGAATAGCAGGCCACCACCTTGCCCTCCTGGGACACATTCCGGAAGGCGTGAACGTGTCCCAGCGCAATGTAGTCCCAGCCGCTGGAGGCGATCTCGCCGATGCTGATAGGCGAGGAACGGTCGGAGGCCTCTCCCTCGGGCACATCGATGCCGTGCGCCACCGCCACGTGCCAGTGGTTGCCGTCCCGCGGCGGCATATCGGCGATGGGGTTGAAGCCGGGGTGGTGGTCTACCACCGGCCTGCCCCATACCATCAGCCGCAGGTGCGGAAAGCGCAGAAGATGGCCGGCGGGCCGGGAGAGCAGCCTGACGTTCGGACACCGCCCCGGCAAGTCGGCCTGACGATAGATCGACGTCTCGTCCAGGGGATCGTGATTGCCGGGCAGGAGCACCGTAGGCATGGCCAGGCGGGCCAATTGCCTGAGGACGAAGTCCACATCGCTGGACGAGGCCCGGTTGTGGTCGAACAGGTCGCCGGCGACGATGACGATGTCCACCGCTCGGGCGATGGCGGTATCGACTACCCTCTCCAGAGCACGGTGGGCAAGGCCCTGGCCGCCGTAATCATCGCCGAGGTGCAGATCTGCGGTGTGCAATAGCCTGAGGGTTGGCCTTGGCTCCCGGGGCACCCTTTCCTCCTCACCGGTAACGAACATGCTAATTATTATCGTAGAACTACGGAAGAGTCAATTGCCGATGATGCCACCAACAGCCAGGGGTCATCGTCGCAATCGTATGGGCCGACCCACGTGTCGGCCCAAGGAAGCAATCGGCGCCAGGGCGTACACACGGGTGCGCCCCTACAATGATACGCTTGGAGCGGCCCCCGATAGATAGTTGAATCTGCCAATCCCCATCGCGCCACCGGCAGGGGCATTTTGGACTGGAGGTCAATGATGAAGGGCCTGGTATTCCTGGGGGACCGGAAAGTGCAGGTCGTGGATCTTTCTCGACCGGCGCCTGGCCCTCAGGAAGTGGTTATCGAAATGAAGGCGTCGGGCCTCTGCGGCAGCGGCAGCGATCTACGTCCGTACCGCACGCCCGGCGGGCAGCTCACCGAGCAGCAGCGGAGCTTCGCCCGCGGCCACGAGCCCTGCGGCGTCGTGGTCGAGCTCGGGCCGCAGGCAAGGAATGTCAAGGTGGGCGACCGCGTTATGGTGCACCATTATCGCGGCTGTGGCGCCTGCAAGCACTGTCTGGCGGGCTGGCCGCAGCTATGCCTGCACGGGTTCCAGGGCTACGGCCTCAACCTGCCCGGCGGCCATGCCGACTATATGGTCTGCGTCGACACCGCCTGCGTCCCGATGCCGGACGCGCTCACCTACGAGGAGGGCGCCTGCTGCTCCTGCGGGGCGGGCACGGCATATCAGGCGCTGAAGCGGCTGGCGCCGTCGGGGATGGACACCATCACCATCTTCGGCCAGGGATTCGTCGGGGTGAGCGCGGCCATGCTTGCCAGAGCGATGGGCGCCAGGGTGATCGCCGTCGACGTCGTCCCCGAGCGGCTGGAGATGGCCAGGCAGCTCGGGGCGGATGAGATCATCGACGCCAGCGCCGTCGACCCCGTGGCCGCCATCAAGGAGCTGACCAGGGGCGAGGGTGCCGACGCCGGGCTGGACTGCTCCGGCGCGGAGGCGGCGCAGAACAACATGATTGCGAGCACCAGGACCTGGGGTCGCGTCGGCTTTGTCGGCGTGGGAACGAACCCCCGGCTCGACATACTTCAGATCACGCGAAAGCATCTGACAATGCACGGCTCCTGGACCTTCGGCACCCGCGAGCTGGCCGAGCTGGCGAGCTTTGTGGTCGACCGCAGGGTGCCGCTCGGAGATACCATAACCCACCGGTTTCCGCTTTCTCAGGCGGAGGAGGCCTACCGGCTGCTGGATGCCGGCAAGACGGGCAAGATCGTCCTGGTCTGGGACCGCTGACGGGTATCGTGCCCAAAGCCGGTCCGGGCAGTTGACCCCGCGGGCCTCAGGTGCTACGCTCAAGTCGCTTCACGATGACGATTCACACGATCTGGAGCATCATGGATGCCCATCATTCTGCTTGTTCGTCATAGCGAGACCGAATACGTCAGGAAGGGCTGCCTGGCCGGTCGCCTGCCCGGCATGCACCTGAATGAGAAGGGCCGCGCCCAGGCACAGGCGCTGGCCGAGAAGCTGGCCGGCGCGCAGATCAAGGCCGTCTACAGCAGCCCCCTGGAGCGCGCCCTGGAGACCGCCGAGCCCATCGGGAAGACCCTGGGGCTGGAAGTCGCCCGGCGCGACGGGCTGATCGAGACCGACTACGGCGAGTGGCAGGGCAAGACGCTCAAGGGCCTGAGCCGCCTCAAGGTCTGGCACGTCCTTCAGCATACGCCATCACTGATGAGCTTTCCTGGCGGCGAATCCATCGCCGAGTCTCAGCATCGCATCTGCCGGGAGATCGAGCGTCTCCGTGTGCAGCACGATCCCAAGGACATAATCGTCTGCGTCTCCCACGCCGATCCGATCAAACTGGCCGTGGCCTACTACATCGGGCTGCCGCTGGACGCATTCCAGCGCCTGTACATCGCCCCGGCCTCGCTTACCGCCCTGCACATCGGCGATTCGGCCAGCCATCTCCTGACCCTCAACTACGATCTCTCCTTTGCCCTTCCGAATACACTGTCACAGCCCTGATTCTGGTATACTACTAGCAAAGATTACGCGAAGGTGTCGTCCGCCGCCCTTCATAGCCTGCACGCCGGCGTGCATCGCCGCGTACAGCACGGCGGAATGGCTTGTATAATCAAGTGAATAGTCATAGTCATCGGCTAACCGGAGGCATACATGCCTGCTAGAGAAGAAATAGACTTTCGCCCCATCACCCACATCACCGTCGACGCTATCGGGCAGCCCGGCAACCGCGTCTTTTATGTCCAGGGCTGGCAGGGCGAGCGAAATATCACGTTGATCGTCGAGAAGGTCCAGATCCAGTTGCTGG
The DNA here is from genome assembly GCA_023475235.1 of Chloroflexota bacterium. Classification (GTDB taxonomy): domain Bacteria; phylum Chloroflexota; class UBA6077; order FW602-bin22; family JAMCWG01; genus JAMCWG01. Next base: position 3,407 of record JAMCWG010000190.1, read on the forward strand.
CCGTGGGGCTGGAGAAATTCCTGGCCGAGATACAGGAGAAATCCCCCGCGCTGCCTCCTGCTCCCGCCGACTACGTGGAGGAGGAGATGCACATCGGCCTGCCCGTCGACCCCCTGTTCCGCGTCGGCGAGCTGGGCCTCGGCTACGATACCGACCAGGACCTGGTCATCCTCATCGCCCGCGAGCTGCTCGAAGAGGATGCGGACCCCCAGCAGGCGAGGGAGGTGCGTTTCTGGTGCACGCGGTCTCAGATGCGCGCGATGTGCCGCTGGGGGCTCGAGCTCGTATCGCGCGGCCGGCCCAACTGCCCGCAGTGCGGCGAGCCGATGGACCCCGAAGGCCATTTCTGCCCGCGAAAAAACGGGCACAAGAAGCCGGGCCAGTGAAGCGGCGGCTCGAAGACTTGCCGCTTCACTGAGCCAGTGATGCCGCTCGTATGCCGACCAATCGGGCTGATTCCGTCCTCGGTACCCTTCGGAAGGGCACGCTTACCCTCAAGGGCGAGTTCCTGTGGGGCTCTAACCACACCTATTTGGCACAGGTCGAGCACGCCGGCGTCGTGCTCTTGGGTGTCTACAAGCCCACGCGCGGCGAACGCCCGCTGTGGGACTTTCCGCAGAGCACCCTCGCCGGCCGGGAGGTTGCCGCTTACCTGGTGAGCGAGGCCCTCAGATGGGAGCTGGTCCCGCCGACCGTTTATCGCAGCCAGGGGCCCCTCGGCCCGGGCTCGCTACAGTTGTTCGTCGAGCACGACCCGGAATACCATTATTTCAACTTCAGCGAAGCCGATCGCCAGCGACTGCGTCCGGCCGCCCTGTTCGACCTGCTGGTCAACAATGCCGACCGCAAGTCCACCCACTTCATAATCGGCGCGGACAGGCATATCTGGCTCATCGACCACGGCATCTGCTTCCACGTGGAGAACAAGCTGCGTACGGTGGTCTGGGATTTTGCGGGGGAGGCCATCCCCGAGGACCTGAGCGCGGACATCAAGGCATTTCGCGTGAAGCTGGACTCATCGGCAGGGACGCCTTCCACGCTGGCCGCGTCCCTCCGGGCTTATCTCAGCCGGGGGGAGATCGCGGCCCTGGCCCAGCGGGCCGAGCGTCTGCTGGCCGCGGGCCGCTTCCCCGATACACGCTTCAACCGGCGCCCCTACCCCTGGCCGCCCGTTTGAGCGGCGGCTAGCCATTCCCGGCCAGATAGGCTCCCAGCCGGTCCATTCCCTCGGCAATCTGCTCCATCGAGGTCGCGTAGGAGAAGCGCAGGTATCCCTCGGCATTGGTGCCGAAGTCAATGCCAGGTGCTACCGCCACGCGGGCCTCGTGCAGCAGCTCGAAGGCGAAGCTCAGCGAATCGCGGCAGTAGCGCTTGAAGTTGACGAGCATGTAGAAAGCGCCCGTCGGCGGATGGGGGATGCGCAGGCCGAGGTCCTGCAGCCGCTTCAGCATGAAGGCCCGCCGCTCGGCGTAGGTGGCCTGCATGCGTGTCAGGTCGGTCTGGCACGCGGGATCGCGCAGCGCCGCCAGCCCGCCCCACTGGACGAAGGCATTTGCCGAGATGAAGAAGTTCTGGTGTATCTTCTGCAGCGTCCGCGCCAGTCCTGGAGGGGCGATGATGTACCCCAGCCGCCAGCCCGTCATCGCGTACAGCTTGGAGAAGCCGTTCAGAGCGCACGATTGCGGGTTGTACTCCAGGATGCTGTGCTCGCGGCCCTCGTAGACGAGGCCGTGATATATCTCGTCCGAGACGACCAGCGGCCCCAGCCCGGCGATGCCCGCCATCCGCTCGGCGCTGAGGACCACGCCGGTAGGGTTGGCCGGCGAGTTGATGAGGATGGCCCTGGTGCGGGGGGTGATCTTCCGGGCGATGTCGTCGGGATGGAGCTGGTAGCCGTCTTCCTCCCGGATATCGACATAGACCGGCACGCCCCCGGCGAACCGGATATAGTTCGGGTAGCAGGCGTAATGCGGGTTGGACAGGATGACCTCGTCGCCGGGCTCCAGAATGGCCGCGAAGACGGTGAACAGCGCCGGCGAGGTCCCCTGCATCACGATCACCTGCTCCGGCGTAACATCCACGCCGTACCGCTGCCCGTAGTGCTGGCAGATGGCTTCCCGCAACGGGAGGATTCCCATGCTGTGGGTGTAGTGAGTCTTGCCTTCGCTCAGCGCTCGGATGGCAGCCTGGGTTATGCACTCGGGCGTATCGAAATCGGGCTCACCCACCTCGAAGTGGACGATGCGCGCTCCCTCGCGCGCCATCCTCTCCGCTTCCTCGAGGACCTCCATCACGAGGAAGGGAGTGACTTCCGATGCCCGTTGCGAGAACATGTGCGAGACCAACCTCCAGTCCCGGCCGGGCCCGATGGGCCCGGCGGATCCGCTCCTGCTTTGCCGTGAGACAAACAGACGGCGCTTCCCGGCTGGACCAGTGCCCCTCCCTCGCAGGCCGGCCCCAGCCCAGCCCCGGCAAACGCCGCTACTTTCGCCAGCCCTTGAAGAGCGCCTTGCCCGGCCAGACGGCAGACTTCCCCAATTGTTCCTCTATGGTCAGGACCCGGTTGTGCTCCACGGCCCGCACCTGGCCGGCGTTCATCCCGACCGCGAAGTCGCCGATGCTGTCCCGGTCGCCCCGGCTGCCGCAGGGGTGCACGTTGTAGCCGTTCGCCAGCGCCGTCCGGCAGGCCGTCAGGGCCTCGCTCACCGTCCCCACCTGGGTGACCTTCAGCACCATCGAGTTGGCCGCGCCTATCGCGATGGCCTGCTTGAGCCGCTCCACGTTCGTCGTGAACAGGTCGTCCCCGACCACTTCGATGCCCAGCTCCTTGGTCACGATGGCGTGGCCCTCGAGGTCGTCCTCGCGCAGGGGGTCTTCGAGGGAGACCACCGGGTAGGTGGTGACGAAATCCTTGTACAGCTTGATCAGGTCATCTCGCGATTTCTCGCCCGGCGAGAAGAAGCCGACATACCGGTCGATGTCCTTCTCGTAGTAGATGTCAGCCGCGCAATCGAAGTAGATGCCGACCTTCCCCTCGTAGCCGCAGCGCACGATGCTCTCGGACATCATCTCCAGCAGCTCCCGGTCCTCGCCGATCACGCCGGCCAGGCTCATAGAGTGGTACGAAGGATTGTACTTGTCGGCGTACCTGGCCCTGAGCAGCTTCTTGACCTCCTCGCCGCATCGCCAGCTCATCTCCAGCGCCTTCGAGTAGCCGCCTGCCCCGTAGGCCACGAACTCGTAGCTGGGCTTGAACCATCGCGACCTCCCCGGCTCCCGGTAACGCCCGCCTTGCCCGATGCCATAAATGGGTATGGGCAGGGTGCAGGCGTTCGCCCCGCCGATGTAGCGGTAAAGGGGCAGCCCGGCACTGTTGGCGCCGGCCTTCAGCACCGCTAGTGAGACGCCCACGATGGCGTTCGCCCCCAGCCGTGCCTTGTTAGGAGTGCCGTCCAGCTCCAGCATCAGCCGGTCGACCTCCAACTGGTCGCTCACGTCCATCCCCTTCAGCGCCGGCGCGATTACCTTGTTCACCTGCTCGGCGGCCTTGCGGACCCCCAGGCCGTTGTAGCGCTCGCCGCCATCCAGCAGGAACGCCGCCTCGTGCGACCCCGTCGACACGCCGGACTCGGGGGTCGACACCCCCCGGGCCCCATCGTCGGCCGTCACCGTTACTTCCAGCGAGACCACACCCCGCTGGGCAATGATCTCCCTGGCCACGACACTCTCGATCTTAGCACCCACGGCAATCTCACCTCATTAACTAAATGAGGCCTGGTCATAATTAGGGACCTGCGCCGGATCGCCATCCGGCGCAGGTGCTCCGTACTATATGGTTGTGAGACCCTAGCACGGAGGCAACCATA
>JAMCWG010000056.1 GCA_023475235.1 Chloroflexota bacterium
GCTGGTGGCGGATACGTTTCACTCGCCGGCCAGCTCCGGCTGCCAGCGGAGCCGCGGCCGCCGCGCCGCCGCGACCTCGTCCATTCTTCCGAAGCGAGTTGCGTGCGGTGCCTCCTGCACTTTCCGCGGCTCCTGCTCCGCCTCAGCGGCGATGCGCAGCAGTGCATCGGCAAAGCGGTCCAGCTCCTGGCGGCTCTCCGTCTCGGTAGGCTCGATCATCAGCGCCTCTTCCACGATGAGCGGGAAGTACACGGTGGGGGGATGGAAACCGAAGTCCATCAGCCGCTTAGTGATGTCCAGGGTCCGCACCCCGTGCGCCTTCTGCCGTCGCCCGGAAGCCACGAACTCATGCATACAGCTCTCGTCGTAGGGGACGTCGTAGGCCTGCCGGACGCGGCTCAGCAGGTAGTTCGCGTTGAGCACCGCATCGCCGCTGACCCGGCGGAGGCCTTCCGCCCCAAGCGAACGGATGTAAGCGTAGGCTTTCACCAGCACCAGGAAGTTGCCGTGAAACGCCCGCATCCTTCCGATAGACTGCGGGCGGTCGTAGTCGAGATAGTAGCCCCCGGGATGCCAGGCAACGAGGGGCGCGGGCAGGAACGGCGCGAGATGCTCCCTGGCCGCTACCGGGCCCGCTCCGGGGCCGCCGCCGCCGTGAGGAGCGCTGAATGTCTTATGTAAATTCATTTGCACCAGGTCGCAACCCAGATCGCCCAGCCGCGCCCGGCCGAGCAGCGCGTTGAGGTTAGCCCCATCGCAGTACACCAGCCCTCCGCACCTGTGCACGATATCCGTGACCTGGCAGAGGTTCTCGTCTAGCAGCCCCAGCGTGTTGGGGACGGTCAGCATGATGGCAGCCGTTTCCGAGCCGGCCAGCGAGCGCAAGGCCGCCAGGTCCACGCCGCCGCGGGCATCCGAGCTGAGTGAGACCACTTCCATCCCGGCGAGGTGGGCGCTGGCCGGGTTGGTGCCGTGGGCCGAATCCGGCACCAGCACCTGCCGGCGGGCATCGCCTCGGGCACGGTGGTAGGCGCTTACCATCAGCATCCCGGTCAGCTCGCCCTGCGCGCCGGCAGCCGGCTGAAGGCTGACCGCCGCCATTCCAGTGATCTCGGCCAGGAAGTCCTGCAGCTCGTACATCAGCCGCAGGGCGCCCTGTGCGTCTTCATTCGACTGGTACGGATGGAGCTCGGCAAGGCCCGACAGGGCGGCAACTTCCTCATTGATCTTAGGGTTATATTTCATGGTGCAGGACCCGAGCGGGTAGAAGTTGGTATCGACTCCAAAATTCATCTGGGATAGGCGGGTGAAGTGCCTTACCACATCGATCTCCGACATCTCGGGCAGGCCGAGGCCGGACCGCCGGTAGCGGGCCGGCAGTAGCTCGTCCAGGGGCTGCTCGGGCACGTCGCTGGCGGGCAGGGAGAAACCCGTCCGGCCCGCCGCGCTCAACTCGAAGACGGTGGGCTCCACTATTTTCATCGCCGCGCCTCCTCACGTAGCATGTCGACGAGATGGTCGATCTGCCCGCGGCTGACCATCTCGGTCACACACAGGAGCATCGAGTCCGCCAGATCGGGATACCACGCGCCCAGCTCGAGCCCGCCGAGAATGCCGGCCTCGCGCAGCCGGGCATTGATCTCGGCCGGGGGGCGCGGGCAACGCAGGACGAACTCGTGGAAGAAGGGGGCAGCATACGCCAGGGAGAAGCCGGGCAGGGCCGCTATCTGCCCGGCGGCGTAGTGCGCCTTGCGGAGGCACAGCTCGGCAACCTGGCGCAAGCCCTGCGGTCCCAGCAAAGATAGGTACACCGTGGCCGCCAGAGCGCACAGCCCTTCGTTGGTGCAAATATTGGAGGTGGCCCGCTCGCGGCGGATGTGCTGCTCGCGCGCCTGCAGGGTCAGGACATAACCCCGCTGGCCGCGGTCGTCGTTGGTCATCCCTACCAGACGCCCCGGCAACTGGCGCATATATGCCGCCCGCGTGGCCATCAGCCCTAGGTACGGGCCGCCGTAGCTCACGGGAAGGCCCAGCGGCTGCCCCTCCCCCACCACGATGTCGGCGCCGCACTCCCCCGGCGGCCGGAGCAGGCCCAGCGCAATCGGGTTAGCCGCGACCACCAGGAGCGCCCCGTGCCTGTGCGCTGCCTCGGCCAGGGCCTCCAGGTCTTCGATACACCCGAAGACATTCGGCTGCTGCACGAGCAAAGCAGCCGTCTCGCCATCCACAGATCGATCCGCGGCCAGCGCCGGCAGCAGGCCCCCGGCGCTGGCTATCGTCTGCAGAACCAGTCCCTGCCCGCCGAAATACGTTTCCACCACGCGCCGGTATTCGGGGTGCATGCTGTCGACGGTCACCACTCTCCGCCGCTTGGTGATGCCGGCGGCCATCAGCGCGGCTTCCGCCAGGGCGCTCGAACCGTCGTACATCGAGGCGTTGGCCACCTCCATCCCCGTGAGCTCACACACTAGGCTCTGGAACTCGAAGATGGCCTGGAGATTGCCCTGGCTGACCTCGGGTTGATACGGTGTGTAGGAAGTGTAGAACTCGCTTCGGGAGGTGATGGCCCCGACCGCGCTCGGCACGAAGTGGTGATAGGCGCCGCCGCCTCGGAAGCACGCCATCTGCCTCAGAGAGCGGTCGCTCTCCGACATCGCCTGCATCTCGGCGAGCAGTTCCGGCTCCGATAGCGGTGGCGGCAGCTTCAGCGCGGGGTCGCGCCGGTCGGCGGGGATGCGGGAGAACAGCGGCTCGACCGACTCCAGGCCGATGGCCTGCAGCATTGCCGCACGGTCAGCATCGGTGTTCGGAAGGTATGACAACTTCGTACCCTCAGCGCCGCTCTTCCCGCCGCCGCAGGGCTACGTTCTGGACCAGCCCTACGGCGGCGAGGGCGGTAATCAGTGAGCTTCCTCCGTAGCTGATGAAAGGCAGGGTGACGCCGGCGGGGGGCAGCAGCCCGATGTTCATCCCAATGTTGACGAAGACTTGAAAGGCGAACATCACTACCACCCCGGTGACCACCAGCCTGGGAAAAGTCTGTGGGCAGCGTCCGGCTACGCCAAGACACCGCCAGCATAGAAACAGGAAGATGAAAAACAGGGCCAAGGCTCCTATGAATCCCAATTCCTCCGCCAGTACCGAGAATATGTAGTCGGCATACTGGACCCGCAGGAAGTGCAACTGGCTCTGGGTGCCGCTGGTGAAGCCGCGGCCGAACCAGCCGCCGGCCCCGACGCCGATGACCGCCTGGATGGCATTGTAGCCCTTGCCGGTGGGATCGTCCTCGAGGCCCAAGAAGACCCGCACGCGGTCGCGCTGGTAATCGTGCATGAACATCCACGCCAGAGGGCCGGTCGCGATGCCGAAACAGGTCAGGGCCATGGTATGCCAGAAGCGCATGCCTGCCATCACCGCCATGCCAAGCCAGATGGCGATGTAAACGGCAGCCGTGGTCATATCCGGCTGGGCCAGGGTGAGGCCGGCGGGGATGGCGGCCATCAGCAGCGTTACCAGGATATGCTTGAACTCGTGGATCTGGTCCTCGTGGTCGGCGAGGTAGCGGCTGAGACCGATTATCACAGTCAGCTTCGCCGGCTCGGAAGGCTGAATGCTGAAGAAGCCCAGGTCAACCCAGCGCTGCGAGCCGTGCGTGATCTGACCGATGACGAGAACCCCGGCCAGCGAGAGCACGCCAACTATGTATATCGGCATCGCGAAGTCTCGGAACAGGTTGTAATCGATGAAGAGGACGACGGCTGCTGCCAGCAGCCCCACGGCCAGGAAGACGGCCTGCTGGTACACGCGGGGGTCGACAGCAGGCGTGCCGGAGAGCCGGTAGGTGGCGCTGTAGATCATTGCCAGCCCCCAGCCGACAAGCACCAGCACCACCGCCATCAGCAGAAAGTCAAACTGTTTCCACTGGTCTCGTTCCAACTAGTCCATCATCCTAATGCACAGCGGTATTTGGCTTCACCCGTGTGTCCTCGGGCTGTTGCGGCAGACGGAAGTAGTAGCGCATAATGTCCTCCACCCGCTCGGAAGCGTCCGTCGCACCGCCGTTCTGGACGAACACCAGGACGGCTATCTCGGGATTGCCGTAGGGAGCGAAGGCGGCGAACCAGCCGTGCGTCTTCATCTTGCCCTTCTCGTCGGGCTCGCCGTACTCGGCTGTACCGGTTTTGCCTGCCATGGGCACTTCCGGGATTTCGGCGGTGTAAGAAGTGCCGACATACGACGTGCCTTCGGGCGTGTGGGTGTTGACCAGCATACCGGCGCGCATCCCCTGCGCGACGTAGCCCAAGTACTCTGGCGACACCGGCACTTTGCGGATCACATCCGGCTGGAACGGGCGCACCACTTTGCCGGAGGCGTCCTCCACATCCAGCACCAGTTGCGGGCGATAGAGCGCCCCTCCATTGGCGATGACGGTTATGACATTCAGCATCTGGAGTGGCGTCACGGTGACGAAGCCCTGGCCGATGGACAGGTTGTAGGTATCGCCCTTGTACCACGGCTCTTTGAACGTCTTCCGCTTCCAGGCATCGTCCGGAACGTTGCCCGATGCTTCCGCCGGCAAATCGATCCCCGTCGGCTGCCCCAGACCGAACGCCCGCGCCCATTTGTTGATGCGGTCGACGCCCAGTCCTTCCCATTCGCCGCGCGGTGGCCCGCCGCCCAGATAGTAGAAGTAAACATCGCACGAGTTGGCGAGGCCGCTGATCAAGTCTTGCGTCCCGTGCGGTGCCCAACAGGGCAGCTTGGTCCCTATGTTCGGGTCGAGCCAGTGCGGGACGATTATGTATCCGGGGCAAAAGGCCTGAGTATAGCGGGTGACCACGCCGTCCTGAAGCGCTCCCGAGGCCACAATGACCTTGAAAACGGAGCCAGGGGGATACACATCGCTGATGGCGTGGTTCACCAGGGGGCGCGCATCGTCCTTCACTAACTGATCAAACTGCTCCTGCGAGATCCCTTGCGAGAACAGATTGTTGTCGTAGGTCGGCAACGTCACCATCGCCAGGACCTGGCCGTTGCGGGGGTCCATCGCTATCGCCGTCGCCGATTTGTAGTCTTTCATATGCTTGTCGAGAATACTGATGATCTCGCGCTGCAGGGCCAAGTCGATGGTCAGCCGAAGGTTCTTGCCCGGCTCGGCATCGATCTGGGATAGCTGGGCCACTTCCTGCCCGGAGGCGTTCACGACCAGTTGGCGCTGGCCCGGTATGCCTCGCAGCCAGGACTCCTGCGTGGCCTCCAGTCCAGTCTGTCCCACATCGTCGTTCGCGCTGTACTTGTGGGTGCGGTCGTCCTTCAGCTTATCGTACTGCTCTTTGGAGACACGGCTCACGTAGCCCAGTAGATGGGAGGTGATTTGGCCATCCGGGTACTCCCGGCGCGATTTGACCTCGATGTGGACACCTGGCAGTTCGAGGCTACGCTCCTCGATGGTGAGGGCCAGCTTGACCTGGACGTCGTTCTTGATGGAGACGGGCGAAAAATCGTCAGTGGTGCGTTCCCCCTTTGGCGCCGGCTGCAGACGGTGCTCGATGTCTTCGGTCGACATCTCCAGCAAGTGGCTCAAGCGCTGGATCACCGGCTTCGGATCGGATGGAAGGTCGGCCGGAATGACCGAAACGGCGTAAGAAGGACGGTTACGTATCAACAACAGACCATTGCGGTCGTACATCACGCCACGGGGGGCAGAAATGGCGAGCTGGCGGAAGCGGTTGTCATCGGCCTTGACGCGATAAAGATCGCCTTCCAGTATCTGCAGCCAGAAAAGTCGCGCGGCGAGCGCCAAAAAGAGCAGGAAGCACCCTAGCCTGAAGAGCAGGATGCGCCCGGTATATGGATGGCGGACGGGTTCTTCTAGTGGCTCCTCCAACGAGCGAATGGGTTCCAATAAGTGCTACCTCGGTGTGTTACATCGTTGCCGGCCAGACACGTCGGATTAAGTAACGGGCTGGTCCAGTATGAAGGCCTCGTGCAGAGCCTGCACGGCCTCCTGTACTCTAGATTGGTCGATCAGGCAGGTGATACGGATGTCACTAGTGGTGATGCCCTCGATGTTGATATTGTGGTCGCCCAACACCTGGAACATGCGGGCCGCATACCCCGGCGTGTACTGAATGCCGGTGCCCACGATGGACACCTTGGCCAGGCCGGGAGACGACAGCACCGTTTGCGCCCCGATCTCTCCAAGCAGATTCTTAATGAGGCTGACTGCCTTGCCCAGATCGTCTTTGGATACGGTGAACGAGAGGTGAGCGACGCCGTCCACCGCCGTGCCCTGTACGATCACATCCACATTCACCCCAGCGTCGGCCAGCGGAACGAAGATCTTGGAGGCGACGCCCGGCCGGTCCTTGATGCCAACGACTGTGATCTTGGCCACGTCGGGGTCGTGGGCGATGCCCCGCACCTTCCTGCGATATTCCATCTGCTTACCTCCCGTTATGAGCGTGCCCAGATTGTCATTGAAGCTCGACCTCACCACAATGGGGAGATGGTACGCTTCACCCAGCTCCACCGCCCTCGGATGCATCACCCGCGCCCCCAGCTTGGCCAGCTCCAGCATTTCCTCATAAGAGATTTCGTCGAGCTTGCGCGCCCTCGGCTCGACACGCGGGTCGGCGGTGAAGACCCCATCCACGTCGGTGTAAATCTCGCAGCGATCGGCGTGAAGGCCGGCTGCCAGCGCCACGGCCGTGGTATCGGACCCTCCGCGGCCCAGCGTGGTTATGTCCGACCCGTCGGTGATGCCCTGAAAGCCGGCGACGATGACGGTGCGGCCCTTCTCCAGCTCTTGCGTCACCCGCTGCGGGTCCACCGCTACGATGCGCGCCCGACGATGGGAGTTGTCGGTGATGATCCCGGCCTGTGCCCCGGTCAGGGCCACTGCCTCCTGCCCCATCGCGCGGAAGGCCATCGCCATCAGCGTGCAGGACACCGTCTCGCCGGTGGACAGTAGCAGATCGAGCTCCCGGTCGCTGGGCTGTTCCGCGACCTGCCTCGCCAGCGCGATGAGATCGTCGGTGGTATCGCCCATCGCCGATACAACGACCACCACCTCGTGGCCCTCTTGCTGGGTCCGCAATACCCGCGCAGCCACCGCCCGAATGCGATCCGGATTAGCTACGGATGTGCCGCCGAATTTCTGAACGAGCAGACTCATGCTCTCTCCCTACTCTCGTGTAGATATGACCCGTGCTCCGTATTGCGATATCCCGGTAATGATGGTCTGGCCGCTCACTCCCAG
>JAMCWG010000038.1:0-3256 GCA_023475235.1 Chloroflexota bacterium
TTTGGCGGCGGAGGGAATGGGATTCGAACCCATGACGGAGCTTTAAGGCCCCGTAACCGCTTAGCAGGCGGCCGCACTAGACCAACTATGCGATCCCTCCCTACGTCCACGGGAATTATAGCACGGCCGCGGCCTGTCATTCAACTCTTGCTCAAGGTCACATTTGTTAGCACGGCAGCTCTCGCCAGGCCAGATTTGCTTCATTTGGCGCCATTCTCGTAGCGTGGACAATGCGCATATTGCTGGGTCAGGCAAATACCTCGCTGCATCTCCAGCGCAATCGGGGTACCTCGCCTTCCACCTGAGATCTCCCCCCACCGAGACCTGAGCCGCAGTAGGAATCGGCGGAAGTGCGGCGGCTGCTCTTCCGGTTGCCCTGGACCACCGTGACAGACGTTGTGACGCGTTGGATAGAGGTATTTATGGTGACGATCGCTGGGAGAGCCCAGCAGCGGACAGACCAGGCCCGTCTCTCGTGTATGCCAGCGCTGTTCGCGCAGCCAACGGCACGTGCCATAGTGCGCCTGCGTACACACGGAATATTGCATCTCCACAGGAATGGGAACGAAGGGCTCACCACGCCAGCGCCCTAGGCCGCCGCAGAATTGTATAACATCAGGAGGCACACCGCTTTCCTCCCACAAGTAGCACGCATTGTCCTCTTCAGCCGTCGTCCCTCGCGCCTCGCGGTTCCAGCGGCTGGCCAGAAACGGGCAAGACCGCTCCCGCGGTACATTCACCGCCGTCCTCCAATATACTACAATACTACACTATCAATAATTGTGCCTTGAATGTGCGCCCAGCGCCCTTATGTTCGCCAACCCCCGCCTCAGGCGCAACAGGGCCTTTTCAAAGTCGTCGCCCGGAATCACATAGTGCTTCCAACGCCTTGCGGTGGCAGTTGACCTCACCTCCGGCCTTCGGCCACCCCCTCTCCGCAAGCGGAGAGGTCGCCAGAGGCGACTCGCCTGGGCGAGGGGCTGGGGGTGAGGTAAACCGCAGGGTAGCAGGGCCACCCGACTTTGAAAAGGCCCTGCAGGCGCAATTAGCTATCTATGCATACTGCCGGGGCCATTAGTGCCCTCGCTTTGCTGGCAGCTCCTCCTCGGCCAGCGCTCCCGTGGCCGGATCGACCGCCACGCCGTACTCCCGGAGAGCATACTCTGGCGTGATCTTCTCATCGAGGACGTCTTTGAGAACCAGCGCCCGGTCGCGCTCACGCGGGTCGCCATAGCCGCCCGCTCCGGCGAGGATGTGCCGGTACACGTCACCACGGCGAATAGTGAGGGTTGGCTTGGCAGGAAGCACCTTATTTTCGCGATCGGGATTCAGGATATTCAAAGACGGCGTGCCTGGCTTGCCGCCGGCCAGCCCGTAGGGAAGCTTAACCCTCCGGTCCGAGCGAATCTGTAGAGTGCACTCTTCGCCCAGGAAGCGGTAATCGCGCACCAATGCCAGCCCACCCCGGTACTTTCCTGCTCCGCCGGAATCGGGCACGAAGCCGTACTGCTCTATTCGTAGCGGCTGCTCGGCCTCGATGACTTCTACCGGGTTATTGGAAAAATTCACCACGACGCTGCTGTTGCCGTCGATGCCATCCTTGTTGGGTCGCCCTCCCCATGACGCGAGCAAGAACTCCAGAAACACAAACGGGCGCCGGTCGGCGTAGTATCCACCAATGCTTACGCCCGTATCGCCCCCCACCTCGGCTGCGGGGATGCGATCGGGCGCCGCCTGCGCGAGGGCCCCCATCACGACGTTGGCGATACGGAAGCCAGTGAGGCCACGCGCCGCCACCGCGGCGGGCAGGACCGGGTTCACCAGAGTCCCCGGAGGCGCGATCACCTCGATGGGCCGGAAGAAGCCGGCGTTGTTAGGAATGTGCAAGTCCATCAGGCACCGGACACAGGCATAGGTGGCCGATTTAGTGAATGGAATGGGCGAGTTGATACCACCTTTCACTTGCAGCGCCGTGCCGGTGAAATCCGCGGTCAATGAATCGCCCTTTATCGTGATCGTCACGGTTATGGGAAATGGCCCGGGATCGATGCCGTCGTCATCCAGGTAATCCGTGAAGCGATAGGCGCCGTCAGGCAGGGCGGCAATGGCTTGCCGGGCCAGTCGCTCGGTGTAGCTTATCAGCTCTGAGGTGTAGCGCTCGAACTCCTGGGCGCCGTACTTGTGGATGAGGTTCAGCAGCGACCGCTCCCCGACATGGCAGGCGGCCAGTTGAGCCCGCAGGTCCCCCATCACCTGGACGGGCACCCGAACGTTGCGCTCCAATATCTCCAGGATGGCCTCGTTCGGCACGCCGCCCTCGTACAGCTTCAATGGCGGAATGCGCAGTCCTTCCTGGTAGATCTCGGTGCCGTCGCAACCGTTGCCACCGGCCACCTTGCCGCCGATGTCCGAATGGTGGGCGATGGAACAGGCATAGGCGACCAGAGCGCCCTCCACAAAGATGGGCTTCAGCAGATAAATGTCCGGCAGGTGGGTGCCACCATCGAAGGGGTCGTTGAGAATGAACATGTCGCCGGGGCGGATCGTGTCGCCGAACTTCCGCTCAATGGCCGCAAAGGCATCCGGGATGGAGCCAAGATGCATTGGGAGAGTCAGTCCCTGAACGATCAGCTCACCATGGTGGTTGCAGAGGGCGGCGGACAGGTCCATCGATCCCTTGAGGTTTGAGGAATAGGAGGCCCGCACCGTGGTCAGCGCCATTTCGTCGGCGATGCAGGCCAGGGAATGATTGATTAGCTCTAAGGTGATCGGGTCGATGCGCATCTCCTATCCTCCTTCTCCCACATCGATCAGCACGTTGCCGCGCGGGTCGAGATACGCCACGCATCCCGGCGGCACTACCGTCGTCGAATCATACTCCTCGATGATGAGCGGTCCCTCGCGCCTGTCGCTGCCGAGCTCCCGGCGGCTGAGGACCGGGGTGGACATCTTGCCACACGACGAGCCGAAGTAAGCCGCCCGAATCTGCCCATCAGGAGCTTTGACACTGCCAGGGGTTGCCTGCGTGAATTGAGCCGCCCGCGATGGCTGCGCCTGCACCACCAGCCGTAGGTTCACCAACTCCGTCGGGTCCTTCGTGGCGCGGTGGCCGTACGTCCGCTCGTGCTCCTGCGCGAAGGCCTGCTCCAGGTCGGCAATCGTCTTACCATCCGCCGGAACGGTCAACTCAAAAGACTGGCCCGCGTAGCGCAAATCGGCGAACCGCCGTATGGCGATCTCAGGGAATCCATCGTCC
>JAMCWG010000038.1:3266-3813 GCA_023475235.1 Chloroflexota bacterium
TCTCCGGCGCCCGCCGCTCCATCTCCTGCCAGACTGATTCTAGCTCACCGGAGGTGAGGTCGGATGTGCGCCGCAGGTAGGTCCGCAAAAAGTGATACTCGATATCGGCAGATAGCAGGCCGTAGGCAGAGAAAAGCCCCGGCGATGGTGGCACGATGACCCGTTGGATATCGAGAGCGCGAGCTACTTCCGCAGCATGCAGTGGACCGCTGCCGCCGAAGGCCAGCAGGGCGAAATCACGCGGGTCGCGGCCCCGCTCCAGCGAGACGGCACGCACGGCCCGGGTCATGCTGGCGCTGCCGATGCGGTGTGCCCCGTAGGCAGCCTCCTCCATGCTCAGCCCCAGCCGCTCGGCTACCTTCTGCTGGAATATAGTACGCGCGCGCTCAAAATTGAGGGCCAGGGCGCCACCGGCCAGGTAGCGCGGGTTCAAGTAGCCGAGAAGGAGATTGGCGTCGGTGAGCGTCGGCTCCGTGCCGCCGGTATCGTAGCAAGAACTCCAGAAACACAAACGGGCGCCGGTCGGCGTAGTATCCACCAATGCTTA
>JAMCWG010000038.1:3823-7188 GCA_023475235.1 Chloroflexota bacterium
TGAAGTTTAAGGGCTTGCAGATCGATGGCGGGCACGCCCAGCAGGTAGCCGGCCCCACGGTTCAGCCGGCTGCCGATGGAGATGCCGCTGCCGACCTCATACTCGGGGGCACGGCTCAGCTCCCCCGCCTCAACGATGGATGCTTTGGCGGTGGTGCCACCCATGTCCAGGGCGATCACGTTGCCGTAGCAACAGGTTCGGGCCAGCGCCGCGGCCGCGATCGCACCAGCCGCCGGCCCCGATTCCACGATATGCACCGGCTGGCGCCGTGCGGCCCACGCTGACATGACACCGCCGTTGGACTGCATCACCAGCACCGGGGCTCTCACCCCAACGGCGGCCAGCTCGTCGGTCAGGCTGGCCAGATAGCGGTCGATCAGCGGCATAATGTACGCATTCGTCGCCGTCGTGCTCGTCCGCTCATACTCTTTTATTTGAGGCAGGATGTCCGACGAGACCGATAGGTACAGGCCGGGGTACTTCCGGCGTACAAGCTCGGCAACCTGTTGCTCATGTGCCGGGTTGGCATAAGAGTGCAGGAAACAGATCGCCAGTGACTCGGCGCCGCGGGCGACCACTTCGTCCAAGCTCGCTTCTGCACTGGCCAGGTCCAGCGGATGGACCACCTCACCGTGGTGGTCCATCCGCTCGTCCACCTCCAGTCGCAGCCGGCGGCGCACCAGTGGCGTCGGCTTCTCCCAATCGAGGTTATATAGCTGGGGATAGCGCAGACGGCGGATCTCAAGTACGTCTCGAAACCCTTTGGTAGTCAGCAAGCCCGTGCGGGCGCCTTTCCCCTCCAGGATGGCATTCGTGGCCACGGTCGTGCCGTGGACGATTTCACCTAGCGCGTCAGGGGCCAGCCCCTCAGCAGCCAGCAACTCGCGCAGGCCACTTACAATGGCCTGCGCGTAATCAGCCGTGGTCGATGACACTTTTCGTACGGCGGTGCTGCCATCCGATCGACGGAGCACGATATCAGTGAAAGTTCCGCCGATATCTACCCCCAGGCGGATCTGAGGAAGTTCCACGTTCAATCGGCCAGCTCCAATATGCGTCCATACCCGATAACAGGCTCCTGGCAGTTCATCGCCTCCAGGCTGGCCCAGAAGGTCGCCTGGTTGCTGGTGACAACCGGCAGGCCGGTGTCGCGCTCCAGGGCGTCGATGATCTCGATGGTACGGAAGTTAGTGCAACTGATGAAAATCGCGTCCGACCGGGGGTCCACGACATCACGGGCGAGGCGATAGACCTCGCTAGGTTCAACCTTGCCGATGGAAAAGGCGTCATCGATCTGCAAGCCCTTAAACTTCAACACCTCGAAGCCCTGGGCTTCCAGGAAGGCCACTTCTCGCTCGTTGACCTCGTCCAGATAGGGCGTCGCCATCGAGATGCGGGTGACCGCGAGGTCGCGCAGCGCGGCCGCCACCGCGCCCGCGGTGGTTACGGCCGGGCACCCGGCGGCCTTCTCGATCTTGTGGCGTAGACTCTCTTCGCCAGCCACGCCCTCCACAAACGAGCCAGAGGTGCAGGCGAACGCCACTACGTCCGGCTTCATACGCCCCAGTTCAGTAGCGGCCCGCTCCGCGTGCGCCAGCATCGCCTGGTTATCAGCAACGTCAGCCCGCAGGTTCAGCATTCGGCTAGCATAGACAGCTACGCCCACCGGCGCCATTTCCATACATTCGGGCTCGACGACCGTGTTCGCAGCAGGAACCAGTAGCCCGACCCTTCCACGCCATCCGTACATCACAACCCTCCTTCGTCATATTCATCGATGCGCGTCCACTTGCGCATAAAGGCAAGATATTCATCCCTGGTCATCGGCGGCCTATCCTCGGCCACGACCCGGCGCCCAAGGACGGCGCCGTTGGCCAGCAGGTCGATGGCGGTCATCGCCATCGCCTTGGCCGGGTTGATAACGGCCACGTCATAATTCACTACTCGGTAGTCGCTGCCATGACCGGTGCCGACGGCGCCTCCCACATGCGGCTGGATAGTGGCCTTCACCTGCGAAAGATCGCCGATGTCCGTGGAGCCGGTAGTGTGTCCACCGTCCACGTACTGATCAGCGCCAGTCAGGCTGGTCATATTTTCTTTGAAGATAGCCGCCAGCCGGGGCGGCACCACCTGCGGCAAGTGGCCAGCCAGGGTCTCGATGCGCACCCTGGCGCCGACAGCCATCGCGCCGGCCCGCAGCGCCCGGTCCACTTTGCCCGCCGCATCGACTATCGCGTCGATAGTCTTGCCCCGCACGAACGTCTCCATTCGCACATCGGATGGCACGACATTCACGGCATCGCCGCCCTTCGTGATAATGGGGTGAATGCGCACCGTGTCGTTATCGCGGAAGGTCTCCCGTTGGGCGTGGATCGCGCTGAGCCCGAGCATCGCCGCATTAAGGGCATTGATGCCATGGTGGGGCGCGCCGCCGGCGTGGGCCGGCCGGCCCCGGAATTGTATCAGCTTGACGAAGTAGCCATTCACCGAGTCCAGCATCCGGCACTGCTTGTCCTCAGGCTTCGATGTGCCGTGCACCATCATCGTTATGTCAACATCATCGTACTCGCCGCGGGCGATCAACTCGGGCTTGCCGGAGAGGAACTCGATCTTCCCCTGGCGCCGCAGCTCGTTTCGCCACTCCAACTGCAGCGTCTCCTCAGCGGGCACGGCGAACAGCACCAGATCTCCCGACAGTGCCGGTGTCACGTCCGCCCCGATCAGGCCGAAGCCCGCGCCGAGCATCGCGGCGATCTGCCCGTGGTGACCGCAGGCATGGACGGCACCCGTCTGGGGGTCGGCGTCGGGATGGCCGGTGTTGATGACCGCGTCCAGCTCGCCCATGATCGCCACCGTCGGTCCGGGCCCGGCGCCGCCCTTCACCCTGCCTTTGACGCCGGTGAAAGCCAGACCCTCTCGATATGGCACGCCCAACCTTGCAAGCTGCTCGGCTACAAGCTGGGCGGTGCGTTGCTCCTTGTACCCCAATTCCGGGTGTCGCCAGATGTCCTCGGCGATGGCGATGATATCCTCGCGTCGCCGGTCGATCTCCTGGCAGGCGCGCTGCTTCAGGGAAGCAATATCGTTAGCCTCGCTTATGTTGGCCACGACACCTCCTTGGCTCCAGGCGGAAATGTGGACCCACCTGGCCGACTACAGGCAAATTCTAGGCACGTATGAGAATAGTGTCAATTCTATGTCTGAAGAAAAGAGGGGGTCCAAGACATGCCTCCATCTCTCTGCTACTTCTTTGCCCCTCGCTGCATCCGTCGATAATAGCTCAGGTAGTTCCCGGCGAACTCATCGCGGCCAGCCAGCAGATCACCGATGATGATGCTCTTATATATCTCCGGCACCGTCGGGTC
>JAMCWG010000042.1 GCA_023475235.1 Chloroflexota bacterium
TGCCGAAATAGAGCAAGAGCTACGGATGTGCCGCCGAATTTCTGAACGAGCAGACTCATGCTCTCTCCCTACTCTCGTGTAGATATGACCCGTGCTCCGTATTGCGATATCCCGGTAATGATGGTCTGGCCGCTCACTCCCAGACGGGTCGCCGCCGCATCAACCGCCTTCGCCACCGGCTCCGGATCCTCACCTGTCAGGGCCAGTATAGTCGACCCGGCCCCGCTTAAGAAAGCCCCCAGCGCGCCGGCCTCGCGCGCCGCCTCGAACAACGCACTCATCTCTGGGAACAGCTTCTGCCGGTAGGGCTGGTGCAGCCGGTCCTGCGTCGCGGTGCGCAGCAGCTCCAGCCTCCCGCCCATCAGAGCCACCACCAGCAGGCCCACCCGGGCCGCGTTGTGCACGGCGTCGGCCCGGCTCACCTGCTCCGGCAGCACCGCCCGCGCCTCTTTCGTCGGCATCTGGAAGCCCGGCACGAATACGACGGCCCGCAGCGACGCCGGCACCTTGATGGCCGTGAACACGAGCTGGTCGCCTTCCACCAGGGACAGCACCGCGCCCCCAAGCAGCGACGCGGCCGCGTTGTCGACGTGCCCCTCCAACTGGTTCGCTAGCTTGATGAGCTGCAGGGGGGAGAGCAGCCGGCCGTTGAGCTCGTTGGCCGCTACCAGCGCGCCAACCGTGGCGGCAGCACTGCTCCCCAGGCCGCGGGCGAGCGGGATGTAGTTCTCCAGCCTTATCCGTAGAGGCGGTACCTCCCTGCCCACGGTCTCGTA
The DNA here is from genome assembly GCA_023475235.1 of Chloroflexota bacterium. Taxonomy (GTDB): domain Bacteria; phylum Chloroflexota; class UBA6077; order FW602-bin22; family JAMCWG01; genus JAMCWG01. Next base: position 777 of record JAMCWG010000042.1, read on the forward strand.
AAGCAGCCTCACCGAGCGGTAGACCAGGTTGCATTCTGAACGCGGCAGCTCGGTGCACCCCTCGCCGCGTATCTCGATCTCGAAATGATCGTCGCGCTCCAGCGTTATGTAGTTGAAGAGCTTCACCGCCATCCCCATACAGTCGAATCCCGGACCCAGGTTGGCGGTGCTGGCGGGGACCTGCACCCGGACGGCCTTCATTTCAGGTCACCTTCCCCAGATCGGCCAGCCATCGGCGGATTGCGCCCTCATCAGCGGGCAGGTGATACACCTGCTCCCCGGCCTTCACTGCCCTGTCGGGGTCCTTGAGGCCACTGCCGGTGATGATGCATACCGCGGTCTTTCCGGCCAGGTCGAGCTGGCCACTCTTCACTAGCTTCCACAGCCCGGCCACCGATGCCGCCGATGCCGGCTCCCCGAACACCCCTTCCCACTGGGCCAGCCGCCGGTAAGCGGCGAGTATCTCTTCATCGCTGACCGCGTCGATCCGGCCGCCGGACTCGTCACGTGCCGCCTCAGCCGTCCGCCAACTGGCAGGGTTGCCGATGCGGATGGCGGTGGCGACGGTCTGTGGATGCTCCACCACCTTGCCTCGAACGATGGGGGCCGCGCCCTCGGCCTGGAAGCCCAGCATACGGGGCAGGCTGCAGGTCATACCGCGGTCGTGCGCCTCTTTGAAGCCCTTCCAGTAGGCCGTGATATTGCCGGCATTGCCGACGGGGATGGCGAGGATGTCCGGCGCCCGGCCCAACTGCTCGCTTACCTCGAAGGCGGCGGTCTTCTGCCCCTCAATCCGGTAGGGATTGATGGAATTGACGATGGCGAAGGTCCCTTCCTCGCCCATTGCCCGCACGATGCGCAGGGCCTGGTCGAAGGAGCCGTCGATCGCCAGCACACTGGCGCCGTAGATAATGGCCTGAGCCAGCTTGCCCAGGGCAATGTTTCCCTCGGGCACCAGCACCACTGCCGGAAGGCCCACTCGCGCGGCATAGGCCGCAGCCGAAGCGCTGGTATTGCCGGTGGAGGCGCAGATAACGCCTTGCGCGCCCTCCTCTGCCGCCTTGGCCACTGCTACCACCATCCCGCGGTCTTTGAACGAGCCCGTGGGATTGCAGCCCTCCAGTTTCAAGTACAACTGATCGCAGCCCAACTCCCGCCCCAGCCGGGGGGCGTGCACCAGGGGCGTGCTCCCTTCTTCCAGGCTGATCATCGGCGTACGCTCGGTCAGAGGTAGATACTGACGATACTTGGCTAATACTCCCATACCTGAATCCCGGCCATCATTCGGCGGCGGCATCGCTCGACCTGGGGGACTGCTCTTTCGCTTCCCGTAGCTCTTGCTCTATTTCGGCAAGCTGGCGGCGTAGCTGGCGCTCGGCCAGCCGTTGCCGCTGAGCGAACTGCTCCTGTGACCACTGCCGCTGCTGCTGCAGGATCTCATCCAGCCGGCGGACCTGGCCCTCGACATCGTAGCGCAGCGAGGACAACTGCCCCTGCAGTGCCTCGGCTTGCTCTCCCCGCTCACGCTGTCGCTGCTCCATCTGGACTAAGCGCGCCAGCAGCTCCTCGCACCGCTTTCGGGCGTCGTCCGCTCGATTCTGCACGTCGCGGATATCGCCGGACATCGTCGTTCCGCGCTCTTCCATCTGGCGGATCTGCCCGGCCTGATCGTCGATCCGCCGGCGAAGCGCATCCAGGGCGGTCAGTTGCCGGGCGATTTCCTGGCGGTCCAGTTCCTGCGAGTTCTCGATGCGGCGGACATCTACCAGGGCAGCATCCACGTGTTCGCCGTGCTCGGCAAGCTGGCCCTCGATCTGCTCGATGTTGGCTTTGACGATGGCCAGCTCTCGCGCCATTTGCTGCAGCGTCTTTCCCTGGTCTTCCAACAGCCTGGCCCATTCCTCCATCTGCTGGCGCCATTCGGCTATCTCCCGGTTCCACCGCAAATCGGCGGCCTGCTGCAGTTGCTGCACCCGGCTGAACTCACTCTGGACGACCTCCTGGCTGCGACGCAGCGCCTGAAGCTCTGGCTCCACCTTCTTGCGGAAGTCCTCGGCGCCCAGCATTCTTTGCGCAACCCGCTCAACTTCCTCTTCTGCCCGCTCAATGCGCATCCCCAGGCTGGCCAGGTTGGTCACATAGCGCTTCATCTCGTCGCCGAGGGTGGACATCTGCCCCCGCAGGCTTTCCTCCCTCCGGTACAACTCGGTAACCTGGATGACCGACTCAGCCAGCGTCTTGTGCTCGCGCTCCAGATCCGACTGCTGGCGAATCATCGCGCGGTCCAGCGCCTGCGCCTGATCCTGCGAGCGCTCCATAAGGTCGGCCGTCTGTTCCTGCGTCAGCCGCACTTGCTCCTCCAGCCGGCTGAGGCGCGCCCGGACGGCGGCGGCCTGGCGCGCCTCTCCGTCGAGCCTATCCAACTGAGGCAGCAAGTCTTTTAGCAGGAGGCCGAAGCGCTCGACCTGCTGCTGCAGCTTCTCCAGCGCATCGCGGTCCTGCTTGCGCTGCTCGTCCAGCCAGGTTACGGCCTGAGCTACCTCATTCTGCTCCGGCATCAGTCTTCCACTCGCAGCAGATTGCCCATCTCCACCACAACATCCAGCGCGTCCAGCAGCCCCAGCGCCCGTTGCACGTTCGCTTCCTCGGCCAGGTGGGTCATTATCACGATCTCAGCGGTCTGGGCCTGCTCGTCGGCCTCCTTCTGCACCACCGAGGCGATGCTGATCTGCTGGCTGCCCAGCACTTCAGCTATTCGAGCCAGTACGCCCGCCCGGTCGGCCACCTCCATTCGGAAGTAGTAGCGGGTTTTCACCTCGCTCATGGGCTTGACCCGCTTGCTGGCGTATGCCAGAGGGGGTATACGGGCCGCGCCCCCGCTATCCGGGCACACGTCCAGCTCGCGAGCCAGCTCGATGATGTCGGACACCACGACGCCGGAAGTCGGCCCTGCTCCGGCGCCGCGCCCGTAGAACACCAGCGGCCCCATCAGATCGCCGTCCACCTGTACGGCGTTGAATACACCGCCGACCTGGGCCAGCAACAAATGGTTGGGCACCATAGCCGGATGGACCCGGACCTCGATCCCATCCTCGGTCTCCTTGCCGATGGCCAGCAGTTTGATGGCGTAACCGAACTCGCGCGCGTAGCGGAAGTCATTGGGGTGCAGCCGCTGGATTCCTTCGCGGTATACGTTGTCAGGGTGGACTCGCACCCGGAAGGCCAGGGTCGCCAGAATAGCCAGCTTGTAGGCGGCGTCGATTCCTTCCACATCGTTGCGCGGGTCCGGCTCGGCATAGCCCAGCGCCTGGGCCTGGCCGAGCGCATCGGCGAAGGGCGCGCCTTCCTCAGCCATTCGAGTCAGGATGTAATTGGTGGTGCCGTTGATGATGGCCCGAATCTGGAAGACGCGATTGGCCAGCAGTGTGCGGTTAAACGGGCCGATGAGGGGGATGCCTCCACCCACGCTCGCCTCATAGCGGATCTCGGTATTGTTCTCACGGGCGATGGCAAGCAGCTCTGGCCCGAACTTGGCCATCACCTCCTTGTTGGCGGTAACCACCCTCTTGCCGCGACGCAGGGCAGCCTCGATATACTGGTGGGCCGGTTCCTCACCGCCCAGCAGCTCGACCACGATGTCCACACTTGGGTCGGCCAGGACGGTGTCGAAGCTGGTAGTCAGGAAATCAGGGGCCACTGCAGCGCCTCGCCGCTTGTTCGGGTCGCGCACGAGCACGCGCTGTAAGACCACCGGTCTGCCAACGTAACCGGCGATATCCGCGGCTTTTTCGGTGAGGACGCGGGTCACGCCTGAACCGATGACTCCGAGCCCAAGCAGCCCTATGCCGACACGAGCCTTCATACTAAGACCTCCACCAACCGCTTCATGAGAGGGGGTTGCCACAGTTTAGCAAGTATGTGTTGTCCGCGCAAGGTCTCCATCCTGGCCGGGTCTTCGTGGTTTAGGGGGCACAAGCTGCGAGAGCCGGCCTATCTGGCACCAGTAGTGGCGACTTCAGTCGCTTCGATCACCACGACTGAAGTCGTTACTACCGTTTCCTGCTCTCCACGGCTGCCCCATCAGGCCTGGGCAAGCATGCAAAACCTGCCCTGGGGACTGGTTGCCCTCAGCATTGCCGGCTCATGTCCCCAAGGGCGAGTTCTTCCCCTGAAGTACTATAATCCATCTGGGCTGGTCCGCGTATCTCGTGGTAGGCGACCTGAATGCTGGCCTGCCCGAGCACCACCGGGCGTAAATGCAGCGACCGGCCGCTTTGCGGCCGGTCGCGTGAGGGCCGAGGACAGAGCGGGACCTGTATCACCCGCTCTCAGACTATTCGGTCACGTCGTAGGTCGGCTACGGCAGTGGGATGGCAGCCTTCTCCATTTCTTCGATCACCCACTCCAGGTTGAGCTCGCCCAGCTTGTCCCTGGTTGGCACGCCGTTCTCGTCCCAGCCCATGCCGTAGTAGTACGCCAGCTTGGCCTGCTCCCAGACCCGGCGGTCGAGGGGAGCGGTGGTCGGCTTCGTATCGGCGAAGGGCTGGAAGAAGCGCTCCGGCAGCGTGTCGTCGGCCGCGCTGAACCCCTCCCGCACGTTGAAGGCGCGGCAGAGGGTGTTCATTCGCTCGCCGACCTTCACCATCTCAAACAAGCTGGTGTTCCAGCCGGTGATGCTGCGGACCAGCTCAACTGTTCGCAGGTAGCGCCAGGCGGGAAAGATGCAGAGCCCCACACAGTTCATCAGGCTCTGCCAGTTGACGTGGTAGATGAAAAGGCGCAGCTTCTCGGGCCCGAGATCGTTGAAGGGGACGGGCTCCAGAATGCCCAGCGATTTCGCCGCCTCAAATCGCGGCGAACCCTCGACCTCGTAATCGGTGTCGTGCAGGTTGTGCACGTGGTCGGCGCCGGTGGGCGAGACGGAGTAGCCCAGCCCCAGGCCGTGCTTGATGCGCGGCTCGTGCATCGGCAGTTCCTGACCCTTGACGTGCATCGCAAACTGCTCGGCCCCCCGGCCGATCTGCCTGGCGGCGCGGGCCACCCCTTCCGCCAGCAGGTCGCCGATGCCCCGTCGCTTGCCTATCAGCTCGATGGTCTGCAGCATAGCCTCGGCATTCCCGAAGCGCAGCTCCAGGCCGCCGGTATCCTCCCTGGTCAGCAGGCCTTTCTCGAAGCACTCCATCGCAAAGGCGATCACGGTGCCGGTCGATATGGTGTCCAGCCCCATCGCGTTGCATCGCTGATTGCCCATCGCAATGGCCTCCAGGTCGCCGATGCCGCAGCACGAGCCGAGGGCGGCGCAGGTCTCATACTCCGGTCCCCCGTAGGCCGGGTCGACGTTGTAAGGCGGGCCGGTCTTGACTATCCGCTTGCAGATCACGGCGCAGGCGTAGCAGGTATGCCGGCCGGTAAGGATGGTCTTGGTCATCGTGGAGCCGGTGATGTCCTCGGCGCGTTCGAAGGTCCCCTCCTGAAAGTTGCGCGTGGGCAGGCCGCCGGTGATGCTCAGTCCTATAAGCCCGTCGTCGGTGCCGTGGGTGTGGAGGCCGCCGTTCAGCTCCATCATGTTATCTGACAGCCACTTGGCCTGGGCGCGCATGGCCTCGCGATCGGCAACGGGCGGGGTCTTGCGTCCGCGCACCGCAATCGCCTTCAGGTTCTTCGATCCCATCACCGCGCCCATGCCCGTGCGGCCGACGGCGCGCGTGACGTCGTTCATGATGGCAGCGAATCGCACCAGCCGCTCGCCGGCCGGGCCGACCTGGGCCACCTTGAGCTGCTTGTCCCCCAGCTCGGCCTGAAGCGCGTCATTGACGGGGGCGGTGTCCAGACCCCACAGCCTGGCCGCATCGCGGACCTCGGCCTCGCCGTTATGCACCCAGAGGTAAACGGGCGCGGGCGACTTGCCTTCCACGATAATGGCGTCGAAGCCGGTGTGCTTCAGCTCCGCGCCCCAGAAGCCGCCCACGTCGCCCTCGCCGTAGGCGCCGGTGAGCGGCGACTTGGCGCCCACGCTGTTGCGGCCGTTGCCGGAGACCGGGTGCCCGGTGATGGGCCCCGTCGAGAAGATGAGCTTGTTATCGGGGCCCAGAGGGTCGACGCCGGGCTTCAGCTCCTTCATCAGGAAGTACGCGTTGAAGCCCCGGCCGCCGAAATAAGTGCGGTAGAAGACCTCGCTGGGCTCTTCCACGGAGCGGCTGCCGGTAGAGAGGTTGATACGCAGAATCTTGCCGTTGTAGCCTGGTGGCATAAGCTGGCCCTCCTTGTAGTAGGCTGTGCTCGTGAGGCTGTAGCAGGGGAAGTCGCTCAATAATGATTATACCACCGGGCCACGACGGCCGGGGGGTTCGCCCAGGAACAGGGCAGGGCTTTTTCAAAGTCGCCAGTCCGGGATGAATTAGCACTTCGAATGCC
>JAMCWG010000008.1 GCA_023475235.1 Chloroflexota bacterium
CGGCAGACGCCTCGCCTCCCGCCAAGATGCCTGCGGCACTCTCGCCGTGGCGAGGGGTCGCCTTCTTTGACTGCTGGTGAGGATGGCGGGCCTGCCTATGGCAGGCGGGTCTGGCGACTGGCGAGGGGCCGGGAGGTGAGGTAAACTGCCATTGGCAAGGCAACCGAAGAGCTGTCTGATTCCTGGCCGGCGACTTTGAAAAGGCCCTGCTCGTCTGGCCCAAAACTCTTGCATATGATGCGGTGAGATTTACTCAGGAGCCTGCGAGATGGTGTCGTAGCGAGCCTATTTTTGCCCGGTGGCCTTAACAAGGCATCATCGATGTGTTAGAGTCGTTGGACGTCGTTTACCCTGTATCGTGGCAAGCCGTAGACCCCGTTACCACACGCCACCACTATTCGTCGAGCCAAAGGGAACTGTCACAGGACGAAGTTATGATGGTAGTGGATAAGTGGACAATCCTGGTCATTTCCTAGCTCGGCGCGGCTATCGTGGCATCGCCGGCGGCGTTGCCGCTATGCTGCTCGTGCTGCTGCTCCTGCTCGTCGGGCTAATCGGATATCTTTCGCTGCAAGAGGCCGAGAAGCTGCAGTCCATCGCATTGATGGACGCCCAGCACCGCAGCCGCGACGTGGCGTCCGGCATCGACGGCCTTCTGGCCTCCACGCACGTGATGCTGAGCTCCCTCGCGGCCCAGCCCGCTCTGAAGGGCCAGAACGCCGAGGCAGTTACACCCATGCTTGCCGAATTGCTCCGGGCAAATCCACAATACGGCAACCTCTGGGCTGCTCGGGGCGACGGCTGGAACTATGCCAGCGCGCTGCCCCCACCGGACGGCGAGCATCTCTACACCGGCGACCGCCTGTACTTTCAGAGGGCCATGCAAACAGGGGAAATGGCCATTCAGTCGGTCCCCGACAACCGCCAAAAGCCGGCGAAGTTTGCCGTGGTCACCGCTTACCCGGTGCGGGACGCGGACGGTAAGGTAAACGGCATCGTGGCAGCATCCTTCGAGCTGCTCCCGCTGGGGGACATTCTGCAACCCATGGACCTGCCCGCGGGTGCCGTGTTCACGGTCTTCGACGAGAACGGCTATGTCGTGGCGCGGTCGGTTGACGCCAAAGACTGGGTAGGCCAGAACATAGCGACCACTCCCCTGTGGAAGGCGATGCAGGCGCAGGACACGGGCATTCTCGAGGGAGCACTGGTGGGCACAGGGATGCAGATTGCCGGCTACACCAGCGCCGGGCGTGCCCCCTGGAAAGTGCTGGTGGGCATTCCTTCCTCGACGGTGTACTCGCAGCTATGGGGGGACCTGCTGCACGAGTTCGCGCTGCTGGGCATCCCAGCCCTGGCTGTGGCCTATCTGGCGATCCGCTTAGGGCGCACGGCCATCGAGAAGTCCGAGGCCGAAGAGAAACTCCGCAGCATTGCCGAAAAATCTTCCGACGGCATCTCGCTGGTCGATGAGCACGGGATGATCATCGAGTGGAACCGGGGTAAGGAGGAGATAACCGGCCTGACGCGGGGTCAGGTCCTGGGAAAACCGATCTGGGAGGTGATGTTCCAGCTCGCGCCGGAGGAAAACAGGACCCCGACCGAACTGGAGCGGCTCAAGGTCGGGATCACAACGTTTCTCTCGACCGGCCAGGCCGGCTGGCTGAACCAGCCCATACAACGGCAGGTCCAGCGTCCCGACGGGACGCGCCGGGTTGTCGAGATGGTCTCCTTCCCCGTCAAGACAAACCTGGGCTATATGAGCGGCAGCATCACCCGTGACATCACCGATCGCAAGCAGACGGAAGAGGAGCGCGAGAGGCTCCTGGACGAGCTGAGAGAAACCAACCAGCAACTGGTGGTCTCCAGCCTGCGCGAGCAGGAGCTGAAGGAGCAATCCGAGCGGCAGGTAACCCATATGAGCGCCCTGCTGGAAAGCCTGAGGGAAGCGGTGATTGTAGTGGACGGGACGGGCCGCATCGTCTTGCGAAACCAGGTGGCCGAGCAAATAACTGGTCTCACGGCTGAAGAGGCCACCCCTGCAATCGAATCCGGGGCCGTACGGTTTCTACGATTGGACGGCACCACCTTGCCCACCGAAGAGCGGCCCACCAGACGGGCGCTGCGGGGCGAACAGATCACCGACGTGGAGCTGATCCTGGTACGTCCCGACGGGTCTCGGCGTCAGGTCGTCTATTCCAGCGGCGTGGTGCTGGACGAAGTCGGAAAGGTGACCCTGGCCATCATCGTCTTCCGGGACATAACCAAGCTGCGCGAGCTGGAGCAAGCACGACAGGACTTCATCCATATCGTCTCGCACGACCTGCGCGCGCCGCTCGCCATCATCCAGGGGCACGCTCAGGTGCTACAACGCAGGCTGCAGAAGGTTGATCAGCCCGGCCGTGAGCTGGCCAACACGCAGGCCATCATCACCGGCGTCCGGCGAATGAATTCGCTGATCCAGGACCTGGTGGATTCGGCACGGATGGAGACAGGGCAGCTCCGTGTTGAAAAGCAGCCCCTGAGCCTGGTAGCCTTTATGTTCGACCTGCTGCAGCGTGCCACCGAAGTGATGGATGTCGGGCGGATCAACGTCGAGATACCGGCAGACCTCCCGCCGGTGCTGGCCGACCCAAGCCGCCTCGAGCGGGCGATGCTGAACCTCCTCACCAACGCGTTGAAGTACTCGAATTCGGAGAGCGAGGTGCTGGTCCGAGCGGCGGTGACCAGCCGGGAGGCGATAATATCGGTGGCCGACCACGGGCCGGGAATAAGTCCCGAAGACCTCCCCCGCATCTTCGAGCGCTTCTATCGGGCAGGGGATGCTCAGGAGAAGGCCGAAGGGCTCGGCCTAGGCCTGTACATCACGCGGATGCTGGTAGAGGCGCACGGGGGGCACATCTGGGCGAGGAGCGAGCGCGGCAAGGGCAGCACTTTCCACTTCACACTGCCCCTGGCGTAGGATGGGGCACTACGGTGTACTGGCCCGCGTCCTGCAGCCTCACTACGGCCTTTTCAAAGTCCACCGATCCTGCTGCTCGTGGGGTTTACCTCACCCCCTGGCCCCTCGCCAGTCGCCAGACCCGCCTGCCATAGGCAGGCCCGCCATCCTCACCAGCAGTCAAAGAAGGCGACCCCTCGCCACGGCGAGAGTGCCGCAGGCATCTTGGCGGGAGGCGAGTCGTCTGCCGAAGGCGGACCTCGCCACGGCGAGTCGGGCGACTAGCGTCGCCTCTGGCGACCTTCGGAGACCGCCTCTGGCGGGCCGTGGCGACCTCTCCGCGCGCGGTTCATAGGCGGACAGGTGAGCATCATATGAATTGGTACGATTGCGTGTCGTACCAGGTTTTTGACCAGGATGGGGCATACAGGTTTTGGAGAAGCAGTTGACCCAGATGGCCTATGCCTCCGTAAAGCAGCTCTCGACAGCGGCTCAGGCCCATCGTGAAGAGGTTCTCCTTGGCTGGCCGGGGCTTGCCCAGGGGCCTGCTCCTCTGCCGTACGATCCATTCCCAATACCGTTCCAATCTGGCCTTGGCTTCCTGCCAGCCCAAGGCCGTGATGCGATCCACGAAGGCGGGAATATCGAAGGCCCGGTCAGCTGTCACCACCACATCGCAGCCCTTGGGCAGCAAGCTATATGCCCGGGCCAGCGCGCCATCCACGGCTTGCCAGTACCGGCCGGGGGCCAAGGGAGCATTCTGTGGCCACAGAGCCCAGGCCAGGGGGATCGCCCGGCCCTGGTAGGTCAGGCTTATCCGGAACAAATGGACTCTGTCTTCCTGGCTGGTCTCGTCCACGGCCAAGACCAACTGGCCTGCTTGACGCAAGGCTCCTGGCCAGTCCACGAGTTGGCGCAGGAGGGGCTGGTAGACGATCTCCGGGCACAAGAAGTGGTCGTTCAGAGTGCGGCGCAGACGACGCTCCACACTGTCGGCAGTCGCGGGGCTGAGTCGCAAGGCAGCCACTTCCCGGGCCAGACGGGTGATGATACAACTATGACTAGTCAGCATGCCCAGCACCATAATAGCCACTCGCTTGCACGAAGTCACCGGCAATTGCCGTCCACACCGAGAACTTACCAGGTCGACAATCTCCTGGTACAATGTTTCTTGAGCAGACATGGTCACATCCTCCCTCTGGCTAGGATTTCGGATACTCCCATCCAGTGCAGGAAGTGTTCCATGCCTGCTCTCAATGCTATTCGCCATCCAATAGCCCCAATCCCAGTTCCTAACTGTCCGCCTCTGAACCCTTTCAGGGAGAGGGCCAGGGTGAGGGTGAAAGTGAAGGTTGATCCATCGTCGAGGCTTGATCGATTCTTGGACAGCGCCTATCGTTGGCCGCTTTGCTCTGCCTCTACGTGCCGGACCATCGCGTGGACCGCCTCTCTGAGGAGCGGATACGTGTTGATGTACTGCTCGACGTAGAATTGGTACGCCTGGTGTGCCTCGGGGTCCGGCTCGATACGGTCGCGTGTGTGGACCATCGCGCTGGCCGCGCTCTGCATGTCCGGGTGGAGGCCGGCAGCCACAGCCCCGAGAATGGCCGACCCGAGGGCGGACGCGTCGGGGACGGCGGTGAACACGATGGGCACATTGCTCACGTCGGCGTGGATTTGTATCCACAGGCGGCTCTTCGTCGGTCCTCCACAGGCGACCATCTCGTTGACCCGGAACCCCCCGCCGCGAAGCGTCCGGAGGATATGCTCCGTGCCGTAGGCAACGCCCTCCATAATGGCCCGGAAGAGGTGGCCGGTGGTATGCTTGAGCGAAAGGCCCCAGACAATGCCCCGCGCTTCCGGGTCAACGTACGGGGTGCGGTTGCCCTGCCAGTAGTCGAGCACGACGAGCCCTTCCGAGCCGAGCGGCACCTGGGCGGCCATCTCATTGAGGATAGTGTAGGTATCCACGCCTCGCTGTGCCGCCAGGGCCGCTTCCTTTCCGCAGAAGTTATCTTTGAGCCACTTCACGACGGACCCGGTCGACACCTGGCCCCCCTCCACCGTGTACTGGCCGGGGACGACCGCGTCAGTGTAGGCACCGAAGACGCCCCTCACGTGCAGGGGAGCGGCGGTCTGCCCGAGCGTCAGGTGCGAGGAGCCGGTAATGAAGGCCATCTTGCCGGGCCGGAGCACATCCAGGCCGACCATCGCCACGAAGGCGTCGGCACCGCCCTCCGCTACGGGTATGCCCGGCGGCAGGCCCAGCTCCTCGGCGACGGCGGGCAGCAGCGTGCCGGCCACCCTCCCCAGGTCCAGGACGCGCCGCGGAAATTTCGGCAGCACGTCTCCCAGGCCGATCTGCTCGTAGAAGTCCTGGGGCCAGCCGCCCTGGGCACGGTCGTAGTACCAGCGGATGCTGGTGTTATTGATGCTGGCGACCCACTCGCCGGTGAGGCGGTGGGTAAGCCAGTCGATGAACTCGCCGACGTAGTGGGCCCGCCGGTAGGTCTCGCCCTCGTTTTCTTTGACCCAGAGCGCCTTGCAGGGCATCCACTCGGCGGAGACATTCCCGTAGCCGTTGTACTTCAGGGCCGGATGGCCCGTCTCGGCAATGCGACGCGCTTGCTGCGCGGCGCGCACATCCATCCAGATGATGGCCGGCCGGAGCGGGTTGAAGTCCTCGTCCATAAATACCACGGTGCAACTGGTACAGTCGGCGCCCAGCGCCACGATCTCCTCTTTGGCGACACTGCTCCCGGCCAGCGCGGCGCGGGTCGCCCTGACCAGGGCAGCCCACCAGTGGGCGGGATTCTGCTCGGCCCAGCCGGGATAAGGGTGACGAACCGGATATTCCGCCGACGCGAAGGCGAGGGGCGCGCCGGCCAGATCGAAGATGCCGACCCGAGCGCTCTCTGTGCCGAAGTCGATTCCCATAACGAAGGGCCCGCGCATTGCTACCCCTTCATATTTGATTTGATACATGACCTGCGGCCGGCCGCGGGTTCGGCGGCCAGCCGCAAGACTATCGAGAGATTACTGGTCCAGCCAGGCCCACCTCAGGTCCGGGTCCTGCCAGTGGATCGTGATACCTTTGACGGCCTTGGTGTGGACGAAGTACATTGGCTCCAGATAGGCGCTCTGCTTGAAGGCGTGCTCCTGAAGGAGCTTTACGCAGCGCTTGTAGATCTCGTCGCGCTTCTGGTCGTTGTTGACAACCGCCCCGCCTTCCGCCATACAGGCGTCGAATTCCTTGTCGCAGGTCTTGGTCAAGTTGTTCGGCCCGGTGCAGGACAGGTTCTTGGCCGCCAGCACATCCGGGTCGGGCATCTGGATGATGCTCTGGAAGCCGATATCGAAATCGCCGCTCTTCCACACCGCCAGGGCCGCCGCCCGCTCCATCGTGTCGATCTTGGTGCGGATCCCCACCGCGTCCCACATGAACTTGGCCATCTCGGAGATCTTGCGGTCCGGGTCGCGGGCGATCGTGGTTAGGGTGATGTCGATGCCGTTGGGATACCCGGCCTCAGTCAGCAGTTGCTTGGCCTTGTTCTGGTCGTAGGAGTACTTTATGACGCTGGGATCGTAACCCAGCATGCCCGGCACCCACAGGAAGTACTCGGTCGGCTTGGCCAGGCCGAAGCCAATGGTCTTCGCCATCGAGGCCCGGTCGATGGCGTAGTGGACCGCCTGGCGCAGCTTGAGGTTATCCTTGAATACGCCTTTGCTATCGTTCAGGCCGTAGACGAAGCGCTCCTGCCCGACCCACGGCTGCTCGTCATAGACCAGATTCGGATCGGCTTTCACCGCTGCTACATCTTTGAGGTCGACGTTGTTAGCCATCTGCACCGTCCCCGCCCGCAGCTCGACGAAGGAGACCGCCGAATCGGGGATGTATCGCTCGGTGAAGCCATCGAGGTAGGGCAGCGGCTTCCCATCCACACCTTTCTGCCAGTAGTCATCTCGCCTCTTGAAGGTGAACTTGTCCTCCGGCAGCCACTGGGTGAGCACCATCGGGCCGGTGCCGATAGGATTGCTGTGCAGGTAGTCAGCGCCGCCCTTGTCGAAGGCCGCCTTCGAGGCCATCGTGTTGGCGTATGCCGCCGTGGCCGAAATGCCGTTGCTGAGCTTGAGCAGGGCCGTGGACGTCGGCCGGACGAGATTGATCTGGATGGTGTAGGGATCGACCACATCCACGCTCTTGATATCTGCTACCTTGTCCTTGCCCACCGACTTGGGCTCATTCTTCAGACGGTCGATGTTCCACTTCGCCACTTCGGCATTGAACTCGCTGCCATCGGAGAACTTGATGCCCTTGCGCAGCTTCATCAGGACCTTTGTCGGCTCCTGGAACTCCCAGGATTCGGCTAGCTCCGGCTTTAGCTCGTGTTTGCCAGTGGCCGGGTCAACCAGATCGTAGGTCAGAAGGTGCTCATAGATGAGCGTTGCCGCCGGAGCATCGAAAGCCAGTTGAAGGACGTTGTCGAAGCTTTCAACATTCTTGTTCCGGGCGTGGACCAGAATGCCACCCCGCTTGACCTTGGCGGCTGTCGCCACAGGCGACTCGCCTGGGCGAGGCGTAGCCGTGGTCGCTGCCGCCGGCTTGGAAGCCACGGCCGGCGCTGCGGTGGCCGCGGTAGGCGCCGGTGGCGCCGGCGATGCGGTGGGCTTCACCGGAGCACACGCTCCCAGCAACACAAGCAGGACCCCCACGGTGGCTGCGATAACAAATCTCGTTCGCACTGTTTCTCCTCCTCGCTTCTGCTAGCAGACCCGCTAACAGACCCCAAACGCTTAGGAACCCAATACCAGGGCTACCGCTACGGCCCGTTGGCCTGAGACCGATGACCTGCGATTTCAGAGCTCACCTCCCCCGTGGTCACTGAGTGGTCCGCGTAGAGCGCTGCCAATGTTGGGCTTAGCCGGCAGTCCTCGTATCCTTTCTATGGATGGCAGCTCCCAGGCAAGCAAAACGCCGGCCACGGACCGCGGTGACCGGCTCCCGTGATTGCTTGCCTATGGATGTTCCTGATTGACACTTGCCCGCTTCCACTTGACGGCCCCTCCCATTGCGGGCCTGGAATAACTGAACGCCCTGGGAAGGAGGATGCCAAGTGTAGAGGATGCTAATGAATACTCGTACGCTTGTCAACAGAGTCTCCATCTACATCCGCCCGATGAGACGCGGGCGCGTCTTGACGTCGCCGAACGCGAAGCGTACCATCTTGGTAGCGCCGACCAGAAAAGGGCCGGTAAATTTTGTGTGGTCTCGGGGGACGAAATGGCTTCGAAAGTCTACTTCATGAACGACCGATCGGCATCGGCAGAGACCAGCTTGGTATCGAAGATGCTTACCGTCTTCGACGCCGCGGATCTGGGTAGCTTGATCGAGCCAGGCAATGTGGTAGCCATTAAGTTGCACTGCGGCGAGTATAACAATACCGCCTACCTGCGGCCGGTGTACGCCCGGGCCCTCGCCGACAAGATCAAGTCTCTCGGTGGGCGGCCCTTCGTGTGCGACACGACCACGCTCCCTTACGCCGCCTATTCCAGCCGGGCCACGGCGCTGGACATCATGCTCACGGCCGAGCGCAACGGCTTGAACTCGGGGACGCTGGGCTGCCCCTTCATCTGCGCCGACGGCTATCTCGGCACCGACGACACCCGCATCGACCTGCCGGAAGGAGTCATCCTCAAAGAGGCTTATATCGCCAAGGCCATCGCTCTCGCCGACGTGCTTATCGCCCTCACCCATTTCAAAGGCCACGGCGGCGGCGTCTTCGGCGGCGCCATCAAGAACTTGGGTATCGGAGCCCAGTCCAAGCGGGGCAAGATGAACGTGCACCAGGGGATGGGCACCTTCGGCATCAACGCCTCCGCCTTCTATCCGCACCTCTGCAATGGCACCGACTGTCCCACCTGGGAGGCCTGCAATACCATCTGCCCATACGGCGTGATCAGCATCGAGGACCACACGATGCGCTTCGAGGCGGACAAGTGCTGCGGCTGTGCCGCCTGCCAGGGCGTGGTCACCTGCGGCGTCCTGGAGGCCCCGATGGAGCGCAACGACGCCGGGACCACCGCCATCGCCGACGGTGCATTGGGGGCAGTCAAGGCCGTGGGCAGGGAAAAGTGCGGCTTCGTCAACCTGGCCATTGATATCGCGCCGGCCTGCGACTGCGCCGGCTTCTCCGACCGGTCCATCGTGCCGAACATCGGCGTCTTCGCCTCGAAAGACCCGGTGGCCATCGATCAGGCCTGCTTGGACAAGGTGACGGCTGCCGCCGCCATCCCCGGCTCCCGGGCCGAGGAGGCCGGCGTCAGCGCGGCGGGCGTGCCCAAGTTCGCGGCGGCATCGTGCCGGTGGGGGAGCAGCGAGTTCCTCCAGATCAACGGCGGCCTGCGCAACGGCCTGGGAACCAACGAATACGAGCTCCTCGAGGTGCCGCCAGCCGACGCCAGGCAATTCGTCTTCCAATGGGACCCGCGGCCGGTGGGCATCCGCCTGCGCCGGGCCTTCGAGAAGGAGAAGGTGTATCCTGAGGGCGGCTTCCACCGGAACGAGGCATTCGATCTGGAGCTGGTACGCTAGAGTGCCGCATCGCCCCGATGGGCGAGAACGTGTATCATATAGACTACATCGACAGAGGTGAGGTAAATGGCAGAAGCGGGTAAGCTGCTCCGGGTCAACTTGAGCCAGGGGAGTGTTACGACCGAGCCCATCGGCGTCGATGTCGCCCGGGACTATATCGGCGGCATCGGGCTGGCCACCAGGATCGTCACCAGCGAGGTCCCGGCGTCTGCCGATGCTTTGGGACCGCAGAATAAAGTTGTATTCGCGGCCGGCCCCATCAGCGGCAGCGCCTTCCCCTGCACCGCCAGCTACGCCGTGGGGGCCAAGTCGCCCGTGACGGGGACCTTCATCGACGGGGCATCGGCCGGCTTCTGGGGCGGGGCCCTCAAGCGAGCGGGCTACGACGCCATCGTGATTGATGGCGCATCGGCCAGGCCGGTGTACCTCCTTGTGGACAAGGACGGCGGCAAGCTGGCGCCAGCCGGTGATCTATGGGGAATGGATGCCCTCAAGGTGCAGGAGACGCTGCCGGAGAAGCTGGGCGTCCGGGACCTGCGGGTCATCGGCATCGGCCCGGCCGGGGAGAAGAAGGCGCCGCTGGCCTGCATCGTGAGCGATGCCGGGCACACCACCGGGCGCGGCGGTCTCGGGGCCGTGCTGGGGGCCAAGGGACTGAAGGCCATCGCCGTCAACGGCAGCGGCAGGGTGCGGCCGGCCAGAGAGGACTCCTTCCGCACCCTGGCCCGGCGCTGGACGGGCACCGTCGCCGCCCATCGCCGCTCCGCTCCCCTCGCCAAGTGGGGCACCGCCACCCGGATGGACACCGCCTGGTTCTACGGCGCCGTGCCCGCCAGGAACTGGAGCGTGCCGGCAGATAAGGACGCAGCCATTCCCCTGGGCGGGAAGGCGATAGCCGACACCATCCTCGGCTTCCACGAGAGCTGCCAGGGATGCCCCATCCGCTGCACCCGCTGGGTGGAGATCAAAGATGGCCCCTACCCGATGGAGGGCCCGGGGCCGGAGTACGAGGCCCTGGCCGCCTTCGGCACCCTCTGCGGCTCCGGCAGCCTGGCGACTGCGTGCGCGGCCAACGATATGTGCAATCGCTACGGACTGGACGCCGTCTCGACCGGCGGGGCGATCGCCTTCGGGATGGAGGCCTACCAGAAGGGGCTCATCACCAAGGCCGATGCCGGCACCGAGCTGAAGTGGGGCGACGGCGAGGCCATCCTGGCGATGGTCAAGGATATCGCCGAGGGCAAGGGATTCGGCAAGGTCCTGGGCCAGGGAGTGAGGGCTGCCGCGGCGGCCATCGGCAGTGGTGCCGACGCCTTCGCCATCCACGTGCGCGGCCTCGAGGTGCCGCCCTTCGACCCGCGGGCCTACTTGGGGCTGGCGGTGACCTACGCCACCGGGCCGAACGCCGTCTGCGATCTGTACAGCGTTCCCACCGCCTTCGACCACTTCACGGTGATGCCGGAGGCGGGTATTCTGCACCGGCAGGGCCGCTTCGACCACAAAGGCAAGGGGATGGAGGCGAAGGTGGCCCAGGACTTCACCGCTATCACCGATTCGATGGTCATCTGTCCCCACGCTGCCCTGGCCCTGGCCCCGCTGCACATCGGCGAGGTACTGGCGGCGGCCACCGGCTTGCCGTATGACTCCGCAGCGGTCCTCAAGGCGGGGGAGCGCATCACCAACGCCCAGCGCGCCTTCAATCTGAAGGCCAGCGCCGGCCCCGACGGGTTGCCGGCCCGCCTGTTGGAGGCTATGGTGGGCAAGGCGCCCGACCTAGCCTTCCAGTTGGCCGAGTACTACAGAGTGCGGGGCTGGTCGGAAAAGGGCGAGCCGTCGCCGGAGAAGCTGGCGGAGCTGGGGTTGGCATAGTGTTTCGCTGACCTGGCAGGGAGCGAAGCATCTTTCACCCCCTCTCGGTGACGCGGCGACCGCTTCGCCCCGGACGGCACCGACTTGTACCACCATAGCGTGAGCGAATGAACTGGCAATGGAGCATAGCATGAAGATTCTTGTGACGGGCGGCGCGGGAAGGACCGGCCGCCAACTGGCCGGGCTGCTGGCAGCCCAGGGGCATCAAATCCGCATCTTCGATTTGCCCTTCGTGGACTACACCGGCCTCGAGCAATACGAGGTAGCGAAGGGCGACCTGACCGACCCGGCCACGGCGGATACCGCGGTGCAGGGGGTAGACCAGGTGCTGCACCTGGCGGCCATCCTGCCGCCAGCCAGCGAGCGAGACCGGGCCAGGACCTTTGCCATCAATGTGAATGCCACCCGTTACCTCTGCCAGGCGGCCAAGGAGCACGGCGCTGAGATCGTATTCACCTCCTCTGTGGAGGTGTACGGCAACTCTGCCGACCTGAAGCCGCCCGTGCGGGTGGACTATCCCCGGCGACCTGTCAACATCTACGGGGAGAGCAAGGTGGCCTCGGAGGACGCCTTGCTGGCCAGCGGCGCGCCGTCCACCATACTGCGCATCTCCGGCATCGCGGTGCCCGCCTTCTTAGAGCCGCCGCGGCCGTGGCCCTTCACCGCCGACCAGCGAATGGAGTTCGTAGCCGTGGCCGATGTGGCGCGGGCCATCGCCGCCGCTGTGACGAACCGGGCCGCCCGGGGCAAGATACTGCACATCGCCGGCGGCCCTACCTGGCAGACCACGGGGCGGGAGTACGTGCGCCGGGTCTACGAGGCGTACAGCAAAGCCGGCCTGGACCTGGACGAGCCCGGTTTCCTGGATAAGAGCGAGACCTTCGACTGGTACGAGACAGCGGAGGCGCAGGCGCTACTGGGCTACCAGCAGACCTCGTTCCCGCAGTTCCTGGAGCAATTGGAGAAATCCGTAGAGGAGGCCCTGGGATAGGGCCGGCCTGGCATCAATAATAGTATTCGAATTCCTGGGAGGAGCATCTTATGGCAGACGGACAATCGATGATAAAAGAAGCAGCCAGCATTTGCCACACGGTCGCCGAGGGGCTGGGGGCCTTCGCGCCGGAGAAGAGCGCAGCAGAGGCAAAGTCCCGCCTGGAGAAGATAGCGGACGGGCTGGACAACATCTCCGGCAAGCTCTTCTTCCGGACCAAGGCGGCGATACCTTTTGCTTCGACCTCGCTCGATTACTCCAAGCAGGTCGAGGAAGCCTTCGAGGCGCTGAAGGACGCTCCGGCCGGCAAGCGGAGCGGGCCGCTGGACGACCTGCTGGCAGCCCTGGACGACCTGGAGAACGACCACAACATCCTCCAGGCGAAGGTCGCCAGCCAGGATATCATCATCACCTAGTGTGATCGCCCAAGTATCTTATCATCGTCACCCTGTCCTGGCGCCAATCGGCCGGGAAGGGCGCCAAGGCATGGAGTGAGCCGAAGGATTGGCCCGCGGGGGTCGGGTAACCCGACCCCTACGACGCCGGAACGACCTGCAGGCGGATTCTGAAAAGGCCCCGTTCCCGCTCCCGCCCGGCCTCATTACTTCGAAAGACGTGGTAAACTACCTGTTACATATCCATCCGAGGCTACGATCATGGTGCATCCCGAGCTGCTGTTGAATACGCAATGGTGGCAGGACGGCGTGCAGGCCTTATCAATCAGTCTGCACGTGGCGCTCATCCTGGCCGGGGCGCTGATCGCCCTGCGGGTCCTCGACGCCTTCGTCCATCGGGCCATACTGCGCGCGATGCGGATACAGGAGACCTCATCCCGGGAAAGGGCCCTCAAGGCGCATACGCTGTCCAGCGTGATGGCCAACGCCGGGCGCATCGTCATCGTCATAATAGCCGGGTTCATGGCCCTGCGCCAGCTCGACTTCGACATTGCCCCCCTCCTGGCCAGCGCGGGCATCGTGGGCCTGGCCCTGGGCCTGGGCGCCCAGAGCCTCATTCGCGACTTCATCAGCGGGTTCTTCATACTGCTGGAAGACCAGTTCGGCGTGGGCGACGTCATCAAGGTCGGGGAGCACTCCGGGCTCGTGGAGCGGATGGACCTGCGGCGGACGGTCCTGCGCAATGTGGAGGGGACGGTCATCTCCATACCCAACGGGGAGATACGCATCGTGCAGAATATGACCAAGGAGTGGTCGCGGGTGGCCCTGGACGTCAACATCACCAACGCCAGCGATGTCGACCGGGCCATCTCGGTGCTGAAGCAGGTGGCGGCGGAGCTGGCCGAGGACCCGGACTACGGGCCGTCCATCACCGAGCCGCCGACGGTGCCGGGCATCGAGGCGCTGGGGGACAACACCATAAAGCTGCGGGTCCTGGTGAAGACACTGCCAACAAAGCAATGGGATATCGCCCGCGCGCTGCGCGCCAGGATCATCGCTGCCTTCGACCGGGAGGATATCGAGATGACCTATCACCAGCGGGTGGTGCTGCGAGACGAAAGGAAGCCGAATGGAAGGCCTGATCAGTGAGTTCATCCAGCAGCGCGTGTGGGCGGTGGTGGGGGCCAGCACCAACCCCGAGAAGTTCGGCAACATCATCTTCCGCAATCTGCTGGCGGCGGGATACAAGGTCTACGCGGTGAACCCCCGCCGCGGCGAGATAGAGGGCCATCCCTTCTACCCCGACCTGGCCTCCCTGCCCGAGAAGCCCGGCGTGGTGGACGTCGTGGTGCCGCCCAAGCTGGCCGAGAAGGTGCTCCGGGAATGCGCCGCCGCCGGCATCGAGCGGGTGTGGCTCCAGCCGGGGGCCGAGTCGGCGGAAGCCATCCGCCTGGGCGAGGAGCTAGGGCTTAAGGTAGTGCACCACACCTGCGCGATGGTCCACCGCCGGACATGGTAGCCGTACACGACTGCTTGTCTGCTCGCGCCCTCTTATGCAAACGGACTGTTCGCGCGCCTCAAGGCCCGCTGCGCTAGCAGCGTTATCCAGCGGGAGGGGACGCGCTTCTGCCCAAACTCCCATCCTCTCCATGCGTTCCACACCGACTCCGCGGTGAAACGGCCTTGCCCGTCGGCTTTCGCCCGTACAATATCCAGCATTTCCAGCAGTCGACCGTCCTGCCGCAGCCAGGAAAAGCGCGTCAGCACATCTGCAATATGGAGCATATCATACCAGATCAGAGGCGCCTTGAGCTTGGCGAAATCGGTCCCCATCGCGAACAAATATGGGCGGCGCTCCCTGCGCTGCTCCCACAGGCCCAATAACGTCTCCGCGCCAACTCGGCAGACTTCGCTGTCGCGCCACTCTGGCATGTCTGACAGTGCCCTTAGGGCCAGCAGGGTAGCGTATGGGCACGGGTCGGTCTTTCGACCGGGCCCTCTGAACTTACCCAACTCCGGTGTGACAGCGCAGGGCCAGCCATTCTCCCGTATCAAGCCTGCCAGGTGGCGAGCCGCTCTCTGCACTCGCGAATCGTCCTCCAAGCTGAAAGCGACCAGGGCAGAGAGAACCAAGGGAGCATCGCACAGCATCCAGGCCAATTGGTCTTCCCCTGTACCTCCGTAGCGCCGGGGGATGTTGATGACGATATGGAAGGTCCCCTCCTGCGATTGGCGATCCAGGATTCTATCTGCAATGCGGGCAATACGAGGGTCGCTGACCCGTAGCCCAAGATCAGCGGCGAATGCTAGCTTGTGGAGCAGGTGGCTTGCATCTTTGTGGCTACCAAGCGGAGGGCCTGGCCACTCGGCCACCTCCGCCAACAACGCCTTCAGTTGCTCATCGGCCAGCATTGAACCTCGGACCGTGGCAACCTCTCGGGAGTCCATGGGGTGTTCAAGCAAATCTAGCCGGGTCCGGTACTGTATCCAGGCCGGGCCGTCCAGAAGCCACTCGATTGGTCTATTCACAAGGCTCTTCCCTCTTTGATAGGGGTTGCGCGTCCTTCACCAGCCCGATGTACGGGAGATTGCGGTGCAGCTCGCCTGAGTCCAGCCCGTAGCCGACCACCCACTGGTCTTCGATCTCGAAGCCCACGTAGTCGAGGGGCACTGGCGCTTTCCGCTCCTTGCGCTTATTCAGCAGCGCGCAGATGCGCAGGCTGGCCGGGCTGCGGCTGAGGAGGTTCTGGCGTAGGTAGTCGAGCGTCAGCCCGGTGTCCACGATGTCCTCAACGATGAGGACATCCTTGTCCTGCAGGCTGGCCTCCAGGTCTTTGATGATCCGCACCACGCCGGAGGTCTCGGTGGACGCGCCGTACGAGGACACGGCCATGAAGTCGATCTCCAGCGGGAGATCGATGTTGCGGGCCAGGTCCACGATGAACACCACGGCCCCCTTGAGCACGCCCACCAGCAGGAGTCGCTTCCCCCGGTAATCGGCCGTGATCTGCCGGCCCAGCTCCTGCACCTTGCGCTGAAGCACTTCCTCGGATAGGAGCACCTCATACTCGCCAGCCATCGATTCTTTCCCTCACTTGCCCCCTCCGGCCAGTCCTCCCGGAGGGGGACACGCGCCCCAGGCATCGCCGCAGGGCGGTCAGGTCACGGCGCGTCCCGTGACGCCCGGAGACAGAGAACTTCCAGCGTATCAGAGATGACCCTGGCCCAGTGCGCTATGCGGCAGCCAGGCACCCAGATGATCCGCCCCGATGATACCACAACCGGCCAGGAATTGCGCTCAGCCCGGGGAATCTTGGCGTTCACCATAAGGTCCTGCAGCTTCACCTCGCCCTCTATGCCCAGTGGCTGCAACCGGTCGCCCGGCCGGCGGCCCCGCACGGAAAGGCCGTGGTCCAGGGTCCGGTAATCGAGGTCGGCGTGCCAGGGGTCGGCATCCGAGCAGCGCCTATCCCGCAGCTCGGCGGTTATCCTCCACGGGCCGAACACGGTTGCGCCGGGGATGGACAGAGGGATTTCGACGTCAAGCGGCGGGAAAGCGTCCGGCCCTTCGTCTGGCTCATCGAGCGGCCGGCCTTCAAGGGCGAACTCATCGTATCCCTTCACCAGGCGCACGCCCCGCGGCCAGGCCACCGTGGCCCCCACCGCGCCGGATGTCATAGTCCGGCGGGCCGCTTCGATGTGGGCCTCGGAAAGATCCTCGACGGAGCCTGCCAGACGGCGCATCGCCTCCCGCAGCAGGTAGCGCTGCTCCACCGGATGGAGCCGCTTCCAAGCCGCCAGATCGAATACCACGCGCTCGCCCTCCAGCCGGGCCAGGGCCGGCCAGAGCGCAGATACTTTCCCTTGCAGGTACTCCAGGTCCTGCGCAGCCAGGCGGGCTGAGCGGGCGAGGGCCTTCTTCGCCCCGGGGCTGTGCTCCTCGAGCAGAGGGAGCAGCTCACGGCGGACCCAGTTGCGGCGCAGCGTCCTATCGTAATTGCTGGCATCGGTGCAGAACTGCAGGCCCTCGCTCCGGCAGTACTCCTCCACTTCGGCGCGCGTGATATCCAGGAGCGGGCGAAACAGCCGTAGCTGCCAGCGGCCCGCCTGTGGGCGCTCGGGATCGGTCCCGGATAGCTCCGACAGGGGCAGCATACCCTGCCGGCCGCCCAGGCCGGTGCCGCGAAGGCAATGCAAGAGCAGGGTCTCGGCCTGGTCGTCGGCGGTGTGGCCCAGGGCCGCGCCGGCGGCACCCACCTCTGCGGCCGTCTGGGCCAGAAAAGCGTAGCGGGTCAGTCGAGCGGCAGCCTCGAGGCCCAGGCCAAGGGTACGTCTCAGACGGCGGACATCGCGCCGGCCCACGGTGACCGGCAAGTCCAGTTCGTGGGCCAGTCCCTCCACGAAGGCCGCGTCGGCCTCGGCTGCCCGGCCGCGCAGCCCGTGGTCCAGGTGAGCGACGTGGAGCCGGAGACCGAGCTCGGGCGAAAGGCGGTAAAGGGCATGGAGAAGAGCGACCGAGTCGGCGCCGCCGGACACGGCCACCAGCCAGAGGTCGCCGCGGGCAGCCATCTGGCGTCCATCGATCGCCGTCTTCACTTTGCGCAGCAAGTCATGTTTTCGTGACATCGGTTTCTGATGCACAGTGTGGTAAGCTACAGGCCGGTAAGCCAAAGATAATGAGAAAAGGAGCCGATATAGCTTCGGCTCCTCCGGTGGTAGCGGGGGTTGGATTCGAACCAACGACCTTTGGGTTATGAGCCCAACGAGCTTCCGCTGCTCCACCCCGCGTTGCACACGCATTGTACTACGATGCATTGATATAGTCAAGTGCCAGCAATTCGACAACAAGCTCGTCATTGTTTGCACCGGCGGCGTACGCCTAACCTAGAACCCGCTTTGACACCCCGGCGGCAGGCTATTATTATAGGCCTGTGAAATAGAGATCGTGGGCTCACCACGGGCCAGCAAACGACCGTTGCCGAAAGGGGGGATGGGCTAGAGAGAGGATCATTAGCTGCCGGAGACCAGAAGCAGGGTGACATCAGACCTAGAGCCTGTTAGCTCATTGTTTGAGCGCCAGTTACTTATGTCAGAACCGAAGAGGAGGACCCAATGAGGGCACTGACTATCGCTGCGTCAATACTGGTCATTGCGTTACTGCTGACAGCGTGTGCGACCCCGGCTCCCACCGCCGTGCCGAAGGCGGCCGAACCCACCAAGCCGGTGGCCGCCGCACCGACGACCGCGCCGGCAGCGGCCACGGCCGCGCCGACCGCGGCACCGAAGCCGCCTGCCGCCACTCCCACCGCTGCCGCCAAGATCAAGCGTGGCGGCACTGTAGTCTACGCTCGGAACAACGTCGTCGACGACCTGGACATCGTAACCTCCATCACTTTCTCTGCACCCGCTTCGGGCCTGGTGTACGAGCATCTCCTGAACTACGAGCTGACGGACACCAAGACGGGAAAGCACGAGTTGAAGCCTCAACTGGCAGAATCCTGGGACGTCACCGATCCTACCAAGATCGTGCTGAAGCTGAAGAAAGGCATCAAGTTCTCTGACGGGAGCGACTTCACCGCCGAGGTGGCGAAATGGAACCTGGACCGGGTCAGGACTCACACCAAGTCAGTGGGCAAGGACAAAGTCGACGCCATCCAGAGCGTGGACGTGGTCGACCCAAACACCATTCGGGTTAACCTGAAGAATGCATCCGCCACGGCCTTGTTGAAGCTCAGCAATGGCGTATCCGGCACGGCTGCCTACGCTACGGCAATGGGCTCCAAAGCTGCGGTAGACAAGGGCGGCGACGATGCACTGCACGATCGACCCATCGGCACCGGCCCGATGGTGCTCGACCAATGGCTGCGCGGCGACCGGGTCATCCTGAAGAAAAGAGACGGTTACTGGCAGATGGGCGAGGACGGACAGGCGCTGCCATACCTCGACGGCTTTGCCGACCGCTACATTCCGGACTCGGCCGTGCAGTTCCTTGAGCTCAGAGCGGGCACCGTGCAATGGGCCGGCACCGTCGACCTCAAGGACGTCGCGGCGGTGAAATCCAATCCGGACCTGGTCTACGAAGAGCGGCCCTGGGCCGGAACGTTGCAGTTCGTTCACGCCTTCAACTCACGGCAGGGGCCTTTCAAGGATAACCTGAAGCTGCGCCAGGCGGCCTCTTATGCCATCGATAAAGACCAGATGGCGAAGACGATGGGGTTCGGCCTGGCCAGGCCTGCATACTACATCTACTGGGTTCCTGGTATCCTGGGTTACGATGATTCCGTAATCAAGTACCAGTACGATCAGGCCAAGTCCAAGCAACTGCTCGCCGAAGCCGGCTACCCGAACGGCATAGACGTGTCCCTGGACATCATCGCTCGCGATCCCGACCGCAAGATTGCCGAGATGGCCAAGTTCATGTGGGATACGGTAGGCATCCGGACGACTATCGACGCCGTGGAGCGGGCGGCGGGCCTGGCCCGGTACCAATCGGGCAACTTCACCATCGGCTTCTACAATCTGGCGCTGCTGCCCGATCCGGACCTGTTCGCTCCCAAGGCGCTCACGTGCAACGCGATGAACAACTGGACCAACTGGTGTAACAAGGACTTCGACGCCTGCATCGCCGAGGGCGGGGCCATCCTCGATCAACAAAAGCGTGACGGTATCTACAAGCGCTGTCTGAAGACCATGATGGAAGACGACTTTGTCGGCAGCGGCTACCTTCAGACGAACTTCACGACTTACGTCAGCAAGATGAAGGGCGAGCGGATCCACTACGCGGACGGCGACGCCCGCTGGGTGTGGATGGACAAGTAATACCAATTGCCGCTAGTTAAACCACAATTAAGCGGGTAGCTGTTGGTGCGCCTCTTGGATCCAGCTCCAGCCGGCCAGTTGGCGCACCTGCCCGGGATCGCTTGCCAGTATATATACGGTAGTTCTAGAGGCAATTGGTATGACACCCGGCGGCTTCGCCGATGGCGTGCGCGACTTCCAGAATCCGCATCCGTGCTACGTCTTCCAGTGGGGATTGGGCGAGATCATCACCGCGCTCATCGAGGCGGGACTGACCATCACGGCCCTGCGAGAATATCCGTACGTAAACGGAGAGTGGCCCTTCGCGGGCATGCGCGGGATAGACGGGCGACGGATGATACCCCCGGAGGGCATGCCGGCCATACCTCTGATGTACGGGATCAGGGCCGTGAAGCTGGCGTCAGGGGGCGGCCGTTAGCTACCCTTCGATCGCGCTTACTGGTGAATCAGGACGATGGGGCAAGGGACAGGGGAGAGGTCAAGCAGGATTGGGGCCGACAGGGCGCACTTGTCCCGATGGGTGCAGGTTCCCCCAAACGATTCGGGCATTACGCCGCAACCCCTCCACGCCGGCCCGCCGCAGCGAGCTCTTTCCGAAGCGCGCCGCAAGCTCGGCATCGGTGAGCGCCAGCAGGGGGCGCAGCGCCAGCCAGGGGCCGTGCTGGGGCCGAAAGGCGCGGTGATTCGGGGCGCGGGCGATAGCGTTGTGGGGGCAGACCTCCTGGCACACGTCGCAGCCGAACAGCCGGTCGCCGACGAAGGACCGGAGCCTCGGGGGAATCTCGCCGCGGTGCTCGATGGTAAGGTAGGCCAGGCAGCGGCCCACGTCGAGGGTGTGCGGGGTAGCCAGCGCACCGGTCGGGCAGGCCCGCAAGCATAAATCGCAGTCGCCGCAGCTACCGCGGTACGGCCCATCGGGCGCCAGCTCCAGGTCCCACAGCACCTCGCCGAGGACGAGCCACGAGCCCAGGCCGGGGGAAAGGAGGGTCGCGTTCTTGCCCTGCCAGCCCAGGCCGGCCCGCACGGCGATAGCCCGCTCGGCCAGCGGCGCGGTGTCCACGCATATCTTCGCCGCCAGGGGCCGGCCGACCATCGCCTCCACCGCGCGCCGGAGGTCGCGCAGCCGCTCGCGCAGCACGGTATGGTAGTCGTCGCCCCACGCATAACGCGCCACCCGGCCGGCAGGCCCCGGCGGCCGGGCTGCCGGGCTATCGCTGAGATAGCTCATTCCCACGGAGAGGATGCTGCGGGCGGGCAGGAATAGCTCCTGCGGGTGGGTGGCCAGAAAGACGCGCTCAGCCCTCATCCAGGGCAGCACCTCCAGCCGCCCCTCGGCGAGGGCCGCCTGCAACGCGACATCTGCCTCCGGCAGCGGCTCGGCGGTCGTCACGCCGGCCAGGTCGAAGCCCAATCTCCGGGCTAGCGCCACCACCCGCTGCTTGAGGAGCCCGTCCACGGCTGCCCCGACGCCGTCTAGTCTCTACCGCGAGGGGAGCGCAGGCTCGATGGCAGTATGTTGAGCTGGGAGCGATACTTCGCCACCGTCCGCCGCGCCACTTTCACTCCGTGGGCCGCCAGGCGCTCGACGATATCCTGATCGCTCAGGGGCTGCTCCTCGCCGGCCACGATCTGCGTGATCAGCTCCCTGACCCCCAGGGAGGCGGTGAAGAACTGGCTGAGGGGCACTACGTGTCCCTTGGGCAGGAGCACATACTTCGCGGCGATGGCCCGGCTCACGGTCGACTCGTGAATCCCCAGTTGCTGGGCGAGCGCGGCCCGGGTCAGCGGCTTGATGTACTGCGCCCCCTTCTCCAGGAACTCGTGCTGCTCATCGACCAGCCGGTCGGCGATGCGCTGTATGGTCTGTCGGCGCTGATTGATGTTCGTGAGGAAGAAGCGGGCGCGCCCCAGGTAGTGCCGTATGTGCTCCCGCTCCTCCTCCGAGTAGCGCTCGCTATCCCGCTCCAGCTCCGCCGACAGCGTCTGATAGGCCGGGCTAATGCGCAGCGTGAAGCGCCGCGATTCCACCACTTCAACCTCGAAACTGCTGTCGACTTGCCGGATCACGACGTCGGGCACGAGGGGCACCGCCGCCGCTTCCCGGCGGTGGGTGCCGGTGTAGCCCTGGGCCGGATACGGGTTGAGGTGGTGGCGGATGAATTGCACGGCCGCCGACACGTCGTCGTAGGGGATGCCCAGTTGCGAGGCGATCACCCCGTAACGGTGGTCGGCCAGCTCACGCAGATAGTTGCTCACAATCTGGCGGGTGTACGGCGCCTGCGTTCCCTCTTCGGCCAGCCGGTCGATCTGTATCAGGAGTGACTCGCGAAGATTGCGGGCGCCGATGCCGGCCGGCTCCAGCGATTGAAGCTGCCGGAGCACTTCCTCAACCCGCTCCTTCGGCACGTCGAGGTACGCGGCAGCGTCTTCGACTGAGCATTGGAGGTAGCCGTTGTCGTCCAGGCTCCCGACCAGGTACTCTGCGATGAGGTGATCGTCCTCCGGCAGCATCGTCTCGAGCTCTTCCAGCAAGCGCTCTCCCAGGGTCACTTCTGCCGCCACCGCGTTCAACGGGTCGAAGTCGCTCTCGTCCTCTCGCCGCTCCGATATCTCGGCCGGTTCCGGCTCCGGCGGAGGCGCGGCGGTCCCCTGCTCGCAGCGAGGGCAGACGGTGCCCTCTAGCGGCTCGCCGCAGCGCGGGCAGCGCGGCGTCTCCACGAGCTCCAGGGCCGGGTTGTCGGCGAGCTCGCTGGCTACGACTTGCTGTAGCTCCTGCGAGGACATCTCCAGAATCTGGTTCGCAGCCACCAGCCTGGGGGACACTCGCATCCCCATTTCGGGGGTCAATTCATGGATGAACTCCAAGAGGCGTGCCCTCGCGTCTCTACAGGCTGAAAACCTTGACCAATTGCTTCTCTGCTTCCCCTTCCATCAGGGCCGCGACCTCCAGGTATTCGGCGATCGTCGACGTCTGCAGCTTGTGCTTAAGCAGTTCGTCCACCTGGAAGATACCGGCAGAGTTGCTCATCACTATCTCGACACGAATGGGCTTGGTCTGACCCTTCAACAGCCGCACTTGCTCAATCGAGGCCGCCGACAGCGAATGGATATTCACCCGGCCCGCCTCGAAGGGAATGCGCGAGCGGCCCTTGGTCATGTCCAGGGCGTCCGCCACTTTGGCCACCCCTGCCTCGATAGTCAGGCACGGTATCTCGCTCTGGTGGGCGTAGATGGCGTGCAGCACCTCGCAGGTGATGATGGTGCAAGCTTCCAGATCGTAGATGCCATCCAGCAGCTCACGAAGCTTCGGCGCGGCCAGGCAGACGCTGAACTGCTCGTGGTTCTCCCGGTGCACCACCATCCCCAGGTCGTGTAGAGCGGCAGCCAGCACCACCACTACCTCAGCGTCTTCGCTGGTCATACCGTAGTTAGTGACGATGCTGGGCTTGACCTCGGCTTCCACCAGCAGCCGCAGCAACCGCAGCGCGATATTCGCCACTATCTGAATGTGCACGGGGCCGTGGTCGCTGATGCCGGAGCGGTCGATGGCGTTAATGTTGGCGCAGCGCCACAGCGTGCTCAGCTCGACGTCGCCGGCTATTCGCTCGACCACCTTCGCCAGTTTTGTATTGTCCCGACTGGGGACCCTAAGGGCCATAACTTTCCTCAGAGGCCTATTCGCCTTCACTATTATAGCCGAAATCAACAATGCCTGGCGTGCTATAATGGTACGAATGGCCTGAAAGACGGCATTTTCCGCCCCGTGCCCGGCGCAGCGAAATGCCTCGGTTTTGCCGAGGCCTTCTGCTGTCACACGGAGGGACGAGGCTTTGCCGGCCGGCAGATAAGATAATTGAGGTGATCGATAGATGGAGGAATTGACCCAGCGATTGGCGACCCTGGCCCAGCGAGTGGCCGAGCTCGGAGGGCGTCTTTGACTTAGCGGGACAGGAGAAGGCCCTGGCGGACCTGGAGGCGGAGACCGCTCGCCCCGGCTTCTGGGATGACCAGGAGCAGGCACAGGCGACCATGCGGCAGGCGGCGGCGCTGCGAGAGCGGCTGGCGCCGTGGCAGCGTATGCAGAGGCGTGTGGCCGAGCTGAGAGAGCTGGCCGAGCTGGCGGCAGAAGAGGGCGAGGAAGCGCTGGCGAGCGACCTGGCCCACGAGACAGCCGAGCTGGAGGAAGAGCTGGAGGGCTTGGAATTCCAGCTCCAGCTTGGCGGCGAGTACGACCGGAACAACTGTTTCGTTGCCATTCACGCGGGCGCCGGCGGCACCGATTCTCAGGACTGGGCCCAGATATTGCTGAGAATGTACCTCCGCTGGGCCGAAGCGCACCGTTACCAGACTCGCATACTGGATATGACCGAGGGCGAGGAGGCCGGCGTCAAAAGCGTCACTTTTGAGGTGGCCGGCCCTTACGCCTACGGCTACCTGAAGGCCGAGCGTGGGGTGCATCGCCTGGTGCGGCTCTCGCCCTTCGATGCGGCCCATCGGCGGCATACCTCGTTCGCCCTGGTGGAGGTTATGCCGGAGGTGGAAGACGCCGTAGAGGTAGACATCAGCCCCGACGACCTGAGGATCGATGTCTACCGCGCATCCGGCCACGGCGGGCAGAACGTGCAGAAGACCAGCACCGCCGTGCGCATCACCCACCTGCCGACCGGCATCGTGGTCACCTGCCAGAACGAGCGCTCTCAGTACCAGAACCGGGAGATTGCCCTGCGGATACTGCGGGCCAAGCTGGTCGAGCGCGAGGAAGAGCGGCAGGAACAGGAGCGGGCCCGCCTGAAGGGCGAGCACGTGGAGGCGGGCTGGGGCAACCAGATCCGGTCGTATGTGCTGCACCCGTACACGATGGTCAAGGACCACCGCACCGGCTTCGAAACGGCGAATGTGAACGCCGTTCTGGACGGCGACCTGGATGGCTTCATCAAGGCATACCTGCGGGCCTCGGTCGGCGTGACAGCATAGCAGGCGCAGACTCGTCATAGTAAGCGTAGGGCAAGGATAGAAATCAGTGACGTAGTGGCGGTGCCGTAGTGACGACTTCAGTCGTCACTACGGTGATCGGAAGCACGGGATAAGAGTAGAATAAGAATAGAAAGAGGTATAGTAACGACTTTAGTCATTCCTCGAAACGACTATAGTCGTTACTACAGGGGCTATTCTTCGAGCACACGGGAGAGACACGGTGGCAAGCGGGGGAACTGTCGGCGGGCGATCGAGAATACGGCCCGCATTCGGTGTATGGCGTGGGTTGATTGTGGCGTCGAGCGTGATTCTGGCGCTGTTGCTGTTGCTGCTGCCGCTGTCTGTTCTTGCTCCGCCAGTCCACGCCGCCAGCGCCATTGTGGTGACGGCCACTCGGGACGAGAACCATTATCCGACAGATGCCAGGTTTTTCCTGGAGGCCCACAGTGACAGCGATATCACCAAGGTCAGCTTCAATTACCAGTTTGTGGGCAGCGATACCAGCGCCTATATGTATCCGCAGTTCACACCATCGCGCGAAGTGAAGATCGAGCACCGCTGGGATACCCGGCTCAAGTATGCGGTGCCCGGCTCGGAAATGGAGTACTACTGGCAGCTCGAAGATGCCAGCGGAAATGTGCTCAAGACGCAGCCAACCCGCTTCACCTTCGAGGACACGCGCTTCAAGTGGCAGTCCGTCACGTCCGGCCTGATCACGCTCCAGTGGTACGAGGGAGGCGAGGGCTTCGGACACCAATTGCTGGACGCGTCGGTCAACGCGGCCGGCCAGCTCAGCCAGAGCGCTGGGGTGGAGATTACGTCGCCGATCAAGATAATGCTCTACGCCACCCAGCGTGATATGATGGGCGCCCTGGAGCAGGGGGCGCAGGAGTGGACGGGCGGTCGCTCCTTCTCCGACATGGGAATCGTGGTCATCGCCGCCGGGTCGGATCCCGGCGGCCGCGCCTTTGGCCTGCGGGCCGTCCCTCACGAGCTGAGCCACGTCATCGTGCACCGGGCGACCGACAACCCCTATTCCTCGCTGCCCCCGTGGCTGGACGAGGGCCTCGCCATGTACGCCGAGGGCACACAGGAAGCCAGCTACGGTAATGCCCTGAACCGGGCGGTCACCGAGAACCGGCTCATCTCCCTGCGCTCTCTCTCCAGCAGCTTCCCGGCTGACCCCAACCAGGCGCGCCTCTCCTATGCCGAGAGCTACAGCGTCGTGAAGTTTATCATCGACCAGTACGGGCGCGACGGCATGGGGAAGCTGTTGAAGGTCTTCGCGCAGGGCAACACCCCTGATCGGGCCCTCCAGCAGTCCATCGGCACCAATCTGGCGGGCCTAGAGGCCCAGTGGCGCGCCAGCCTGGGGGCTGCCCCGCTTCCGACTGCCCGCCCCGGTGCCACCAACGTGGGCGCAACACCCCCCGTGGCGTCGAACAAGGTGCCGGCACCGGCCAGCGTTGCCACACCCGCTCCGTCCGGGACAAACGGGACGACGCCGGCGGCCGCACCGAGCGGCAGCCTGCCCTGGGCAGCGCCCCTCGCCGCGCTGGTCCTCGTCGTAATCGCCGGCCTCGGCGGGGGCATGCTGCTCAGGCGAAGGAGGGGACCAAACGCTTGAGCCGTCATCGCGGGTGAGACGAGGGTGCTGTTCCGGTCCCGAAGGAGCTATGGCGGGCAGGTGAAGTGAGACAGATGTTGCATATTGGACAATGGCATTGTTTCGCCAGATTCAGGTTGCCAGCCGGCGTGACACCTGATAGAATGCTCTATAATAATAATAATTGTGGGTCATAGATATGGCGGAGCGGGAGGGGGCAAATAGCGAGCCGGTGGACAACTCAGTTCTCGTGCTCAATCAGAACTACGAGCCATTGAACGTCTGTACTACGCGACGTGCATTGGTCTTGGTAATGGGCGGCAAGGCCGAAGTCCTGGAGCACACCCTAGGGGAATGGCGCAGCGCAAGCCGTGTTTTCGCGAAACCCTCGGTCATCCGCATCGTCTACGTCATCCGGCGACCCCGTCCCCTGGTCAAGCTGACCCGCCGGGAAGTCTTCATCCGAGACCGGCACACCTGCCAGTATTGTGGCATCCGCACGCGGGACCTCACCATCGACCACGTCATCCCCAGACATCGCGGCGGCAAGCACGAATGGGAGAACCTGGTGAGCGCGTGCCGACTCTGCAACCACCGCAAGGGCGGCCGGTCGCTAGAGGAGACCCACATGCGGCTGCTGCACAAGCCCTTCCGGCCGGTAGCATCCGCGTACTACATCCTCCACCAGTACCTGGACACCTACGAGGAGTGGCGCAAGTACATTCCGGAGTGGGAGCTGGGCGCCGAACAGGACCTGACGCCGGCCGCTGCCAGCTAGTTGCGCTGGTGCATACGTGACGTCAACGGGGTCGGGTGACCCGACCCCTACGCTTTTCCGAGCTGTTCTTCCAGGAACTCCCTCAGGGCCACCGCCCCATTGTGCTGCTCGTCGCGGGCCGCGTAGACGAAGGTGACAACGCCCTCCCTGCTCTTCTGCCTCAGCAGGTTGACTGGACCCTCGTCGTGCTCCAGCTCGGCGCGGTAGCGCTGGCGGAACTCCGGCCACCTCGCGGGATCGTGTCCGAACCATTTGCGGAGATCGGGGCTCGGCGCCACATCTTTGAGCCACAGGTCTACGGCGGCCCGCTCCCTGGTGAGACCCCGTGGCCAGAGGCGCTCCACCAGCACCCGGAGCCCATCCTCCTTGGAAGGCTCCTCGTAAACGCGCTTCAGCTTTATCATCGACTGTCTCCTAACCCAGCAGAGCTGTGGCTCATCCTTACAGATTCATCGTACGTCGGCGGTGCCTCCCCGTCAACGCCGATGGCTGGGGCGGGTAGTGACGACAACCCGGGGTTTCTGTCGTAGTCGCAGGGGCCGACCCGCGGGTCGGCCCGAATACGCCCACCGCCGGGGCGCACACGCGGGTGCGCCCCGGCGGTGGCACGGGCACGGCTGGAGTGGCTCCACCGCTGGGGCCGCTCGCTGTTTACACGCCGGATGCTACTTATCAAGCCATATATACTGGGTATGCCAGGCCGTCCAGTCGAGCGAGAGACCCTTGACCTTTTTGTTGTGCACGATATTCTGCGGTTCCAGCCAGGTGAGGACGTTGTAGGCGTCGTCGTAGATGAGCCGCTGGCACCGCTTGTAGGTCTCGGCCCGCTTGGCCTCGTCGAGCTCCGCCCGGCCCTCTTCCATGCACTTGTCCATCTCCGGATTGCGCCAGCCGCTGTAGGCGCCCTGGCCAGTGGAGTGCAGGTCGCGCGACAGGGCGTCGGGGTCGGCCTGGAAGTTCCGGCCCCACAGGTAAATGTCGAAGTCGAAGAGGGCGGCCCGCTGGATGGAGGCGACCCGCTCCATGCCCTCGATCTTCACCCGGAAGCCGATGGCGTCGAGCTGCGCCTTCACCACCTCCGAGAACTTCACGCGGTCCGGCGTGCTGAAGGCCAGCAGGACGATGTCCAGCGGGCTGTTGACCTTCGCGTCCTGGAACGACTGCTTGGCCTTGGCCTGATCGGACTTGTAGCAGGGGATGGACGGGTCGTAGCCGAGCTGGCCGGGAGCCCAGTAGTAGCAGGCGGGCTCGCCCAGGCCCATGCCGAGGGTCTTGACCATCGCGTCCCGGTCGATGCCGTAGGCCACCGCCTGCCGCAGCTTGAGGTTGTCCGCGAAGACACCCTGGCGTGCATTCAGGCCGAGGATGACGAACTTGGCTACGGACGGAGGCTGCAGGACCACCAGATCGGGGTTGTCCTTCACCTTCAGCAGGTCAACCGGGGCCAGCGTGGGGCCGGTAATATCGATGTTGCCGGTCCGGAGCTCCGTCGCCGCTACGCTCATATCTTTGATGAAGCGAAACACGATGCCGTCGAGATAGGGGAGGGGCTTCCCGTCCTCGCCCATCTCCCAATAGCCGTCAAATTTCTTGATGGTGACATGGTCGTCGGTCATCCACTCGGTCACCTCGAAGGGACCGGTGCCGGTCGGCTTGGTGCCGTACTTCTCTTCTCCCATCTTCTCGATGCCGGCCTTCGACACGATGTACGTCCGGCCCAGGGACCCCCCGCTGCTGAGCCGGCTGGGCAGCGTGGCAGTAGGGCCGGTGAGGAGCAGCCTGACCGTGTAGTCGTCCACCTTCTGCGCGTCGGCGATGTCCATCACCATCTCCTTGCTAATGGACCGCTTATGGTTCTTCATCCGGTCGAGGTTGAACAGCAGGACGTCGGCGTTCCAGTCGCTGCCGTCGTGGAACTTGACGCCCTTCCGTAGCTTGATGACGAACGTCTTCGGGTCGGTGAACTCCCAGGAGGTGGCCAGCATCGGGCGGACCTCCCACTTTTTGGTCTGCTCGTTGTAGAAGAGCTGGGTGACCGAATTGAAGACAGATGTGAACAGGGTATCGCTGCCACCGCCGGGGTGAATATGCGGATCGAGAGTGCCGTACCCGGAATATGATCCCATCACTGCCCGGAGGGTGCCGCCGCGCTTGATCTGCGTGGCGGGAGTGGGTGTAGCCGCGGCCGGCTTCGTCGGCACTGCTGCCGGGGCACTGGTCACAGCAGCGGTAGCCGTCGGCGCGACAGCCCCTCTGGTGGGGCCCGTGGTGGGCGTTGCTGGCCCGGCGCAGGCGGCCAAGAACAGCAGAATGAGGGCGATGACGCCGATTCTCCAAAAGGCTTCCATTGGTCCTTCCTCTTTCTCTGGATGAGATAGTAAGCTCTGGATGAGATAGTAAGAGAAACCGGAACATTGTCCACCCCTCATCATTGAGGATGGGACCGTGCAGCCTCTGACAGTCGGTGCGAGGCCGGCCGCTCCCCCGCAGGTTTTGACGGCAGCGTCAAGTCGTGCTCGCTTCGATCAGGCGATCTCCCCTCCTCTCTATCGGTTTCTGTCCCGGGCTCGGCTGTCGCCGTCGTACAAGGACTCTGGTAGTGCGCAGACTATCATATTTGCCGTCCCTGTCAACGGCCAGGGCTGCGAACGACCGGCGCAGCCTGTCCCCTGACGCAGCACAGCGTTCCCTGCTGTTCGCCGCCCGCGCCGGTAGTTGTCCCTCTTATTGCACGTCGAGATAGGCGATCACGACATAGGAGCGCTTGCCATCGGACGGCATCAGCCGGTCCCCGGATTGAGGGTCGTACATTCCCGCGACCAGCGGGTACCGCCCCGGCGGGAGGCTGCCCGGCACCTGCAGCGTGTGAGGGTCCTGGACGATCTTGTCCTGCCGCCACCAGGAGGTCGGAAGCAGGCCGGGGTGCTCGTTGTCCTTCTGGGCCACCAACCTGGCCTCGTCCGGCGTCAGCAGGTGGGTGAAAGACTTATAGTTGGTGTCCACTGGCACCGCGCCCTGCCAGTACAGCGTGACCTCCCAGACCTGGCCGGACTCTGGTTGTTCAGGCTGGAGCTTGTAGCCGAGGAGCACAATCTTGTCACCGAGCTGTACCGGCCCACCGGCGGGCTGTTGCATCGCCACCGGCTGGCGGAACCAGGCGGTGTGCCCGTCGATGAAGGTGGCCTTAGCCAGGAGCAGGGCGACGAGAAGCAGGCCGAGGGAGAGGGCGTGGGTGACCTCACCCCCTGACCCCTCGCCGCAGCCCGCCAAAGGCGGTCTCCGAAGGTCGCCAGACTCGCCTCTGTGACCAGTTGGTGTCCGAGGCGACTCTGGCGAGCGACTCGCCGTGGCGAG
>JAMCWG010000092.1 GCA_023475235.1 Chloroflexota bacterium
GGGCGACAAGGATCGAGCTTTGGGTTACCATATGGTTGCCTCCGTGCTAGGGTCTCACAACCATATAGTACGGAGCACCTGCGCCGGATCGCCATCCGGCGCAGGTCCCTAATTATGACCAGGCCTCAACTAGTTAACTACCTTTGTTGGATGGTGTTGACAGAGCTATAACGAGTACGTGCTTATGCAATCTTTATACTCGTGGAGGCAGAAATGGACACCATACCACTGGCCTGTGATACCTGCGGTCACTGTTTCGAGGGCCATCAGGTGGGAGACCCATGCCCACACTGTAGGCAGCCGTCCGGCACCGTGACGCAGTCTCAGGTGGGCCTGGGCGGCCCCCTGCAGGAGGATACCGGTCTGCGCTGCTCTAACCGGCCGGGCGGGGGAGAGGTTCCCCGCCAGGAACCAGAGGCCCAGCAGAATGAGCAGCAGCGGCCAGACCACACCCCATCGTATGACGGTCCCCAGAAGCACTTCCCTGCCATTGACAAATGAGGAGAAACAGCCTAGTTTGGCAATGCAGCAGATGGCGTCGCGCGGGAACGGTGGAGCATCCCTGTAATGCATATAGACAAGATAAAAAGAAGGAGGATATTGTGGCCGAGATGACGCGCCGGGAACGGCTGATGGCCGCCACATCCAGACAGCGGGCCGACAAGTTGCCTTTCTTCCACTACTGGCGCCACAGCCAGGTCGGCTGGGCCGAGCGGGAGTGCCGCAATCGGGGCATGGGAATGAACTGGGACCGGCCCCCGTACGTGGCCAGGCTGCACGACGTGAAGGTGATCGAGGAGCGGGCGCTCGTGGGCGGGGAGACCGTGTTCCGCCGGACCTACCAGACGCCGGTGGGCAGCGTCTACGAGGACGAGAAGCGGGAGCCTGGGGTCGGCCTGTGGCACGCCAACCGAAGCTGGACAGACATTACGCCCTGGCAGACGACCCGTCTGATCAAGGGGCCGGAAGATTACCCGGTGGTCAAGTTCATTGTCGAGCACACCGAGTACGTGGCCGACTACTTCCCCATCGAGCAGGCGATGGACTGGCTGGGCGACGAGGGAGTTGTGATGGACAGCCTGCCCCATTCGCCGATGCAGATGCTGATGATCGACTGGATCGGCGGGAACGGCGGCAAGTTCTACTTCCATCACGCCGACTATCCTGACCTAGTGGATGACCTGTACCAGGCCCTGGTCAAGAGCCGCCTGCCCCTCCACGAGATCGCCGCCCGGTCGCCCGCGCCGATAACTCTCTGCGGGGACAACCTGGACGGCTTTCTGGTCACCCCCAAGCTCTTCGAGAAGTACTTTATACCCGTCTACGAGCAGCAGGCCCAAGCCCTTCACCGGCACGGCAAGCTGATGGCTGTGCACATGGATGGTCGATTGGCCGTTCTCAAGGACCTGATTGCCAGAACGCCGGTCGACATCATCGAGGCGTTCCACCCCATGCCGACGGGGAACATGCCCCTGAGCGAAGCGCTCGCCGCCTGGAAGGACAAAGCCCTGTGGCTGGGTTTTCCCGGGGGTATCTATGAGCTGGGGCCGCGGGTGACTAAGGAGTATGCCATCGGCCTGCTGAAGGAGATGGGCTCGGCAGAACGTCTTGCGGTTACGATGTCCACGGAGAACCTCGTATCGAACGAGAACCTCCTTGCGCTGACCTCCGTCCTGGAGAAGGCCGCGCTTCCGCTGACACCCGATAAGATAGAGCACATAGAAAGGACTGTTTTGTAGGTCGAGGGTGCCAGACTCGCGCGGCAGGCATAACGCGGGTCAACCCTGCTGGGCGCCGTAATGCCGTGGAGCGGCGCCCGCGTCCTACCCGGGCGCAAAGAGGCGCGTCAGCCGCAGGCCCAGACAGTGGCACTGGAGACGGGCAAGTCCCTGCGGAAGGCCCATCGCCGGCCGCCATATCGTGCAGTCGGTGGTGCTGCCATCAGTCGGACTGCTTCAGCGCCCCCGCGCGGCGGAGGGACCCTGTCGCGTCCGGGGCGGCGGACTGGTACACTGTGCGAGCCATCGGCGCTACTTCTATGCATACTCCCAATAGCCAGCCAACACTCAGTCCGGGCAAGCCATAAGCTCTGGCCCCTGCTCCCGCGGCAACCACCTCGATGATGCCACCGATGATCGCCAGCTTCGCGGCGCTTGCCACCTGTCGATGTACTCTGCTCACTGCGACATAGTGAACTTTGATGATCAGAGGGAAGACGCCGACCGTGAGGATTTGCAGTGCCCATCCCGCCTGTTCAGCATAGGTGCTCCCGAAGAGGCCCAGCACCTGATACGAGCCCCCCAGCAGGAGAGCGCTGCCGAGGAGTCCAGCCACGAATGAGAGCTTGAGTGTGAAGCGGACTCGCTGCGCCAGCAGTGACGGGTCCTCTCCGCCGAGGGCGTATAGCACGGTCGTAAGGGCACCCGGCACGACGAAAGCGAAGCTGGCGATCATCCAAGCGGCATAGAAGCTGGCGTTCGCTGCGGCTGAGATCAGCGTGGTCACAATTATCGGCAGGGCCAGACCGGGGGCCTGCAGGGCCAGGTTGAGCAGGTGGTGCTCCAGCGCCGCCCTCCGAAGTCCTCTCGCCA
Source organism: Chloroflexota bacterium (assembly GCA_023475235.1). Lineage (GTDB taxonomy): Bacteria > Chloroflexota > UBA6077 > FW602-bin22 > JAMCWG01 > JAMCWG01. The sequence goes on from JAMCWG010000092.1 coordinate 2,592, forward strand.
GTCCCCACCGCGGCAGACAGGCCGCTATGCGTACCCTTCCCAGGCCGACCAGCCAGCTCAAAATGGCCATAGATACCAGGTTGCCAATCACCCACGTCGAATAGATGGTTAGCCCGGCCTTGTCCCACATCAAGGTGCCAGCTACAAAGATGGCAGATAGCTTGGCTGCGGCGAAGACCCCGTTGCGCCATAGCTGGATTCCACTACGCAGCAAGCCGACAACCGCTTGATCGAGCACCAGCGTGACTCCAGTGAGGGTCGCACCAAAGGAAAATAGTGCGATACTTGGCAGGCCGTGTGCCAGCGGCCCAAGCTCCGCTGATAGCAGTGGCGCGGTTACTGCAAACACGATCCCCAGCACCCCGGATGCTGCCGCCGCAACCGACAGGGCTGTAGAAATCAGGGGGCCTGCTTGCCTTGGCTGGCGTGGGAGCTCTCCTATGAGCAGGGTTCCCACACCCAGCGTCCCTATCGTCCCGAGGAGCATCATCGCAGAGATGGCTGCCGACGCCAGCCCTACTGCCGTTGGGGGGAAGAGAAGTGCCGCCAGCCACCAGTAGACGAAACCCAAGCCGGATGTGAGGGCAGTAGTGCCCACCAGCGAGCACGAGTTGACGAGTATGATCCGGTTGGCCGGCGCGAAGCGGTGTGCTAACGCCGCTATCCGCAATGCCACGCGGCTATTTCCTCACGTCGCCGTGCCACAGCGCAACCCGACGGTAGACCCTCGTCGGATCATTCCAAAGATAAAGCACCGCCTCCACCTCACCTGGTCTGGAGCTTGCCGCCGGTATCCTCACCACAGCCTCCCATTTCTCTCCCGGGCTAATATCAATCGGCGCCCATTCGGATGCCACCGCCCCACCCATCAGGACTTGAAGTCGATACCTCGTCGGCCCCTCCTCGTAACTCATCACGCCCAGGCGAATGACTGTCTCCTCGCCTCCTTCCGCCGGCAGAATCCAGAGTTGTGTGTAACCGGGGATGGACTGCTCGATCGCTCCATAGTACGCGGTGAGACCCGCACCGAGGGTTGTCAGTGCGGCGAGTGTCAGCAGCACGCCGTCACGAGGCGTAAGACCTATTCTCATTCGTCCGTTTCCGAAGGATGTGTCGCTATGGCGACGCGCAAATGCAAACGCGCTGCCGCCTATCGAGAGGACGCCCAGCAACAAGGACCAGGCGTCTGCCATCAAGCCCCACGGCGTCCAGTTGAGCACCAGCCCGCACACTATCACGGTAGCCAGGCTGAGCCCCAGGGTGGAGACCAGTCGCTCTGCAGTGCCGACCATCGTCTTGGGGAACATCGCGGCCATCAACACATAACCGGGTATGACCAACACCAGAGGCAGCGCAATGGCTACCTGGATCGCACTACCCGGCGAAAGGAACGACAGCGTCACAGCCGCCCCGGTGATGGCGACGACTGCAAGCAGATCGTATGACCTACGGAGCATGGAGCAACCTTTCAACATCGTAGATCTCTATATCCCCCGTATCCAGAATACGGCTGACATTGTCAGTACTGTCGAACTTGCCCAGCGTCGAGAGAGGAATTGGCGTTGTGTGGTGGAAGGCCTCGGGCTCCTCCGCGTCGAAGTAGAACCCGGTCATCGGCAGGCCGCTGCCGAGGCGGCGATCGATCAAGACGTACCGGATGGCCGCGCGCTGGAGAAGAGCGAGCTCTGCCGCGCCGAACTGCGAGGAGAAAAAGATGGGTGATATCATTTCCCCGGAAGCAGAAGGGACGAGGGGGTGCTGCGCCCCATACGAGCCCATCAGCAGTTGGTTGATGAAATCCGTGGCGATCCGGTTGTCGGGTCCCAGATACGTCCTCGCCCACTCCGCTGCCGCCAGTCCCTCCTGCCCAACCGACCTGGTGTGGCTCGCCACCAGAAACGGGCCGGGCAGCCGGCTCCAGAACGGCCAGCCGATCACCACACCGCCGACGAAGATGACCCCCGCCACCAGAGCAAATCGCGCTGATTTCTTGAGGTCCGGCAATCGGGGCAGCTCATTATCGGTAACCCCGACCGCTACCACGAGGGCGATTGCAGCAAACAAAAAGGGGAGCGCACGGCCCGACGCATCGATCCCTCTCGGCGTGAGACGGAGCGGCAAGACAGCGGGGTAAAGGAGCGCTGCCGTCGCCAGTGCAGTAGCGACGACGTTGGCAGCGTGTTGGCTCCGCAACTGTAACAGCCCCACGGGCAAGAGGGCGAGGACCATCATTACCGAGGCATAGGCAGCCACCGGCTCCCAGAAGGGGGGCATCTCTCCTCCGTACGAGCGGAACAACTGCCGCGCCGTGATCTCGCCAGAGACAAGTTGCATCAGCTCGTTAATCCCTGCCATAAGAGATGAGGCCAGGTAGCTGACTGCCGGGCTCGCGACGTATGCCGACCACACAACGGTCGCCAGCACGGAGAAGAGGGCGATGTCGGCGGGGACTGACTGCCGCCCTCTCCTACGGAAGGAGCTTGCTGTCCGCTCGAGGGAGGGGGTGGTCGCTGCGGCTCCGGTGTGAGACGAGGGGGAAGTCCTTCCGCCAAGCCATCGCGTGACGACGCTGAGCAAACCCAATACCTGGGGTTGGAGCGTCCAAAGAACAAGGAATGCCAGAAGCGCGTACGACGTCAGATGGTGGCTGACTACAACGGCCAAGACCGCGAACAACACCAGAATGCTGACGCCCACGCGATCGCCGCCGTATGTATGCGCCCGCCGCACTGTGGCGAACAGCGCCAGCGCGGCGAGTGGCAGCGCCAGCGACTCGTAGGCGAACACCGCGTCAAAGAACACGAAGTTGGGGTTCGCCGTGTATACCAGCACCGCGATCCCTGCCACCCGCGGTGACAGGGTGATCTCTTCGTAGAAAAGGTACAGGGCCAGCACCAGCACCAGGCGTGCCGTGACTACCACTATGTTGCCGGCGACAAAAATCGGTAGGCCGGTCAGGCTGATGAGCGCGGTCGTCAGGATCTCCAGGCCGGGAAACAGAGAGCTCACTGGAAGAACAGGGTTGGGCTGGAACAGATGGCCGGACCGCAAGATGTCCTCGGCGGTCCGCCAGTGCTGAAACTCGTCCACGAAGGTGAAGTTGACCGGGCTATGGAGGATTTTCACGAAGTGAAGCGCGAGCCCAAGCACCACCACCAGACCGATACGCTCCCGCCGGGACGCGGTCCGCCAGCTCAGGCGCGCGGCGGTCGGCACGAACAGCAGCAATAGGCCAACCCAGAACAGAGGCACCGCGAAGGATGCTCCCTGCCGCGCTCCCGTGTCCGCGATGGCCAGCAGCAGCAGTCCGAGGGCATCTACAACGCACAGCAGTGGCAGCCATCCCCAATTCTCGTCATATGGCAAGCTGGCTGCCTGATACTCGCTTTGCGACGAATCGGCGGCCCTCGGCTTTATGAATGGAGCGATTTCAGTTATCAGTGGCATTTACAAGGTCCTGATATGCCTGTTCGTAGCGCGATACGATTGTGCTGGCTCGGAACTCTGAGACCCTCTGTCTTGCGGCCTGGCCCATACGCTCTCGCAGATCTGCATCGTGCAGCAGGCGTTCGATTGCCTGCCGTAGTGCTAACTGATCACCAGGAGGCACGAGCAACCCAGCCTTGCTCTCGCCGACTATCTCGGCCAGCCCACCAACTTGAGAGGCGATGACAGGCCGGCTGGCCGAAAAAGCTTCCAACATGACCAATCCGAAGGGCTCAAGCCACACCGAAGGGACCAATCCCATCAGACTCCGCTGCCAGGCGGACATCACTGCGTGGTGCGGCCAGTTCTTCAATACGATAACGTTGCGTGGCAGCTTCTCAGATAGAAGCGGGTACTCGGCAACTTCGTACCCGATCAGAACGAGGGGCGGTGCATCTGCAATGCCAGCGTAGGCACGCAGGAGCACGTCGATCCCCTTGCTGGGGGCAAGCGCGCCGACGAACAGAAGATAGCCCTCTCCTGGCAATTGCTCGAGATAATGTCTGGGCGCGTCGTGAGCACAGTTTAGGTCGTCCGATATGAAGTTCGGGATTACCTGGAATGGCACCTTGCCACCGGCCAGATCATTTCCGAGGGCCACCGCCTGGCTTACCGGCGCAAACATGTCGACCGCCGCTCGCTCGGCGGCACCTGCCACCCGGCTGAGCAGAACGGTAGGCACGCCTTTCGCTAGGCCGAAGTGGCGCACACCGCAGGCCATACACTTTCCGAGACTGGGGCCGCTGCATACAGCCTGGTGATACATAAGCGTCCACTTCACACATACCAGGAAATAATCCTGAAGTGTTACCATAAGCCGCGCCCGGCTCCAGCGCTTGAGTGGAAGGAAGGAGTGCACCAGCCAGTCGACGGCGTGCACGATTTGAGGGCGCTGGCGGGCGATGATGCACCGTATCGCCCACAGCAGCTCAGGGTCCGGCAGCGGCGGCGCGTACTTCCGCCCCGGGTGGCTGAACAGCAAGGGTGCCGCCCGGTGGATGGTGCCACTGATGCGGTACACCCGCACGCCTCGCACGACTTCCAGCTTCGGCGATTGCCCATCCCAGAGGGTTGCCACCGCCACCTCGTGCCCGCGGGTTGCCAGCTCAGCGCTGAGGTCCTCGACGAATCGTCCCACGCCGCCGAAAACGGGGGGATAATACTGGCAGAGCATCAGAATACGCATCGGATTCTCGATCCGGCCCCCGCTCGAAGCCGAACAAAGCTGCACCTCAGGGCTTGCCTGCTACAGGTCTCCTGCCGGACCGTCCGGCGATCCCATCGCGCATACCGGCTAGGTACGCCCCGATCGCCTTCGTGTTCTTTGCCAGTGCGCACCGCAAGGCCCAATAGGGAAGCACTACCCCGAACTGACTCAATAGGCCCGCAATTGCCCACAAGCCCGAGGCGTGGCGACGCAGCAAAAAGAAGGGATTCCTGCCGAAATAGTATGCCTTATCGGGGGAAAAGCGGTTGGTGCCCCGTATCCCACCGCTCGCCGAGACCTTGTGCCGGACGAGAGGCTCGCCAACCATGACGCATTGGTAGCCTGCCTGCGTCGCACGCAGGCAGAATTCCAGCTCGTCGAAGTACATGAACAGGTCTTCCCAGAATGGGCCAACCACCTCGAAGACTTCTCGCTTGGCCAGCAATGCGCACGAGTTTACCCAATCGACTGCCCGCTTGGAGGGGACCGACGCGAGAGGACGGTCTTTCTCCGGCTGGCGGGGGTGGGCGATGAGGCGGCTGTATCTGCCGCCGGCGAACCAGACGGTGTCCGGTGCGTCGTAATACGTGATCACCGGTCCAACAATCCCGACACCCGGCTCGTTCAGCGCCGGCAGAAGAGACCGAATGAGGTCAGGGCGGACCACGGTATCAGGATTAAGCAGGAGGACCAGGTCCGCTCCAATTTCCAGCGCCCTGGCAACCCCCAGGTTATTGCCGGCAGTAACCCCGTGATTATCGCTCGAGGTGACGATGAGCACCTCCGGAAAGGCGCGGCGAACGCGCGCCTCGTCGAAATCCGGCGAGCCATTGTTGACCAGAATGACGGCCAGGCGCGGGTAGTCCACACGGGCGAGCGATTCTAGGCACTCGAGCGTGTCGCCCATGTTGAGCCAGTGCACCGTCACCGAGGCAACCAGGGGTAGCTCCTCTTCAGGTGCGCTGTTTGGTGGGGTATTGGAGACGCATAGTCCGTTCGAGTCTGTCGTGGCCATCATTGCCCGCCGCTCCCGGCTATGATTGAAATGCCCATCCTTCACCTTTTCCCCTATGCCGACCGCCGCAGGCCGATTCGGTATAGATTTCGCCGCACCAGTGCCTGCTGGGCAGCCTCCGGAGCGCCAAGCTGGGTGTGGTCCTCAGCCCAGGTGATCCAGCTTCTTATGCCGTCATCGATCGTCGTCCTCGCCCGGAATCCCAGCTCGCGCTCCGAGCGCCTGGTATCTGCAAATGCGTGGCGGACGTCGCCCACGCGATAGGCCCCGCTGCGACGCACCGGCACCGGCCCGCCTCCCAGGCCGTCGATAACCCTGGCGGCGAGCTGATCGAGACTTATCGGCACCCCTGTGCCAACATTCAGGACGTCGTGCCGCAAATGCTCTTGCGGGACGAAGAGCGCTCGCATAATGGCGTCGACGACGTCGGCGATGTAGATGAAGTCACGCGTCTCCATACCATCTTCGTATAGCTCGATCTCCTGGCCGCGGACCGCGCGCGAGTAGAAGGTGGAGAGCACTCCCGTGTAAGGATTGGTCAGGCTTTGTCCAGGACCATAGACATTGAAGCACCGGAGTATCACCAGCGGGATGCCGTACGCTGCGCCGACGGTGCGGCAGAGATGCTCCTGGGTCAGCTTCGAGACGGCATACACCGATTGGGGGCGCGTTGCGGCGTCTTCGTGGGTCGGGATTGGGCACACGGCAGCTCCGCAAAATGGACACAAAGGGTCCCAGCGGGATTGGGCCAGGTCGTCGACGGCGCGCTTCTCCGGGCTCACCTCGCCACAGCGATCGCAGGAATAGAGACCCTCTCCATAGACTGCGCGCGATGATCCCAGGACGAACCTTCGTATGGGATTCTTTGAATCGACGATCGCCTGAAGTAGGGTTGCCGTGCCTGCATCGTTGGTGCTGACGTAGGACTGTACCTCATACATAGACTGGCCCACGCCGGTCTGGGCCGCCAGATGGACCACAGCTTCTACGCCGGCCAGCGCATCTCTCACGTCGAAGGCGCGGCAAACATCGCCGAGCACGAACTGCGCGCCCCGTATTTCGGATGGAATCTCCGGGAAAGGCCCGTGGACCTGGCTGAGCAGGTTATCCAGGACGCGCACACTGTGCTTTTGGGCCAACAATGCTTTGACCAGATGCCGGCCGATGAACCCTGCTCCGCCAGTCACCAGTATTCTCATCGCGTTCGGCCTCCAATCGACCGGGCCAGTCACAACCACCAAGTGGATACTCTTACCACCCGATGGCTTCGGTCTTCTGTGATTCATGGCGCGGCTTCAGCACAGCGAACAGCGCCTCGTAGCGCGCCAGGGTCCGTTCCCAGGAATGGGGATCCGAGAAGCGCTTCCCCCACATCCCTGCTACCTCAGTCAAAGCCCTTCGAAGCGCAGCGGGGTCCTTGGGAGGTACGAGGATAGCCCCCTTGTAATCGGCCACGGCCTCCGTCAAGCCCCCTACCCGCGTCACCACTACGGGCAAGCCATAGCTCATCGCCACGTGCAGAGGGCCGCTGGCCGAGGAGCGATGGTACGGCAGGACGACGGCATCTGCCCCGGCGAAGTAGGCCGCGACCTCTTCGTCGCGAACATACCGATTCACAAAGGTGATCCGCTCCCAATAGCGACTTCGCGCGACGAGGTCCGATGGCAGCGTCCATCCTTCCCACGTCTCGCCCACGATAGTCAGCCAGTAGCCGCCGGCCTCCTCCTGCGGAATCGAATTGAACGCGGTGATGAGGTCCTCCAATCCCTTGAACGGGCGGATCACGCCGAAAAACAGCAAATTGCAGCAGGAAGACGGTGCTGGGCGATAGGCGCGCACGCTGGCGTTCTGATAATGGTCGAACGAGCCGAGCGGGATCAACGCGACCGGCCGCCCTCTGAGCCCATACCTCTCATCGAGAATCCGGCGATCATACTCGGAATGCACGACGAAGCCTTCGGCCAGGCGGAGCAAGACCGGCAGGAATTGGGCTACATAAGCCTGCGCCAGCGGCAGCTTCGCCTCGCCGGTGTCGAGCACTTCGTGAAACTCGACGATCACTCTTGCACCCAGGAGGCGCGAAGCCAGGGCTAGCAGAAGATATGTGTGAAGCACCGTTCCCGTCCACCACTGGAACACGACGATGCTCGGGCGCCTGCGCAGCAGAAAAAGCAGGGCACGGACCAGACTCGGCATCCAGAACCAGTCCACGCCGTCGAAGACCTGCACTGCCGGCGCGAACTCGAGTTGCGTCAGCTTCGCCCCCACCCTCTTTCGGCCCGGGTAGAGAAATGCAGGCAGCAAACGGCGCATCAGTATCACGGATACTTGATGCGAGCGGGCCAGCGCGTTCGCCAAGCGGAGCGTGTAGTAGCTGATGCCGCTGAGGAACCGCGTTCCAGCTCCTATCACACAGACCTGTGCCTGACGGCTTTCCGCCGGTCGCCTTCCTGCTTGATCAGATCCCACATCGCTCTCCTGAAAGCGGTTGCCCCGTAATCATATTCAGGCAGGGACCTTCGCAAGGGCGTTGACGATCTTCCTTCTGACGGGCAGATATCCGAAGTTGTAGGCGAGCATTCCAAGAGACATAGGGTAATAACAGTTGAGCGAGCAGGGCCGGCTGCACTTCCTGATCGTCTCTCGGTGAAGGGTGTACGCGGGGCTGTCCCAGGCCTCTTTCAGCGTGGCAGCGTTCAGGTCGCCGGCGGGGGGCAAGAAGATGCACGAGCCAAATTTCCCGTCACTGTCGATATGTATCGTATTGAAGCCCGTATAGCACCTGAACCTGAATGAATCCTGCCCGGAAGCCAGGCGACGATAGTAGCTCACGATGTTTCTCAGTTGCCAGGTGAGGTTGGCCACGACGGCGTCCCTTCTCTGCAACGCAAGCAGCTCGGATACCGCGTTTTCCAGGACGGGGATTTCGCGCTCGCCCACCATCAGGGACCTGACGCTGGCCGACGTGACGGGATCGGAGCCCACCTGGTGCTCGGCCTGCCCCACGTCCACCGGCTGGAAGAGGGATACGGCCCCGAAACTCCGGGCTATCCGGGCGATTTCTACCAGTTGCCGAACATTTGGCCTCACCACCACGGTGTTGACGTGAACGCGGAAGTTGTAGCGGCTCTGTTTTTTCACGCACTGGCACATAGCCAGGCTGGCTATGACTTTCGAGTAAGATCCCGGCATTCGGATGCTGTCGTGGACCTCCTCGGTTGCGCCGTCCAACGAGAAGGCAATTCGATGCAGTCCGCTTCTCACCAGGTCCGTCATTTCCTGCTCATCGAGCAGCGATCCGTTGCTCACCATCCCAACGGCGATGCCCCTGGCCCGGCTATGCTGAAGCGTTTCCAGGATGAACCCCAGCCGAAGGGTCGGCTCGCCGCCGGTGAGGGTCAGATAGGGAATGCGCATCTGCTTCATATCGTCGATGACCCTTTTCATAACGTCGATGCTCAGCTCCGGCTTCGGCTTGTAGCCGGGGTTGGCCCCACGACACATGAGACAGGCGAAATTGCAGCGGTCGGTGATGTTCACATCAACACTGAGCGGAGACACGTGAAGAGGGCGGTCCCGATTGAAGGAAGCATAAAGGAACGGCAGACGACACGCGAACTGAGCGCTGCGCACCAGGAACTCGAGCTTTGACTTGGGCAAATCCATCGATATCGTTGCCTCGCCGAGAGCAGGAAAGACCATCCTCGCGTTCGAGCAGACCAGCTATGGAAGGGCCGTGCTTTCCAGAACGTCCTGTTTCACGCCGCGTCCTTCCACCGACTCGCCTGCTGATGCCAGCGCCGACGGGCCTCTGCGCGCGCCTGCCCTTTGCATGGCCTGAATCGCTCCTTAACGATGGTCTTCAACACGCGCCAGCCATCCGGGATAGTCTGAAGCCGTCCTGTCCCGTACGCTCGCTTGGCCTCGAAGCTCGGCACCTCCGTGATCTTGAAGTGGGCGCGCAATGCCCGGAGATTCATCATCGTCTCGATTTCGAAGCCGTCGCCATCCAGGTCGAGCTCTTGCGGCACTTGTGCCCAGAAAGCGTTGTAGCCGTAGCACAGGTCGGAGTACCGGCTGCCGAAAAGCAGCCGCACCAGCATCACGAAGACCCAGTTCCCTAGACGCCGGTAGAACGGCATGTCCACCGTGCCACCTCCCTGAAGGAACCGGGAGCCTTTCGCGAAATCGGCGCCTGCGAGCAGCGTTCCGACAAAGGCCGGAATCTCTGCGGGATCTGTCGACCCGTCGGCGTCAAGCATCACAATGATATCGCCGGTGGCAGCGGCGAACCCGGTGCGCAAAGCGTCGCCTTTGCCCTTGCCCTCCTGTGCCACGATCCGGATCGACGGCCGGACCCTTCGAGCTACTTCGATGGTGTCATCAGTCGAGTGCCCATCCACCAGTATGACCTCGTCCACCCAGTCCGGGATTTGCGGCAGGACGTATGGCAGGTTCTCGGCCTCATTCAATGCCGGAATCACAACACTCACGCGAACTCCATACACGCCCCATACTCCTTGACGCAGTGGAACTGGAGTTGGCAGGGCGGGGTAGTACAACGGGGCCAGAGCTTGACTCGTGGGATGCCTGAAGGATTACGAGAGCGTCAGCTATCCCCTGGGTGACATCGCTTGCTTCCGTGGATTCTCCCAACCAACACAGAAACGCCAACCGGCGCTTTTCCTACGAGCATCGGTTTGGCGTTTACGGCCGATGCGCAATCCGCTTTCGTCGAGCGCAGCCGGGCACTCTTGCCTGGGGTCGGCCCGACCTCATCCACACGGTGCACACCCCTCGTAGCGGCTTTGTGCTTTCCGACATAGAGCCTGTGTTGTCGCCCTCGCTCACGACGCCATACTAATCAGCCAGCGGCTGTCGAGAATATGTCGCGTTTTAAATGGCGGCCGGTGGTGTTAGGGGAAGACGTGCTCTTCGCTGGTAGCTTGTGCCGGTCTTTCGGGACAGCGTGCCTACGACTGTGCACAACTAACTCGACTGAGACACGCGTCTGCCTTTAAGTTTATCGCAGTCGAGACGGGCTGTAATGAGTAATACCCCACAGTCTCGCACTATCGAGATTCTCATAGACTCATTACTTCATTCAGACCAAGCCAATGCTGAAATTGCCCTCATTCCTAGCGGGATTCTGGATACGATTGGGGCGATTCCCTGCAGCGTAATACCTACGAGACGAGAACGAGGCATCGTAGATTCCCCAATTTGCCTTTGTGAGCAGCCAGCCTGACAGGAATGCTCGGGTGATGCTTGGCCCATCGTCATAAGTGAGGGCACGCGAGTCGATTGACGCCCACACTGGCTGGCAGTACAATGCCGCCGTATACGATGCGAGTTGCCTGGTACTGGCAAGCATTATAATGGATTCATCTTCTGCCGGACAGAGCTGCTCCAATGGCGAGATGCGGCGGTCTGAGCTGGGATAGCCAGGGGTCAAACCCTGGTACAAAAGGGCGGCACGCTTGGGTTATTAGGTGCCGGATGTGGTAGGAGGAGGTGAACTGGGGATCCCGCGTTCCATTTTCAGTTGGTTTGGACTTGAGCAGTCTGTTAGTGTCAGAGAATATGGGAGAGAAAGGATGCGAGCAAGCTTTTACCTGGTGATCGTACTAATCATTGTGTTGGCCGCACTGGGCGCCTGTGCTCCGGCGCAGCCCACTGCGGCGCCTCGCCCAGGCGAGTCGCCTTTGGCGACAGCCGCACCTACGGCGGCGCTACCGCCGAGCGCGGCCACGAGCGTGCCTGCAGCGACTAAGCCTCCGGCCGCGCCCACCGCTACTCCCGTCGCCAAGATCAAACGGGGCGGCACAGTGCGCATCGGCCAGCAGAACGACATCGGCCAGATGGACCCCCAGATCAACATCGACAATGCCGCCCATTTCCACCTGCTTTACAATACGCTGATGGAGGCGCGACGCGATCCAGCCACGGGCAAATGGAACATCCTGCCGTCGCTTGCCGAGTCCTGGGATGTCCAGGGCAAGACCATCACGTTGAAGCTGCGGAAAGGCGTCAAGTTCCAGGACGGGACGACGCTGGACGCGGAAGTGGTAAAGTTCAACATCGACCGGATGGTAACGGACGTCAAGTCCGCAGCCAAGATGTTCGTGGCCCCGATCGACTCGGTCGATGTCATCGACCCAAGCACAGTGCGATTGAACCTGAAGTACCCCTCGGCTCCCGTAATTCCGGCGCTGACGACGGCCGGCGACAACCGCACATTCATCGTCTCCAAGGCAGCGGTGGAGAAATGGGGCGAGGAGTTCACGCGCCACCCGGTTGGCACGGGCCCGATGACCCTGGTGGACTGGAAGCCGGGCGATCAAGCCGTGCTCAAGAAGTGGGACGGCTATTGGGAAAAAGGCGCCGACGGCCAGCCTCTCCCGTATCTGGATGGCGCTGTCTTCCGCTACGTGGTGGACGACTCGATCCGGTTCCTGGAGACGAGGGCCGGCAATCTGGACGCTATGGACACCGTCGCCCCCAAAGACCTGGCCACGGCCAAGAGCACCACGGGCATCGTGCTGGACGAGAAGCCCTGGCAGGGCACGCACCGCCAACTGCTATTCCAGATGAGCCCTTCTTCCCCGAACTCCATATTCCGCGACAACAAGAACCTGCGTAAGGCCGTGGCATATGCTCTCGACCGGGACGCCATCGCCAAGACGATCGGTATGGGGTCCGGCAAGGCGTGGACGCACCCACTCACGGAACAGCAGGTCGGCTACGACCCGAACGCACCCCGGTACAACTACGACCCGGCCAAAGCCAAGCAACTACTGGCCGAAGCCGGCCTGGCCAACGGGGTGGACGTCTCGCTGACCGTGCATAACCGGACCATCGATCAACAGCAGGCCCAGATGATGAAGCAGATGCTGGACGCCGTCGGCATCCGTACCACTCTGGACGTGGTGGAGCGCCTGGCCTGGAACGCCAAGAACAAGGCCGGAAACACCGAGTTCGCTACGCTGCAGTCCAGCATGCAGTACGATCCGGACTTTCGCTACTCTGTGTACCTGACCACTGGAGGCAGCAACAACTACAATAGCTGGAGCAACCCGGACTTCGACAAGTGCGTGGAGGAGGGCCGCAGCACTTACGACGAGAAGCAGCGGGCCGAGACGTACAAGCGCTGCTATATGATCTTCTTCGAAGAGGCACCCTGGCTCTACAACTGGCTGCAGGTCCGCTACGATGCTATCAGCGATAAGCTCAAAGGGACGGTCCCGGAGTGGACCGGGTTCTACAATTTCCGGGCGGCGTGGCTGGATAGGTAGGACGTAGCGCGACCGACAGCAGACCAACAACGGACATAGCCCGCAGGCGGGCCGGCCCGCCTGCGGGCTATGTCTGGGCACCAAGCGGCGGTGAACACGCGAGCAGCGAAACGAGGGACTTGAATGGCGAATCTAATCAATGGGGCGAGGAACGTGTGGGAGACGCAGGACGTGGACGTCCTGGTGGCTGGGGGTGGACCGGCCGGCCTGGGCGCGGCCATTGGCGCTGCCAGGATGGGTGCCAGAACGCTTCTGGTGGAGCGGATGGGCTTCCTGGGCGGCGTGGGGGCCATCGGCCTGGGGATGACCATCAACGCGATGCGGCCTGACGGCAAGCCGCGCAGCCTGGTCCACGAGGCATTTCTCGAGCGACTGACCCGGTTTGGGGACATCGCCTACCGCTACGAGGAGAACGGCCTCGTCGATCACGCCTATGTCACCAACACCGAGTATCTCAAGCTGGCTGCCTTCCAGGCCCTGGAGGATGCCGGCTGCGAATACCTGCTCCATAGCTTCGTCTCCGACGCCATCGTGGAGAGGGATGCCGTCAGGGGCGTGATCGTCAGCACTAAGAGCGGCCCGCTGCGGATCAACGCCAAGCGAGTGGTGGATGCCACCGGCGATGGCGATGTGCTCTATTTCGCGGGCTGCCCTGTGGCAAAAGGCCGAGAAGAAGATGGATTTCTCTCACCGATGACCTCCCTTTTTGTCATCGGTGGCGTAGACGTGGACAGGATCGTAGGGTATCAGCGGGCATTGGAGCGGGATAGCGATTCCGAAGTGCACAATGTCGGGCCGCGCTGGACGAGGCTGCTGGCCGATGGCAGACGCGAGGGATACGAGGTGCCGGAACGAATGCATCTGCGGCCAACCGTCTATCCCGGCTCCGTTTATGTGAACCACGCCGGCAATAAGCTGTACGGCGTGCTGGACGGCACCAATGTCAACGATCTCACCAAGGCCGAGCGGCTGATGCGCCAACAGGCCGTCGACGTCGTGCGTCTGCTGAAGGACCGGAACATTCCCGGCTTCGAGAATGCGTACCTGGAGCAGGTGAGCGCCTGGGCCGGCGTCCGAGAGACACGGCGCGTGGTTGGAGAGTATGTGCTGACGGAGGAAGATGCGAAGACGGGGGCCCGTTTCCCCGATGCCATCGCCCGGCGCTTCGGCCTGCTGGACGTCGGGTATGTTCGCCTGGAGAAGATGACGCCCCACGATGTGCCCTATAGAGCTTTGGTGCCGAAGCGGATCGATAACATCCTGGCCTCCGGCCGCAACATCTCCACCACGCACGTGGCGATGTCAGCCGGCAAGAGCATGGGCAACTGCATGGCGACGGGGCACGCCGCGGGCGTCGCCTCGGTGCTCTCCATCCGGCAGAACGTGGCGCCGCGGGAAGTGAATACGAGGCTTGTGCGGGAGGCACTGGCAAGGGATGGTGTGCCGCTGGATATCTAAGCGGCACGCTCGACCTTGTCAGACTACAACAGGTGGACCCCTGCGATGGGCCGGCCCTCGGCGAACCGGTCCGGGCGCAGGGGGCTGATGTCGATCGTGGTGGCCTGGCCGTCCACGATGAGCTCGGCGATCAGCTTTCCCGTGGCCGGGGAGTGCATAAAGCCGTGGCCGTTGAAGCCCGCCGCCACAATGAACCCTTTGACTTGTTGTGATTCTCCAATCAGCGGATGGTAGTCGGGGGTCTCTTCGTAGAGGCCGGCCCAGGCCGTCATAATCTGGGCCTGTTCCAGTACGGGCAGCCAGTAGAGGCCCCTCTCGACCAGTCCCGGCAGGAATTCCCAGTTGACTGTCGTCCTGAAGCTGTTGGGCTCCTCCGGGTCGTTCATCGCCAGCATGATTCCCGGCCCCTCCCGGCGGAAGTGGAACCCCGTCGCAATCTCGGCGGTAAGGGGAAATTCAACCGGCAGGGCATCGAAAGGAGCCGTGAAGAAAAGGTGCCGCCGGCGAGGCTTCACCGGAACGTCCAGCCCGGCCATACGCCCTACTATGCCCGCATAGGCCCCTGCGGCATCGATGACCCTCTCGGTTCGGATTGGGCCCCGTCCAGTCTCTACCCCCTGTACCCGTCCATTGCGCACCACTATGCCGGTAGCCTCGGTGTATTCGTAGAGCTTCGCGCCTAGCTTTCGAGCTTGCGATGCGAAAGCCTGGGTAACCTCGTGGGGGCCAGCCCGGCCGTCCCTGGCGTAGTGTGTCCCGCCCAGAACGTCTCTGACGTTGAGCTGGGGGACCAGGCACAGTATCTCGTCAGGGGTGAGTAATCGGGTGGCTACTCCCAGGCCCTGTTGAAGGGCGACCGCCTCGCGCAATGCCTGCAATTCACCCGGATTGGTGGCCAGGAAGAGATAGCCGTGCTGGTTGAGCAGGGGGTCGGCCCCAAGCTCGGCCTGGAAATTCTCGAAGCTCCGGATGCTCTCGATGGAGAAGCGGATGCTGATCTCGGTGGAGAACTGGTGGCGGACGCCTCCCGCCGCCTTGCTGGTGGAGCCGGACCCAAGCAGCTCCCTCTCCACCAACACTACATCGGTGACGCCTCGTTTCGCCAGGTGGTAAGCGATGCTGCACCCGACCACTCCACCGCCGATGATGACTATGCTCGCTTCGCTTGTTAGCATCGGAGTGACAATAGCACGCGGCCTATGCGTTGATGAAGATGGTCAGAGGGCGGTCCCGTTGCATCCAGCCGGCCACTGTCTCCAGGTGTTCTCTGGTCGGCGTGTCCACCTCCGGCATCCGGTTGGGCCGGCCGATACTGGCGTACTTGGACCCCGCCAGCCTCAGGTAGGGCAGAAGCCGCACGCCGACGATGTTGTCCAGCGAGGCGAGGAACCGGCCTATCGCCTCTACGTGCGCGGGGGAATCGTTGACCGTCGGAATGAGGGGAATGCGGATCTCGATGGGAACGCCACTCTTGCTGAGCCGCCGCAGATTGCGCAGGGCCAGATCGTTCGTGGCCCCAGCATGCCGCTTGTGCTCCCCAGGGTCCATATGCTTCAGGTCGTACAGCGCCAAGTCGATGTAAGGGAGGGTCTTCTGGATCACCGCCCAGGGAACGTTGCCGCAGGTATCCACGGCGGTGTGAAGCCCCGCGGCTTTGCAGCTCTGCAATAGAGCGGTGGTGAACTCTGCCTGCATAAAAGGCTCCCCGCCCGAAAGCGTCACACCGCCCCCCGATGCCTCGTAGAACGCCCGGTCCTCATTCAGCACTTCCATCACCTGCCCGACCGAGAGCTTCTTGCCGACCATGACCAGAGCTTCCGCATAGCAGCTCTCTGTGCACGTTCCGCACTGCTTGCAGCGGTCCCTCTCCAGAACATGCTCGCCCCCTTCCCCGAACTGATGAACCTGGTTCGGGCAGACCTTCACGCAGGTGAAGCAGGCGATGCAGCGCTCCGGGTGTAGGGACACCTCCGGCCGGGGACTGATGGACTCCGGGTTGTGGCACCAGGCGCACGACAGGCTACATCCTTTGAGGAACACCACCGTCCGCAGACCCGGCCCGTCGTGCACGGCATATCGCTTGATATCGAAGATCAGGCCTTCGCACTGCGCGCCCTCGCCGCGTTCGGTGTTCGAGCGTTTCTCCAGGGCGGCCTCAATTGCCATGGGTGATCCTCGCGATGTACAGCTCCTGCTCCTGCCGGGAAAGGGAGGTGAAGTAGACGCTCCAGCCCGTGACCCGTACCTGAAGCGTGCTGTAACGCTCCGGATAGCGCTGGGCGTCCCGCAGGGTATCGACGTCGAAAACGTTGAACTGCACGGCATAGCCGCCCTTTGATAAGAAGGTCTTGATGAGCGCCACAAGGCCCTCCAGCCCCTCCTCTTCCTTGATGGCGCTGGGATGCAGGGTCACGTCCAGGACGGCCCCGTTGGGCGTCAGGGTAGAGTCCAGCTTGGTCACCGAATCGATCAGCGCCGTCACCGAATTCCTGTCCCGCCCGTAGCTGGCGGCGAGGCCCGGAGCGAGGGATTCGCCGGCCCGGCGGCCATCCGGAAGGGCGCCGGTGCGCTCGCCTCCGTGCAGCGCGAAGGTGAGGGAGAAGAGGGCGGCCATGCAAGGTCCTCCCCGCCCGTTGGTGAAGTTATGGACCTTGTTGCAGTAGTAGTCGGCAATTCGCCTGGCCAGCCCATCCGCGTCGGGATCGTTGTTCCCCCACTTGGGGGTCCGGTTGACCAGGTACTGGCGCATCCGCTCTTGCCCCTCGAAGTTAGCCCGCAGCGCCTCGAGGACCTCCCCAATGGTGAAGCGCTTCTCCTCGTACACGGCCTTCTTGAGGGCAACGAGGGAGTCGCACGCATTGGCAAGGCCGGCCCCCACGAAGCCCACCGTGTTATAGCGCGGCCCTCCCTGGCCGACATCCTTGCCCCGGGCGATGCAGTCCTCGATCGCACCAGCGACCATCGGCGAGGGGTTGATCTGGGGCCAGGCGCGCTCGGCGGCGGCGATGCTGTCGTGCGCATGTTCGAGGAAATAGTCCATCTGCTTGACGTAGGCATCCCAGACATCATCGAAGCCCGCGAAGCTCCTGGCGTCACCGGTGTGAGGGCCGACCTGCTCTCCGGTAGTCGGGTCGCGCCCGTCGTTCAGGGCCAACTCCACGCCCTTGGCCAAGTTGACGGTGATGTTCATCGTGCAGCCGACCTGCTTGCCCTCCACGGCCGGCTCATAGCAGCCGATCGGAAGGTAAATACGGGCATCCTCCAGGGGTATACCGCGCTTGACCAGCGCCTCCACGGCCACCGGGTCGTTCATGAGCACCATTGAGTTGTGCCCGTCACGGATGAGCTCGGCCACCCGCCGGTATAGCTTCTCGGACGAGGTCGGGAGAAACCGCAGAGAAAGCTTCGGGTCGGGGGTGTTCATCTCTTCGAATGCGTCCAGGGCCAGGTAGGTCAGCTCGTTGGTGATCTCCGTCCCATCGGGATACTGCCCTCCGAAACAGAAGTTCTTGCCGTTCTCCCGGCCCTGAGTGCGGGCGTACCATTTGTACCAGAAGAACTTGATGAGCTCTTTGGCCCGCTCGGGGGTCAAGCGCCCGGCGTCGATGTCGGCCTTGTAGAAGGGGTAGAACGTCCGGTCGAACTGGCCGGCCGAGCGCACATACTCTCCTTCTATCTCGATGAGCTCGTGCACGAGCCAGTGAAACTGCAGTGCTTCGTGGAAGGTGCGTGGTGGATTGGCCGGGACATTGCTCATCGCCGAAGCGATGATGAGCAGTCGCTCCCTGTGCTTCGGAAGCTCGTCCGCCATCTTGAGTGCCAGCCGGGCGAAGCGGTTGCTAAGCTCGATGGCCGCCCGGTAGACGATCTCCAGGGCCTCGTAGAAGGCCAGTTGCTCGGGGGTTACCCGCGTGCCGAGGGCCTCCCGCGCCTGCGCAACCTTGTCGAGGAGGCCCGTCAAGCCGGCGGCGAACAACGCGTCCCACCCCGGTGCGATGTGGCCCCTGTCCAATCCTCCCTTGGGGCCGGTTGCCTGGCCCGCCCGATAGGCCCGGCGCAGCCAGTTCGTCGATTCACCAATCGGCCCGTCCATCGTGTCGTAGAGCCACCGGAGCGACAGCCGGCGCAGGATGCCACCCCCATCCGGGCGATCTTCACAGCTCAAGCTACGCACGAGGCAGCCGTGATTGACCTTGTCTACGAACCAGTCCTGCGGGTCGATGGCGATCTGACCGTGGGTCATCACAATGCGGAAGACATTGGCCTTCTGCAGGACCCGGGGCTCATCCCGATGCGCCTCCAGGTACGAGGCAACCTCGGCTTCCAGCGCTTCCGGAGAAAGACCCGTGTCCGGGTCGAACCGGGTCTCCTGGTACTGCTTGAACAGGTGGTCCCGGCATTCCTCGAACGTTCCCCACAGCCCCCGGGCTTTGACGTCAACAGCCTGCGCGCTCATGGCCCTCCCCCTCACAAACAGCGGATTCTTCCTTCGCGGGTCAGTCCTGGTACACCAGATGCCAGTCTCGTGAGCGAGACAACTACCGTATATGCCGTGACAATCTGCCCGGCATATGCTGTCGCTCTTTGTTCAATTCGGTATCGACAACTCCGCTGCGCGCCACCGATAAGCAGCACGCAGCCGCATTACAATCTTAATACTCGCGCAGCCGCTGGTCAATGAGAGAGCCTGTCCGACCCGCCGACTCACAAAGCAGTGGGGGCAGCCTCCACCTCCCTGGGAGGCAGCCGCACAAGTGCTCCCTGCTCCAGCAACGTCTCCTGGAGCTTGCGCGCGTCCATCTCCCGTGGCGAGACGCCCTCCCGCACCGACATGGCGGCCGCGGTCCCGGCGGCATGCCCCATACCCATCGCCGGACCCATCACCCGGTACGAGCCCTGTGCCTCGTGGCTGCCGGAGATGCACCGGCCGGCCATCAGCAGATTGTCCACCTTTCGGGGCAGCAGGCTGCGGTAGGGGATATCGTACGAGCCGTAGTCCTTCACCTGCGTGCCCCGCTCCGGCTCGTAGTACACCTTCCCGCCGTCATAGCCATGGACATCCACCCGATAGCCGCACTGGGTGACTGCGTCATCGAAGCGCCGCGCCTCGATGGCGTCGTCGTAGGTCAGGTAGTAGTCGCCCAGGATACGGCGGGTCTCCCGCACGCCGATGATGGCGGGCGTGCTGACCACGTGGGCGCGCTCGAAGCCGGGCACGTGCCTCCGGAGGAACCCGCCCAGCCGCCAGACCGTGCTTCTGGCGATCTGCTCGGCCTGTGAAAGCTGGTCGGCATCGCTGCCATCCAGCTTGGCCAGGTGGATCATATTGCCACAGTAGAAGACGCCATCGTTTATGTCAACGAGCAGGAACTCGAACAGGCCGCTGCTGATGCCCGGGAACTCCTCTCGAAGCTCCCGCTCCCATCTCTCCAGCTTGACGGCGACCCACCGGAACCTGCCTCGCCAGTGTTCGGCCTTCGGGCCGACCGGCTCCCACATCCAGCTATACGTGGCCCCGGCGGCAATGGCCCTGTCCAGGTCGACATTGCTGAGAACGAAGAGCGGCGTTACCGGCTGGGTGAGCCGGTCGCCGGGCCGTCCTTTCTCGAAGGGTGCGCCGGCCCGGGCCGCCACGTCGCCGTCGCCCGTGCAGTCGACCACGCGCCGGGCCGGCGTGATGGCCCGGCCCGACTTGTTCTCGACCACGAGGCCCGCGAGCGTGTTGCCGTCCATCACCACATCGGAGATGTAGGTGTGCAGCATTAACTCGCAACCGGCCTCACTCAGCATGTCCAGGGCCACGTACTTGTAGGCTTCCGGCCGGAAGAAGATGCCGCCGCCGTTGAACTTGGGACTGCCCTTGCCGCGCGGCTCGCCGATGCCGACGTTCTCCGTGATGACGGCCGCGTCCACATCCAGCAGGCGGGACACGATCTCCCAGCCGATGCCTTTGATGATCTGCTCGTTCCGATTGTTGTGGAAGCCCAGGAAGGGCAGATTGCCCAGGGCGGCCACGCCACCCACGTACCCGTTCTGCTCTATCAGCAGGGTACGGGCGCCCGTACGGGCCGCGGCGATGCCCGCCACGACGCCGGCCGTGCCGCCGCCCGCCACCACCACATCGTATGGTTGCTTCACCTCAACGCTCATCGCGCTGACCTCCCGTTTGCTCCAGACGAATCCTCCGGCTACTCCATCCAGATATAGCGGTAGTTGTACCAGGAGGTGAGGTTCTTCACCTTGTTGTTGATCGCCGCGACGGACTGGTACATGTAGCCGAACACGTGGTAGGCGTCTTCGTAGACCTTCTTCTGGATCTGCTTGTAGAGCTCGGCCCGCTTGGCGGCGTCGTACTCCCCGCCCACCTGTTTCCACAGCGCGTCCATTTCCGGCCGGGAATAGCCGGGCCAGTTGTAGCTGGAGCCGGTCCTGGTCTCCTGGCCGAGGTATGGGTCGGGCCGCGAGGTGTTGGCATGGGACGCCGCCTCGAACCTCCCGGTCCGCGCGTCGTCCACCCACGGCAGGCGGTCCGACACGGATATCTTCAAGCGGATGCCGATCTTTGACCACATCCCCTGCAGCATCTCCACGGGCCGGGCATCGATGGGCCGGTTAATGATCCGCACATCCAGGTCGATGCCGTTGGCGTAACCGGCCTCCGCCATAAGCTGCTTGGCCTTGTCCAGGTTGAACTCGTACTTGGGCAGGGTCTCATCGTACCCGGGCAGACCGGGGTACCAGTACGGGTAGTAGTCCGGCTTGGCCAGGCCGAAGCCCAGGGCCTTCGCCATGCTATCCCGGTCTGTGGCATACTGCGCGGCCTGCCGGAGTCGCTTATCGTTACTGAATGGATACTGGGTGTCTGTCTTGGGGTTGAAATAGAAGGCGGGATAGGCCGTCCACTCCAGAGGAATCTCCTGGATAGACAGTTCCTGCGAGGACTTCACTGATGCGACGTCTTTCAATTCCACATTGAGGAACGTATCGACGTTGCCCGTCCGCATCTCCAGGAGGGCGACCGACTGATCGGTGATGAGGCGCGAGACCATGCCGTCCAGGTAGGGCAACGCCTGGCCGTCGAGGCCCTTCTCCCAGTGGCCGGGGAACTTCTCCAGGGTGACGCGGTCGTCCCGGATCCACTCCTTGAACTTCATCGGCCCGCTGCCAACCGGGCTGTTGGCGAATTTCTCCTCCCCCATCTTGTCCATCGCATCTTTGGACAGCATACCCACGAACACCGGGTTGGCAGGGGTCATCTGCAACGGGAACAGGGCAGAGGGCTGCTTCAAGTTCACCCTCAGCGTGTAGTCATCCACCACCTGCACGTCCTTGACATCGACCATCGTCTCTTTGATCTTGGACTTGGGGTGAGTGGCAGCACGGTCGAGGTTCCACTTGGCGACGGCGGCGTTGAAGTCGGTCCCATCGTGGAACTTGACGCCCTTGCGCAGCTTGAACTCGATGGTAGTGGGATCAACTACCTTGAAGGATTCGGCCAGGCTCGGGCCGACCTCGAACTTCTTGGTCTGGGGATCGACCATCTGGTAGCTGAGCAGGGTGTCGAAAAGCATAGGCATGAACTCGGCGGCGCGCGTGGTGGCCAGGTGCGGGTCAAGCATATCGATGGCCAGCCGCTGGACATCGCGCAGGATGCCACCCCGCTTGACCTTCACCGCCGGCGATGGCGTGGCGGCCGGGGCGGCGGTAGGGGCGGCGCTTGCGCTGGCTGGAGTTGGAGCCGCAGTGGCTCCTGCGGCACCGGCTGCGGGAGCTGCAGCCGGCTTGGTCGGAGCCGCGGTTGGTGTGGCCGGCGCGCAAGCGCTGACCGGCGCCAGTAACATAGCAAACGAAATGACGACATAGGCTAGCTTCATGTTCAGGGCCATTAGACTACCTCTCCTCTTGTCTGCAACTTAGAACCTCTATCGAAAACTCGAGAACTAACCGGTGCTGGGCAGGGGCGGGCTTGCCTCCACGCCGCGCTCGCCCAAGTAGGCCCCCTGCTGCCGCAGGGTATCCTGTAACAGGCGCACGTCCAACCGGCGCGGGGCGATGTTTCGCTGTGCCGACAGGGCCGCCGCCGTGCCGGCAGCCTGCCCCATTGCCATACAGGTGCCCATCACGCGGGCCGACCCCTGCGCCTCGTGGCTGGCGGAAAGCGACCGCCCGGCCACCACGACATTATCCACCAGCTTCGGGACGAGACTGCGGAAGGGGATGGCGTACGAGCCCAGGCCCTTCACCTGTGTTCCTCTTTCCGGCTCGTTGTATACCATCCCGCCGTCGTAGCCGTGGATGTCCACACGATATCCGCAGAGGGCGATCACATCGTCGAAGCGGCGCGCCTCTATCACATCGTCGTAGGTCAGAGCGTATTCCCCCACGATACGGCGGGTCTCGCGGATGCCGATGCTGGCCGCCACGCTGACCAAGTGCGTGTTCTCGAAGCCGGGGACGTGCTCGCGAGCGAACTGGACCAGCCGCCAGACCATCAGCCGGGCGTCAACCTCCGCCCTGGATAGCTCGTCGGCATTGGAAGCGTCCACCTTGGGGATGTGCAGCATGTTTCCGGCGTAGTAGACGCCGTCGCCCAGGTTCCACATATTGAACTGCTTCAAGATAGGGGCGAACTGCGGGATGTCCCGGTGCAAGTCGTCCGCCCACCTGTCGGGCCTGATGTTGTAGCAGGCACAGGTCGATCGCCAGGCCTCCGAGCCGATGGCCTCGTAGGGCCACCTGTGCACGCCGGCCTTCTCCATCCGCTCGATATCCACATTACTCAGGATGAACAGGGGAGTGACGGGCTGTGTCGCACCGTCTCCCGGCCGGCCCCGCTCAAAGGGTGCGCCGGCCCGGGCGGCGATGTCGGCATCCCCCGTGCAATCGACCACCTGGCTGGCCGGGATGGCGACGCGCCCCGACTTGTTCTCCACCACCAGACCGGCGAGCGCACCGTCCTCGACAATCACATCGGAGACGTAGGTGTGCAGCATAAGCTCGACGCCCGCCTCCCGCAGCATCTCCAGGGCGACGTACTTGTACGCCTCGGGATGATAGACGACCCATCGGGCATTGAATTTCAGGCTGCCCCGGCCACGCGGCTCGCCGACGCCGATGTTCCGGATGTCGGCGCAGGCATCCATTTCCCGCAAGCGGCTCACGATCTCCCACGGTATGCCTTTGACGATGTGGTCCTCGGAGTTGTTGTAGAAGCCGTGGAAGGGGATGCCCATTGCGGCAACGCCGCCCACGAATCCGCTGTGCTCAACGAGGAGGGTCCTTGCGCCGGTCCTCGCCGCCGCGATGGCGGCGACCACGCCGGCGGTGCCGCCGCCCGCTACGACCACCTGGTACTTCGGCCGCAATTGAACTGTCATTTTCCTGGCTCACACTCCTTATTCACCCATCTGATCGCTTTCCGGGCCGCCCGGTCTGCCTGGCTGTTGCACGGCGGCAAAGAGTCTCCTTATCCGGAAGCAGCGGACCGCGTGCGCCCCGCAGAAGGGCCGGCGCTCGAGGCGCGGACGATCAACCTGGTTGGAAGGGCAATGGTCTCGGGTGGGCCGGACCTTCGCTCCTTCAAGCGGCGAAAAAGGAGCCGTGCCGCCTCCGAGCCCAGCAGCGCTCCATCGCGAGCGACTACGGACAGCGGCGGCGATAGGCGCGCCGTCCAGGGATTCTCGTCGTAGCCGACCACAGCGAGGTCCTCGGGGATGCGAATGCCGACCTCCGCAGCTCCCTCCAACACCCCAATGGCCATCGAGCTGTTGGTCGCGAAAACGGCATCCGGGGGACTGCCCCGGCGCATCGCCCGCAGGACTGCCTCCTTACCCCTGCTGGCAGCCATCCGCCGCTCACTGGTGCCGCCCACAAGGTACAATGCCGGATCGAGCGCGACGCCCGCATCGCGAAGGGCCGCCTCATAGCCGAGCAGTCGGGGAAGGTTGGCCGACACGTCGGGCTGATCCGGGTCCCACGGGGCGTCGGGTGAGGCTGATACTCCGGAAAGGGGCAACGAGGTGAGGATGGCGATGCGCCGGCGCCCCAACTGGACCAGGTGGCGGACCGCCTCGTACGAGCCACCGTAGTCGTCCCAGGTCACGCAGTCGAGGCGGCCGGCGGCGATGCCCCGATGAAAGGTCACCACCGGCGTGCCCTCGCTCACCAATCGCTCGAGGAGGGGCGTGTTCACAGAAGCATAGGGCGAGATGAGCAGGCCGTCCACCCGCTTCTCCTGCATCAGAGAGATGAGGGCTCTCTCACTTTCCACCTCCTCCTTCGTGTTGGCGAAGAGCATGCTCAGCCCATTGGCGGAAAGGACGTCGTCGATCTCCTTGAGGACGGCCGGGTAGAAAGGGCTGAGGATGGTGGGGATGAGTACGCCCACGGTCTCGGTGGACTGGCGCCGCAGGCTGCGGGCGACGTCATTTGGCCGGTACCCCAGCTCATCGACCGCATCCATCACCCGCCGGGTCAGTTGCTCGCTGACAAACCGGCTCTTGCTGAGGACGAGCGAGACGGTAGCCGTAGACACTCCGGCGCGGGCCGCCACATCTCGCATAGTGACGCGGGCCATAGCCACCTCGCCAATACAATCAATCGATTAACTAATCGATTGATTGACATCATACGCCCCTGATTCGCTGCTGTCAATGGCTACCGCGGGGCTGGTCGGGCCTTGCGATTGTTTATCGTGTGCAGGGGCCGATCTGGGTATCCTCCCAAATGTAGGGGCCGGCCCGCGTGTCGGCCCGGACACGAAACCGGGCGCACACGCTGGTGCGCCCCTACGAAAACACAGGCTCGTTCTCGATAACCGAAAGACCATGGGATTGGTCGGGCCTGGCTCCATCAAGAATCAGGGGTTGGGAAATGTCATCCTGAGCGAAGCGAAGGATCTCAGCCGGAATGTGGCCGGGATTCTTCTCCGCCTGCGGCGGATCAGAATGACAACCACGATCCTTGGCCCCCGGTTGTTGCTGGAGCCGTCGGGCCTCGGCACTTTGACAACCGTACGGTCGTGTACTATACTCCGCGACCGTACAGTTGTTCGCGTCCGACAGAGCGAGTGCACTCGCAACGCTCCCGGGGCCAGACGCGCGACCGGCACCGTGCCCTGAACGGTAGCCGGAGGCACGCGACGAAGAATGCGCGGAAAACGCGCCGTCTTCCAGATACCCGCCAGGCGCGGGCCCCTGAGGGAGGAGGCATTGGCATCGCAAGATGAGATGTTCGACGTCATCGTCGTCGGAGCCGGTAACGCCGGGCTTGTCGCCGCGATCTCTGCGAAGGCCCGCGCGCGCCGCGTCCTGCTGCTCGAGCGGTCCCCCGAGTGGATGCGGGGCGGCAACAGCCGGCACACCCGGGATATTCGCTACGCCCACGGCGACGACGACCCGTATACCGAGGGCGCCTACCCCGAAGAGGAACTGCTGGAAGACCTCCTGCGCGTCGGCGGCGAGCGCGTCAACCGTGACCTGGCGCGCCTCTGCGTGAGGGAATCGAAAAACGTCCTGCCCTGGATGTCCGCGCAGGGCGTCAAGTGGCAGCAGCCGCTCAAGGGAACGCTGCACCTCAGCAGGACGTGTCGCTTTTTCCTGGGCGGCGGCAAGGCGGCGGTGAATGCCTACTTCAAGACGGCCCAGCGGATGGGGGTCGAAGTACGCTACGACACCACCGTCGAGGACCTCGCCATCGACGGCCGGTCGGTAACGGGTGTGGCCGTCGAGCGCCTGGGCGAGCGCCAGACCCTGCTAGCGAGGTCGGTCATCCTCGCCAGCGGCGGCTTCGAGGCGAACGTCGAGTGGCTGAGAGAGCACTGGGGGCCGGCTATCGACAACTTTGTGATCCGCGGCACGCCCCACAACGACGGCCGGCCTCTGGCGGCCCTCCTGCGGGCGGGCGCGATGCCGGTGGGAGAGCCGAAGGCGGCCCACGCCGTATGCGTCGACGCGCGAGCGCCGAGGTTCGACGGCGGTATCGTGACCAGGCTCGACGCCACGCCCTTCGGAATCGTGCTCAACAAGCACTGCCGGCGCTTCTACGACGAAGGGGAAGATATCTGGCCCAAGCGCTACGCCATCTGGGGCGGGCTCATCGGCGAGCAGCCCGGCCAGATAGCGTACGCGGTCATCGATTCTCGAATGCTGGACAAGTTCCTCCCCTCCCTGTACCGGCCGTTCCAGGGCCAGACGCTGCCGGAGCTGGGCGCGGCGCTCGGCCTCGATCCGGGGGCGTTCGCCGCCACGGTGGAAGAGTACAATCGCCACGCGTCCCGAGACGGCACCTTCAACCCGGCCATCCTGGACGACTGCACCACCAGGGGACTGGACCCGCCCAAGACCCACTGGGCGATGCCTATCGAGGTGCCGCCCTTCTACGGGTACCCCATGCGGCCTGGAATCACCTTCACATACCTGGGTCTCGCCGTCGACGAGACCACGCGCGTCCAGATGAAGGTGGGAGAGCCTTTCACCAACCTGTACGCTGCCGGCGAGATTATGTCCGGCAGCATCCTGACCCGCGGCTACCTGGGGGGCTTTGGCCTCACCATCGGCACGGTGTTCGGCAGGATCGCCGGCAAGGAGGCCGCTAAGCATGCCGCCAACTGATCTGATCGAGAACGCTATCTGGCAGCTCGAGGTCTGCAACGCCTGTCGCTACTGCGAGGGCTACTGTGCAGTGTTCCCGGCGATGGAGCGGCGACAGAGGATCAACGACGCGGATGTCTATTACCTGGCCAACCTCTGCCACGACTGCCGGCCGTGCTACTATGCCTGTATGTACACCCCGCCGCACGAGTTCGCGGTCAACCTTCCCCAGGCCTTCTCCGAGGTCCGGCGGCGCACCTACACACGCTACGCGTTGCCGAACGGGTCCGCCGGCCTCGCCGGGACCAGCTTCGGCATCGTGGCTGTGATCGCAGCTCTCGGCACGATCCTCTTCGGGGCCATCCTCGCGCTGACCGGCAACCCGGCCCGGCTCTTCTCAGCCCACGAGGGACCAGGCGCGTTCGAGGCGGTCATCCCGTATCTGGCGATGGTCCTGCCGGCGCTCCTCATCGCGCTGTACGGCGTGGCGTCCGTAGCCGTGGGGGTTG
>JAMCWG010000121.1 GCA_023475235.1 Chloroflexota bacterium
ATCTTCGATTTGCAGCGTACCCTGGGCTATCTCGGCAGGCTCGATCCCCTTGAAGGTCTTCACCGGCCCATAGATGTGCATCGTCACCAGGTCGTTGGTTTCGACCGTGGCCGGGAACCAGTTCAGCGTGAAAGCTACGGGGCCCTGGTCTCCGGAATCCCAATAAGTGAACCACATGTCTTTAGCATCCGGAGTCAACGTTGCCTGCATTGCGCCACTGATTTCGATCGCATCCTCTAACGAGGTGCCACCGGCTGCCCCCGCCTGGAGCGGAGACAAAGCCAGCAATGCCAGGACTATCAAGCCAGCCAGCACAGCCAGTTTGCGGGACATCCTTCTTCTCCTTAGTCTTGAATTCTGCCGCGGCGCTGCTTCAGCGCGTCCATTAGCCAGGATGGAGTTGATCAGGCATGCCGGGCCTTGCTCGTCGGGATTATAACGCTGCAAATCGAAGATAGCAATACGCAGACGAGGCCATTTTCGTCGTACTTGACGACATGTCTGCCAGCCCATAGAATATAAGTTGAGGCAAG
Source organism: Chloroflexota bacterium (assembly GCA_023475235.1). GTDB lineage: Bacteria > Chloroflexota > UBA6077 > FW602-bin22 > JAMCWG01 > JAMCWG01. The sequence continues at coordinate 534 of JAMCWG010000121.1, forward strand.
GCCCTATGCCAGAGAAATACGAGCGCGAAATAGAGGAGCTGCTGCGCCAGATTGGAGACCTGCCGTCGCACGATAGTTGGACGGCACGCTTGCGGCGTACGTGGGACCGCTCCGTTCGCTATCTTCGGCAGAGAATGGGCTCCTTCAACCACATTCTGACTCCTGGCAACATCATCAAGACCGCGTTGATTTTGCTCGTCGCCTCATTCATCCTGAGAGCATTTATGCCCCGTTTCTCGGTGTATGCTTACTTGATCGGCCTGGTGCTGCTGGTAGTGGGCATCGCCGGTTTCGTGCTTGCCGAACGAGCCGCCCCGGAGCAACGATGGCGGGGACGCATCATCGAGCTTCCCGGCAGCCATCAAGAGTGGTGGCGCGTGGTGTGGGACCGCTGGCGCGACTTCTGGAGAAGACCGGGCCGTTAGTAGCCAGCCTCCGTCGTTGTCGGGGCTGGATCACGTCACATCCCGCATCGACGCCGACTTTGTCAACGCATCCTGTGCGGGCCGTGCGCCACACAACACTCAACCCCTGAGCCATTCACCATACCGGAGCGCCCACCGAGCAGAGTTGCCGACCGCCGAGCTTCCCGCGCGTCGCAGCGTCACCATATGACCGGGAATCTGCCGCGGCCCTCGATCAACCGCTTGTAGCGCTCGACCGGCCCACCGTGGCCCCGGGCGGGCCAGAGGCTGCCCAGCGTTGACTCCGCGGAATCCCTATGCTAGACTGAGCACGGTTGGGGCACGAATAGTTAGGAGGGGTGCTGACCCATTGTTGGTGGGTACCCTTTTTCTGTGTCCCAAGGGGAGGAAGCCCAATGGCTAGTTTTCCCTCGGCACGCAGCCTGCCCAGCCAGCGCCGGCGGGCCTTCGCAATAGATTTGTTGAAGAACGCCTTGAGAGCAGTTGACCCCAAGGAAGCCGTTCTGCGATGGATACGTCTCGTCGGAGACCAGTTGCACGTCGCCGATCGGGTCTACGATCTATCACGCTATCGCCGCATCTTCGTGGTCGGCTGCGGCAAGGCCACCGCTCCGATGGTCCAGGCCATGGAAGAAATACTCGACGGCCGGATCTCCGCGGGCGTGGTGAATGTGAAGTACGGCTTCGGCGCCCCAACCCGAATCGTCGAGATCAACGAAGCAGGCCACCCCATCCCTGATGAGCGGAGCGTCGCCGGCGCTCAGAAGATGGCCGCCTTGATGGAGGCTGCAGGCGAAGACGACCTGGTGATCTGCCTGATATCAGGGGGTGGCTCGGCCCTGATGGTGCTGCCACCCAGTGGCATCACACTGGCGGACAAGCGAAAGATCACCGATGCTCTCCTGCGGTCCGGTGCGAACATCAACGAAATGAACACCGTACGCAAGCACCTGTCTCGCATCAAGGGCGGCGGGCTGGCCCGCCTGGCCTATCCCGCCCAGGTGATATCGCTGATGCTCTCGGATGTTGTCGGCAGCCCGTTGGACATCATCGCCTCGGGACCCACCGTGCCCGATTCCAGCACCTTCGCCGACGCCTACGCCATATTGGAGCGGTACGCTCTCCTCGGCAAGGCGCCGGCGCCCGTCATATCTCACCTGCGAGCGGGGCTCGCCGGCTCGATGCCGGAGACTCCCAAAGAAGGTGACCCCATCTTCGAGCATACCCAGAATGTCATCGTGGGCAGCAACGAGATCGCCGCCCGATGTGTCGCCGACCAGGCCAAAGCGGCGGGGATGAACACTTTGCTGCTGTCCACTTATGTAGAGGGCGAGGCCCGCGAAGTGGCCCAGGTCTTCGCCGGCATCGCCAAAGAGATCGTGCACTCCGGCAATCCCATCCCGCGGCCGGCCTGCGTCGTGGCCGGCGGAGAGACCACGGTCGTCGTACGGGGCTTCGGCACCGGCGGCCGCAACCAGGAGCTGGCGCTGGCGGCGGCCATACGGATCGAAGGCCTGGACGACACCATGATCATCGGCTGCGCCACCGACGGCAACGACGGCCCCACCGACGCTGCGGGGGCCATCGCCACCGGCGACACGGTGCGGCGCGCGCATGAGCGGGGGCTCGATCCGCGGAAGTACCTGGCCGATAACGACAGCTATCATTTCTTCAAGGAGTTGGACGATTTGATCATCACCGGCCCGACGAATACCAACGTCGTCGACCTGACGCTAGTCTTGGTATTCTAATCCCTCAATGACGAGGTGTATATAGAGGCAGCCTGATGTTGGAGGAGTTCTTTTCGCCCCAGGCCCTTGCAGTCATCGGGGCATCCCGGCATGAGCAAAAGCTGGGGTTCACCGTGCTGAATAACATAATCCAAGGTCAATTTCGCGGTAAAGTCTATCCCATCAACCCAAGCGCCACGGAGATTCTCGGACTCAGATGCTACCCTAACGTCCAGTCAGTACCCAAATCGGTTGATCTTGTCGTCATCGTCGTTCCCCGCGACGTCGTGATCGAGGCCGTGCGCGATTGCACGGCGGCCAAAGTGAAGGGCGCCATCATCATCACCGCCGGCTTTCGTGAGACCGGCCCGGAAGGGGCCGAGAAAGAGCGCGAGGTGGTCCGGATCGCCAGAGCAGGAGGTATGCGAGTCCTGGGGCCGAACTGCCTGGGCGTCATCGATACTAACTCGCATCTGAACGCCACTTTCGCCGCCGTCCCTCCCCTTCGGGGGAGCATCTCGCTGATGTCACAGTCCGGCGCCCTTTGCACTTCCATTCTAGATTGGGCCCTCCGCGAGTCCGTTGGCTTCAGCCGGTTCGTGAGCGTGGGCAACAAGGCCGATATCGACGAGGTCGACTTGCTGGAAGCCCTGGCCGGCGATCAGCGGACACGCGTGGTCGTCGGCTATCTGGAAGGCATCTCTCGCGGCCAGCGCTTCATGGAGGTAGCCGGCGAGTTGAGCAAGAAGAAGCCAATCGTCCTGATGAAGTCCGGGACCACCGCCGCCGGCCAGCGCGCCGTCTCCTCGCACACGGGCACCCTCGCCGGCTCGGACGCCGCCTACGACGCCGCCTTCAAGCAGGCGGGTGTGATCCGCGCCCCCTCGCTGGAGTCGCTGTTCGACTTCGCGGTGGCCTTTGCCCGCCAGCCAGTGCCCACGGGCCGGAGGCTGGCCATCGTCACCAATGCTGGCGGCCCGGGCATTATGGCGGCGGACGCCTGCGAGCGGCAGGACGTATCCCTCGCCTCCTTCACCGCCGAGACCATCGAGCGCCTGCGGGCAGGGCTTCCGGCGGCTGCCGGCGTGTACGACCCCGTGGACGTACTCGGAGACGCCAGGTCCGACCGCTATCGCTTGGCGATGGAGGCGATACTGGCCGATCCCAATGCCGATGCCGTGCTGGTGCTCCTGACCCCTCAGGCGATGACCGATATCGAGGAAACGGCGCGGGTAGTGGTAGAGGCCGCTGCCCAGGGGCGAAAGTCTATAGCCGCCAGCTTCATGGGGGGAGACGAGGTCGCTCCCGGCATCAAAGTCATGCATAGCGGGCGCGTGCCCAACTACCCATTCCCTGAGCGGGCCGTCAACGCCTTGGCGACGATGATGGACCATCGGGAATGGCAACAGACGCCCCCGGAGCAGCTCGTCCGCTTCGAGGTGGATGGGGCGCGCGTGCGGGAGGTCCTGGATGGGGCGCTGAAGGACGGGCGCAGGGCCCTTGCCGATGAGGAAGCGCGCGGGATCATCGCCGCGTACGGCTTGCGCATACCCCGCTCGCTCCTGGCGACATCGGCCGGCGAGGCGGTGGCTATGGCCGAAGAAATAGGCTATCCGACGGTGATGAAGATTGCTTCTCCTGATATCCTGCACAAGACCGATCTCGGGGGTGTTCGGGTCGGGCAGCGGACGGCTGAGGAAGTAAGACTGGCCTACAACCTGTTGCTGGAAAACGCCAATCACTACGCCCCGGGCTCCCGCATCTGGGGCGTGACGGTCCAGGAAATGGTGCCCAAGGGGCGGGAGACCATCCTCGGGGTAAGCCACGATCCGCAGTTCGGTCACCTGATGATGTTTGGACTGGGCGGTATATACGTCGAGGTGCTGAGGGACGTCGTGTTCCGCGTCGCCCCGATCGCCCCGAGCAACGCCCGCGCGATGGTGCGGGGCATCCGCTCCCACGCGCTCCTGTCCGGCGTGCGCGGCGAAAAGCCGGCCGACCAGGACGCCATCGTCGAAAGCCTGCTGCGCCTGTCGCAGCTCGTCACGGACTTTCCCGAGATAGCCGAGCTCGATGTCAATCCGCTGGTGGTATTCGAGACGGGCCAGGGGGCCACCGCCATCGACTGCCGGATACTGTTGAAGCCCGCCGACGGTAGCTAGAACAGCAGATGCTTACGTTCGCCATCGCCGGCCATACATACCACACTGACGTGTTTCGTAGACCGATAAGTGTAACAACGAAAGAGTAGAGTACAAAGCGAGGATGCCATGGCAACCCTATTCGTGAACTCGGTTGAGTCTTATGCTGGAAAGACGGCTATCTGCATCGGGCTCGCGGCGATGCTCGCCAAAGCGGGCCTCTCCGTCGGCTACATGAAGCCCATCGGCAGCGGAACGGTGACGGTCGGGAATGTGCTGGCGGATGATGACGCCATATTTGCCAAGCGGATGCTGGACCTGGACGATCCCACCGAGGATATCTGCCCCATCGTGCTCACTCAAGAGATGCGCGAGAAGGCCCTGCAGGAGGGCCTGGACAAGTCGGAGGCGCTCGTTGCCGCCCACCAGCGCGCCTCGAAGAAGCACGACGTGCTGGTGATGGAAGGCATCGGGAACCTGGCGACCGGTTATATCATCGGCCTCCCTCCCGCCCGTATCGCCAAGCTCACCGACGCCGTGGTCATCACCGTCACCCGCTACAAGCGCGAGCTGTCGGCCGAGGACATTCTTTTTGCCAAGGACATCTTCTGCGAGCGGCTGGGAGGCGTCATCATCAACCACTGTCCCGAATCGGAGCGGACGTTGAAGCGCAACCGCCTAGCCGGGCACTTCCTGCCGCGCGAGGGCGTGCGACTGCTGGGCATACTGCCCGTGGACCCCTTGCTCAACGCCATCACCGTGGGCGAGCTGACCAGCCTGCTGGGCGGCCGCGTCCTGTGCCGGCCGGAGAAAGAGGGCGAGCTGGTGGAAACGTTCAGCATCGGGGCGATGACGGCCGACTCGGCCCTTCGCTACTTCCTGCGCTCGCCCAACAAGGCCGTCATCACCGGCGGCGACCGCTCGGAGATCCAGTTAGCCGCCCTGCAGACCTCCACCAAAGCGATCATCCTCACCGGCAACCTGTATCCGGCGGCCATCGTGCTGGCCCGGGCCGACGAGCTCGGCGTGCCGGTCATCCTGGTCCCCTGGGACACGCGGACCACCGTCGAGAAGGTGGAGCAGGCCCTGGGACGCATCAGGCTGTCCACGCCGAGGCAAGTCGAAAGGGTGAAGGACCTGATCGAACAGGAAGTAAACCTGGCGGCCCTTCGGGGTATACTGAAAGTGTGATAGACTAGTTAGACGCCGGCCCTACGATGCTCGAAGGGGAACGCATCCGCAGGGGAAACCAAGGGCGCACGCGATGTTGAGAGGCGGCCCCGGTTATCGCCCACGCCAGGGCCGAGGAAACGACAGGAGCAGGACGAGTTAGACTGCGATGGCATCATTATTCGTAACCTCGGTTGAGCCGTACGCCGGCAAGACCGCCATTTGCATCGGTCTGATAGGCTTGTTTGCCAGGGCCGGTCTCTCCGTTGGCTATATGAAGCCTCTGGGTACCACTGTCGCGGCCATCGACGGCGCCCCGGCGGATGAGGACGCCCTCTTCGTCAGTCGCGTCGCCAACCTGAGCGATTCCATCGACGACATATGCCCCGTCCTCCTGACGCAGGAGCTGCGCGAGGCCGCCCTTCGCCAGGCCATCGACAGGTCGGAAGCGCTGGTCGCCGCTCATCGCCGTCTGTCCGAGGGACGAGACGTCCTCGTTATGGAAAGCAGCGGCACCCTGTCTACCGGCTACATCGTCGGCCTGCCGCCGCGCTGCATCGCCCAGCTCACCGATGCGTCAGTCGTCGCCGTGGTGCGCTACAACCGGGAGATGTCGGCAGACGAGATTCTGCTGGCCAAAGACCTCTTCAGCAAGCGCCTGGCCGGGGTCATCGTGAATTACGTGCCCGAGGAGGACCGCCCGATGGTCCACCAGCACCTTTCCGAGTACTTCCTGGCGCGTGAGAACATCCGTCTCCTCGGCGTCCTGCCGGTGGACCCCTTGCTCAACGCCATCACCGTGGGCGAGCTGGCCAGCCTGCTGCGAGGGCGGATCCTCTGCCGGCCCGACAAGCAGGACGAGCTCGTGGAGACCTTTGCCATCGGGGCAATGACGGCCGACTCGGCCCTTCGCTACTTCCTGCGCTCGCCCAACAAGGCCGTCATCACCGGCGGCGACCGCTCGGAGATCCAGTTAGCCGCCCTGCAGACCTCCACCAAAGCGATCATCCTCACCG
>JAMCWG010000070.1:0-6290 GCA_023475235.1 Chloroflexota bacterium
GCTCCCGCCTGGCCCGAACGGCTCTCGGCCTGGCGGGAGCGCGCGTCAGCTTGGCCGGACGGCAATCGTCTACGGCTGCCGATGCAGCAGGCCCCCCGGCGACGCTGACCACCGCGAGCTCCTGATGCTTGGAGCCGGGGGCAATCGAGCGAGAAGTCATAGTTGCCTGCTGGCACAAGTAGCCCAGGATGCGCTCCGTGGCCAGGTCCTCCGCGGTGGCCTCGACTTCCCGAAGCTTCCGGTCGTGGGCGTCGTTCACCGCGATCTCGACCAGATCGTGGATGATCGAGTCGACATCGCGCCCGACGTACCCTACCTGGGTGAACTTCGTGGCTTCCACGCGGATGAAGGGGGCGTCGACGAGCTTCGCCACCCGGCGGGCGATCTCCGTCTTGCCCACACCTGTGGGGCCGATCATCAGGATATTCGTCGGCCGTATCTCGCGTCCGAGCCGGCCATTCACCATTTGCCGCCGTCGCCGGTTACGAAGGGCGATGGCGACGGCCCGCTTAGCCGAAGCTTGCCCGATAATGTACTTGTCCAGCTCTCGCACGATGGCACGCGGTGTCAGTTCTTCCATTTGCCAAACCTCAGTGAGAGAGTCTCGCAGCCTCAGCTGGTCGGGGTAGTTTAACATCCTCATTCAGTTCGTGGCAAGAGGAAACGCGCGCGCCACAGCCTTGACACCGCGCACAGCCGGGGACTATGATGATTAAGCGGTTCGGAGCCTTTTGACGACGCAGCATTTGTGGATGTGAGGGAAGGTTCGAGTGCAGGCATATCTGGGCATTGACGTAGGGTCGGTCACAACCAAGCTGGCGCTGTTGGACGAAGACGATCGGCTGGTCTACAGCACCTACAGTCGAACGGAAGGCCGACCGATTGATGTCGTGCAGCAAGAAATACGGAGGATGGCCGATCAAATAGGCAAAGATATCGAGATCGGCGCGGTGGGCACCACTGGCAGCGGCCGTATGCTCACGGCGGCTGTCGTGGGTGCCGACGTCGTCAAGAACGAGATCACCGCCCATGCCGTCGCCGCCTCAAGCATCCAGCCGGAAGTGCAGACCATCATCGAGATCGGGGGACAGGACTCCAAGCTGATAATCCTGCGGGACGGCATCGTCACCGATTTCGCGATGAACACGGTGTGCGCCGCCGGCACGGGCGCCTTCCTGGACCAGCAAGCGTCGCGCCTGAGCATCAAGATCGAGGACTTCGGCGAGCTAGCCCTCCAGTCGAAAACGCCGGTACGCATCGCCGGTCGCTGCACGGTGTTTGCCGAATCCGATATGATTCATAAACAGCAGATGGGCCACTCGATACCCGACATCTTGTGCGGCCTGTGCGAGGCGATGGCCCGCAACTATCTCAACAATCTGGGGCTGGGCAAGGAGGTGCTGCCGCCCGTCATCTTCCAGGGCGGCGTCGCTGCCAACAAAGGTATGGTACGCGCTTTCGAAAAGGAGCTCAAGACCGAGGTCATCGTTCCCACCCACTACGGTGTGATGGGGGCAATCGGTGCCAGCCTCCTGGCCCACGAGCACGCCAGCTACAACGGCAGCGTGCCTACCAAGTTCAAAGGCTTCGCGGTCAGCGATCTCGCCTATAGCACCTCCTCATTTGAATGCAAGGCCTGCTCCAATACATGTGAGATAATTCAGATACGGGTCAGCAACGAGATCGTGGCCCGCTGGGGCGGCCGCTGCGACCGGTGGGAATCGGTGGTATAGGGCAGGGCCCGGTAACTGCCGTTCCTTCACCGGTCGTCGCTGCCATTGGCATCCTTCGATCAGTTTGCGTGTGCTAACTTGTGTGTAACAGCGACTTTGCACTTTCCTGCGCCGGCGTAGAGCGCTGGCCGGAGAGTCTCCTGGAGAGAGTGTAGTGAGCGAATTAACGATATGTGAAAACAAGATAGAGCTGGCCACCAGGCAGATGCTCGAGGCTATCGGCGAAGACCCCGACCGCGAAGGGCTGGTGAATACTCCTCGCCGGGTCAGCGAGATGTATTGCGAGCTGTTTTCCGGAATGGGCATCGATCCGGTCGTGGAGCTACAGGTCGGCTTCGAAGAGGGCCACGACGAGATGGTTGTCCTCTGCGACATCCCATTCTACTCGATGTGCGAGCACCATCTGTTGCCATTCTACGGCGTGGCCAACATCGGCTACATCCCCAACGGGCGCGTCGTCGGCATCAGCAAGCTGGCCCGGGTGGTGGAGATCCTTGCCCGGCGGCCGCAGTTGCAGGAACGGATGACCACGCAGATCGCCGACACCATCGTCGAGGGCCTGAACCCGCAGGGCGTCGCCGTCGTGCTGGAGGCCGAGCACCTCTGCATGACGATGCGTGGCATCAAGAAGCCCGGCAGCACGGTGGTGACCTCGGCGAACAGGGGTCTGTTCCGGCGTCGGGCCGCGACCCGCGCCGAGTTCTTCTCCATCATACAGGCCAAGCGGGGCTCATAGGTGAATATCGCCTTCCGCATCATCAGGTCGGCTTCCGCGGCCGGTCTGGCAGAAGAGGCCGCTCGCCTGGGCATAACTCCCACCGAGGACCTTCTGGCCACACTGCAGTTCGAGACCAGCCTGGTGGGGGGGCTGGACGGCCCGGCCGCCGCCGCGCTCGCCGAAGTGATGCGATACGCAGGGGGCGCCGGCCAGCGCTGGCAGGTCGGGCACCAGCACGGCGCACTCCTGGCGGGCACCGACGCCCAGTACACCGCCGCGATGGAGATGCTGCGCGTCGCCGGACGCGGCCTGCTGGCCGACCTGATAGACGACGCGCGCCGGCGCTGGCGAGAGCCGCGCGGGGTCGCCCGGTGCGGACCCCTCACCTTCGAATGGGGCCGGCGCACCTACGTGATGGGAATCGTAAACGTGACCCCCGATTCCTTCTCGGGCGATGGGCTGGGAGCCGACGTGGATGCGGCGCTGGCCCAGGCACGCCGCTTCGTGGCCGAGGGGGCCGATATCGTGGATGTCGGCGGCGAATCGACGCGGCCGGGACACGCCCCCGTGTCGGTGGAAGATGAGCTGGCGCGGGCCATCCCCGTGGTGGAGCGGCTGGCTGCCGACCTGCCGGTGCCGGTGTCCATCGACACGGCCAAAGCGGTGGTGGCGGCACAGGCCCTGCTGGCCGGCGCGGTGATGGTGAACGATATCTGGGGACTGCGCCGCGATCGCGAAATGGCGGGCGTGGTCGCCCGGGCCGGTGTGCCGGTGGTATTGATGCACAATCAGGAGGGCACGGCCTATCGCGATCTGATGGGCGACGTAGCCGCTACCCTCCAGGAGAGCATCGACCTGGCCCGCGGGGCGGGCGTGGCCTGGGAGAACATCATCGTGGACCCCGGCTTCGGCTTCGGGAAGACGGCCGAGCATAACCTGGAGTTCATGGCCCGCCTCGACGAGCTGAAGGTGCTGGGAAGGCCCATCCTCCTGGGGCCATCCCGGAAGTCTACCATCGGGCGAGTACTCGACCTGCCCGTGGACCAGCGACTGGAGGGCACGGCGGCGATGGTGGCGCTGGGTATTGCCAACGGCGCCGACATCGTCCGCGTGCACGATGTGCGGGAGATGGTGCGGGTGTGCCGGATGACCGATGCCGTGGTGAGAGACGGATGGCGCGCGTCTTCGTCGGACTAGGCACGAACCTGGGCGACCGGCTGGGACAACTGAAGCAAGCGCTGTGCCTGCTGCGCGGTCTGGGGACCGTCCGGCGGGTGTCCTCGCTGTACGAGACTGAGCCGGTGGGATACGCCGGCCAGCCCTGGTTTCTCAACGCGGCGTGTGAGATGGAAACAGACCTCTCCCCACTGGACCTGCTGTCGGCCCTCAAGGACATCGAGCACCACCTGGGCCGCGTTCCGACCCGGCGCAACGGCCCCCGGACCATCGATCTGGACATCCTGCTGTACGATGAGCGGCAGGTGGAACTGCCGGACCTGAAGATACCGCACCCGCGAATGCACCAGCGGCGGTTCGTCCTCGAGCCGCTGGCCGAGATAGCGCCGGATGCGGTGCACCCCCGCCTGGGAAAGACGGCACGCGAGCTGCTCCAGGAGCTACAGGATGGCGAGGTTGTGCGGAAGTACGCGGCGGGCACCGGCTGGCACCGGACGGCCGAAGAAGCAGCGGGACAGCGATGCTGACCTACGGCGAGGCCCTCGATTACATCCTCGGGCTGGCGAACTACGAGACCAGCGTGGACTCGGTGGCCGCGGCCGCGCGCTTCAACCTGGACACGGTCCGGCACCTGGCCCGGCTGGCGGGCTGGCAGGGGGGCAGGTACATCCACATCGCCGGCACCAAGGGCAAGGGCTCCACGGCGGCGATGGTGGACTCCCTCCTGCGCGAGGCGGGCTACCGGACCGGCCTCTTCACCTCGCCGCACCTGCACTGCTTCCGCGAGCGCATTCGCGTCGATGGCCGTCTCATTCCCGAGAGGGCAGTGGCGCGGCTGGCCTGGCAGCTCCGGCCCCTGGTGGCCGAGCTCCAGCGGGACAATCCGCAACTGTCTCCGGTCACGACCTTCGACTTCCTGGTGGTGATGGCGCTGTCATATTTCAGCCTGACGAAGGCCGACTTCGGCGTACTGGAGACGGGGCTGGGCGGCCGGCTGGATGCCACGAACGTCGTGACGCCGCTGGTCTCGGTCATCACCTCCATCAGCTACGACCACACGCAGATCCTGGGCGACACGCTGGACCAGATTGCTGCGGAAAAGGCGGGCATCATCAAGCCGAACGGCGTCGTCGTGGTGGCACCGCAGGAAGGCGAGGCGCTGGCGGTGCTGGAGGCGACGGCGCGAGAACGCAATGCCCGTATAGTACGCGTCGACCGGGACTACCGCTGGCGGCAGGGGGCAAACGGTCTGGACGTGGAAGGGCCGTATGGAGCGTACACGGGGCTGCAGCTACCCCTGCTGGGCGACCATCAGCAGGTGAACGCCGTCACGGCCATCGCCACCCTGGATATGCTCCGGCAGCTCGGCTTTGCCCTGCCGGCGGAGGCCGTCCGCCGGGGCATCGCCCGCGTGCGCTGGCCGGGCCGGCTGGAGGTCCTGCGGCGGCGGCCGCTCATCATCACCGACGGGGCCCACAACGCCGACTCCGCCCAGAAGCTGGCGACGGCCCTACAGGAGAGCTTCGCCTACCGGCGTCTGTTCCTCATTCTCGGCACCTCCTCGGACAAAGACATCGCCGGCATCGTGCGGGCCCTGGCGCCGCTGGCCGGCAGGGTCATCGTCGCGCGCTCGCAGCACCCGCGCGCGGCCTCCTACGAGGCGATAGAAGGGGAAGTGCGCCGGTACACCGATTGCGTGAGCCGCGCCGGCAGTGTGGCCGAGGCCATCGCCGCGGCCCGAAGCGAGGCCGGCAGCCACGACCTCATCTGCTCCACCGGTTCGCTTTTCGTGGCGGCGGAGACGCGTGAGGCGCTCGGCTTCCGCAGCATCTACAGGAGTTACCGACCATGTACGAGGTGACGATCAGACAGCACTTCGATGCCGCCCACTACCTGCGCGAATACGGCGGCCGCTGCGAGAACCTGCACGGCCACCGCTACGAGGTCGAGGTGTCCCTGGAAGCGGGCGAGCTGAACAACATCGGCCTGGCCTTCGATTTCACCCAGTTGAAGGCGGCGCTGGGGACCGTGCTGGTCCGCTTCGACCATAAATGTCTGAACGAGGTCGAGCCCTTCGACGGGATCAACCCCTCGGCGGAGAACATCGCCCGGACCATCTTCGAGGCGCTGTCCGCGCCGCTGGCCGGCGGCCGGGCGCGGCTGGCCTGGGTGCGGGTCTACGAATCGCCCGACTCCTGGGCCACCTACCGCCCGTAGAGGCTACCCCGCTCGGCCGGGCGCAGGTCGGGTTTCGCTGAGCTGGCCGGCGTGTCTGCATCACGGCGGGGGCCGCCATCCCTGCGGCACCTTGCCCCGGACCACGGCCAGGCGCTCCCTCAGCTCCACCCCGTCCACGGATAATGGTATGTTCTTGTCCACCAGCGGCCGCCGGAACTGGTCGTTGGCCCAGGCGACGAGCGGCTCGGCCATCACTCGCGGCAGCTCGAGATTGCCCGAGTACACCCGTTCGGCCACGAGCTGCATCGTGCCGTTGCGTACCTCGATCCTTCCCCACACCTCCGCGCCTATCGGCAGCGGGCCGGGAAGGCGTCCACCCACCCGCACCTGCGTCTCACGAATCTCCACCCGCATCTCGCGGAGGGGCGTCGGCTCGCGGGCGCTCAGCTCCGCGACCATCCGATTGTAGCATGGGCCAGAGCACG
>JAMCWG010000070.1:6300-29814 GCA_023475235.1 Chloroflexota bacterium
CCGATCTATCCGATTGAGCTCGCTCTCCGAAATCTCCATCTGGATGTCGGGGCCGCTCATCGCCGCCTGCCGCCATTTCTCCGCCAGCAGGCCCGGCTTGTCTTCCGCCGGAGCCGCCGCCGTCGTACTGGGGCGCGGGGCCATGAAGTCTGACAGAATCGGGATGTGCACGAAGCCCACACCGAGGACGACGGTCACGACCAGTGCTACGGACAGTATTTGGAGGGACATCACCACCACGGCGCAGGCGCTGTAGCAACCCCATAAGCGTCGCAGCCCCCTCACTGCCGGCACCCCTACGGCAGGACGGCGCGGGTCAGGGCGAAGATGACGATGCCAGCGGCCACCGTCAGCGGAACCGAGACCTCGTGCTCTCCTTTGATCTCCGGAATGAGGTCCGTGGCCGCCACGTAGATCATCACTCCCGCCGAGACTGCCAGCACCAGGGGAGCGATCCCTCCGGCACTGAAGGCCAGCAGCGCGCCGACCAGGGTCACGGTGCCGATGAGCGCCGCCGCGCCGAACCCGACGCGTGCGTCGCGTCCGGCCGCCAGCATCACCGAGGCGATGGTGAAGCCCTCCGGTATCTTATGCAGCACAATGGCGGAGAAGACCAGCAGGCCCAGCTCCGGACGCAGGGCAAATGCCGAGCCGATGGAGGCGCCGTCGAAGAAGGCGTGAATGCCCAGCCCGAAAATAGCCGCGACGCTCGCCGAAGTGCCGACCATCACTTCGGTATGCGTTTCCTCGCCGAAATGGAAATGCGGGGAGATGAGCTGCTCTGCCAGGTGCATCAAGACATATCCGACGAGCACGTAGGCCAGGGCATTGGGAAGCTGCTCCTGGGCATCGGGCAGGATCTCCAGGAAGACTACGGCCAGCATGAAGCCGGCCCCCAGGGCAATGATGTACTTCAGGAACTCCCGACTTGCGGGCCGCCAGTGGGTGATGATCGCGCCGCCGATCATTGTACCGGCCCCCGCCAGTATGCCGCATGCCACGTTAAGAACAAAGATGTTCACAGGGTCCCGCCAGCCATCCGGTCAACGCCTAAAGATGATATGTCGCTCGGCCCATTATTGTTGAGGCAGGCACAAAAGTCAATTGCGCCCGCCGGGCCGTTTTCGGTTGTGCCGTGCTCTGGCCCATGCTACAATCGGCCGCGCCCACCTGCACTGACGGTGGAATCCTCCTCCGGAACACAAGGACACGACTCTGAGTGCTTCATCTGACCGAACCCAGGTGACCGTCGGTATGCTCAGTCTGCCGATGCTGAGCTTCTATGCCCTCGGCTTTCTCTCCCACCTGGGGATGGGCATCGTCTCCCCTAACCTGCCCAACATTCAGGAGGCCTTCACCATCTCCACCACTCAGGTGGGGTTATTCATGGCATCCTTCGGCCTGGCCCGCCTGTTCCTGGACCTGCCGGTCGGCATGGCCCTGGACCGAGTGAACCGCTCGGTGCTGATGACGATGGGCCTGCTGATTATGGCGAGCGGTGCTCTTATCGCCGCCTCTGCCACGTCCTTCCCGATGGTGGTCCTCGGCCGGTCCACTATGGGGGCCGGCTCCTGTATGCTCAACCTCACGGTGCTGGTCCACCTCAACCAGGCGAGCACCAGAGAGATACGCGGGCGGGTCATCGGCATCCAGCAGACGGCCGAGCTGACCGGCTCGCTGCTCAGTCCGGTGATCGGCGGCTTTCTGGGAGGGATCTACGGCTGGCGCGCTCCCTTCCTGTTCTGCGCCGTCATCGCGGTCTTCTCGGCCGGCTTCGTCTTCGTGACCCGCCGTCTCCGCGCGAGCTCGGGGGCCGGAGAACGAGGAGAAGGCCGCCCTCATCAGCGCGCATCCGGGACGCGTGCCGATCTCTACTCCCCGTGGCGCATCGTGGCCATCGATTTTGTCACGCTGAGCCTTTTCTTCTCTGCCGCCGGCTTTCTGAACACCGCCGCGCCCATGTACGGCGGCACCGTGCTGGGCCTACGTCCTGAGGCTATCGGCCTGGCACTGGCGGTCGGCACCATTGTCCGTCTTTTCACGAGTCTGGGCGGCGCCGCCATCTCCGACAGGTACGGCCGCCGCTTCGTGCTGATTCCAGCGTTGCTCATCCTGGGGCTGGGCACCCTGTCATTCAACGTGGTGACTAGCTTCCCCCTCTATGTCACGGCGGTCGGCTTCACCGGCCTTGGCCGCCTGGGCAACAGCGTGCCGGTCGTCCTTCTGGCCGATATCCTGCCGGCAAACAGGGTCGCCCGGTTCATCGGACTGAACCGGTTCGTGGGCGACCTGGGATACATCATCGGCCCCCTGCTGGTAGGCTGGCTCATCGACATCAGCGGCTATCTCGCCGCGACCCTGGCCGTGACCGGCATGCTCTGGACCGGGGCCACCCTGGCGACGACGGTGGTCCGCGAGCCCGCCCGCCAGCCAACCGCTCGCATCCGCTCCGATGCACCCCTTGCCTGAATATATATTGCTGCTATAATGAATCGGGCACCAGTGTGGGCCGCATATTACTTTGATCGCATTAGGAGTAAGATAACATGGCGGTAGTGGCAGTCGTAGGTGGCCAATGGGGCGATGAAGGCAAAGGGAAAATAGTTGATCTCCTGGCCGAGCACGCCTCTATCGTGGCCCGCTGCGGTGGAGGCAATAACGCTGGCCACACCGTCATAAACGACAAGGGGCACTTCAGCATGCACCTGGTGCCCTCCGGCATCTTCGACCCGCAGTGCACGTGTATCATCGGCAACGGGGTGGTCGTCGACCCGGCCGTGCTCATCGAAGAGATCGATAGCCTCACCGAGCGAGGGGTGGATGTCTCACGGCTGTTCATCAGCAATCGGGCACACCTGATTATGCCCTATCACACATTGCTGGACGGGCTGGAGGAAGAGGCGCGCGGCGCGCGGAGCATCGGCACCACCCGCCGCGGCATCGGACCCGCCTATTCGGACAAGGTTGCTCGCACCGGCCTGCGGATGGCAGACCTCATCGACGAGCAGGTGTTCGCAGCCAAGCTCGCCGTGGCCCTCGATCAGAAGAACCGGCTCATCACGCTGGTCTACGGCGCTCCGCCGCTCTCGTTCGAGGAGATGCGCGACCAGTACTTCGCCTTCGGCAAGAGACTGAAGCCGCACGTGGTGGACACCGTGCCAATGCTGCACGCTGCCCTATCCGAAGGAAAGAATATCCTTCTCGAGGGCGCCCAGGGAGCCCTCCTCGACCCGGACTTCGGCACCTATCCCTATGTCACTTCATCCGCGCCCATCAGCTCGGGCTGCTGCGGAGGGGTCGGCCTTGGGCCTACCCGCATCGACCGGGCCATCGGCGTGTACAAAGCATACACCACTCGGGTTGGGGCCGGCCCGTTCCCCACCGAGCTGAAGGATGAGACCGGCAGCCTCATTCGCGAGCGAGGACAGGAGTTCGGCACGACCACTGGACGGCCCCGTCGCTGCGGTTGGTTCGACGCCGTGCTGGCGCGTTACGCCGCCCAGATAAACGGGCTCGACTCCATCGCCCTCACCCGGCTCGACATACTGGATTCGCTGCCCACCCTGAAGATATGCACCGCCTACCGGTGGGGTAACGGCATCGTGGAGACCCTGCCCGCCAGCATGGACGACTTCGGCTGCTGCGAGCCGGTGTATGAGGAGATGCCCGGATGGCAATCGTCCACCGCCGGCATCCGCCGTTTCGAAGACCTGCCCCCGGCAGCCCAGCGCTACGCCCTGCGGCTGGCCGAGCTGGTGGGTGCTCGCCTGTCCATTGTCTCCCTGGGGGCCGCCAGGGAACAGACCATCATCCTGCAGAACCCGTTCGAGGCTTAAGCGCGCTGCCACCGGCCGTGCAAGAGATGCCAAAATACCTCGCTGGCAAGTATTCACACAGCCAAATAGCCGAAGTGCTGATCGATGCGCCCGCCATCGAGGCCAGGGTGGCGGACCTGGGGGCCGCGATATCGAGGGACTATGCGGGAACGATCCCCCTGCTGGTGGGAGTCCTGCGGGGCTGCATCGTACTGATGGCGGACCTGTTGCGCCAGATTACCATTCCGGTGAACCTCGATTTCATCGCCATCTCCAGCTATGGCCCTACGACTCGCTCCTCCGGCGTGGTCCGCATTCAAAAGGACCTGGAGACGTCCATCGAGGGACGCCACGTGCTGCTGATCGAGGACATCGTCGACACGGGCCTGACCCTGGGATACACGCTGCGGATGCTCCGGAGCCGGAAGCCGGCCTCCCTGGCGGTGGGCACGCTCCTGGACAAGCCGGCGCGGCGCCTGGTGGACATCGACCTCAAGTACCGTTGCTTCGAGATACCCGACAAGTTCGTCGTCGGATACGGCCTGGATTTCGACCAGCTTTACCGCAATCTGCCCTTCATATGTGTTCTCCGGCCGGAACTGTACAGCTAACGCCGAGGGCAGGGATCGCTTCCGGGGAAAGGTCAAAATAGCCTTCTCTAGGCGTGTATGCGGCGGCCAAGGACCGCCAAAGCGCGTGCAGCTCCCAGAGCACGCCCGCAGCGCCCACCGTTTCCAGTGCTGACGCGGCTCTCCGGCGTTCTCCGCCGGGCTCTTCCGTCACGCAATCGCCCTCTGGCGCGCGTCACAAAGCGGAAGCGATAGGAATTGGTCTCGCCACTTCCAGATTCGTACTATCTGTTCGTGGTTATTTCTAACCAACCAGCGCGCACTTCGCCACCGCAGCATCAGTCGAGCATCCCACCCGAACTTTGGCCCGAGATAAGGCTGAAAGCGGCTGGGGGGAAAAGTCTGCGACATCTGGGAGTCGATTATGGGGTGAGCCGTGAGACGATTCGACGAATTCTGCGTATGACACCCTGACACTCCTGAGAGTATTGATAGCTAGAATAAGTTAATAAGTTAAAATGCTAAGACGACGGTAGCAACATAATTCGCCAACCATAATGTTGACATGAAACCAAAAGGTGTTATATGGTATCCGCAACCATTTGGTTTCATTAAAACTTGGCTGGGGTGAAAACGATGCAGGAAGAAACTCAGGGCACGCTACCGGACATCCGACACACTATCGACATTGATGCTCCGATTCAGAAGGTTTGGAACGCTGTGTCTACCTCAGAAGGCATTGCCACGTGGTTTATGCCAAACGATTTTCAACCGGAAGTAGGACATCAGTTCATCTTGCAGACGCCATTTGGACCAGTAGGCTGTAAAGTGCTGGAACTCGACCCTCCAAACCGACTTTCCTTCGCCTGGGATGATTTCGGTTGGCGCGTCTCTTTTGAGCTGAAGGAACTCGAAGGAAAAACACAGTTTACGCTCGTTCACGCCGGATGGGGGAATGCCGATGACATCATTCCAAGGGTTTCTGAGAAGCAATCGGTAATACATGCGAGAATGGATGATGGCTGGGGCCATATGACGAGAGGTCTGCACGATAAGTTATCTGAGGTATAGATGGTTGCTACTTTAGCAAAGCATGACGTATTTCAGGCAATCGCCGATCCTACGCGCCGAAAGCTGCTAAGGCTGCTTGTAGATCGAGAGATGTCGGTCAACGTGATAAGCGGACACTTTCCGATGAGCCGCACGGCTGTTTCCAAGCATCTGCACATCTTGTCTGATGCGGGACTTGTCAAGGAGCGAAGATCCGGACGGGAGACGCGATACAGGCTCCAGCCGGAGCCCCTGCGTGAAGTGAAGCGGTGGCTTTCCTTCTACGAGCGATTTTGGCACGACAAGATGGCTGCACTTAAAGACTTCGCGGAAACAGAGGAGTAGGACAGCGCAAGTCCTGTCTAGCAGGCTCGCCGGGCGATTTGCCTTCACGACTGCTTCACATAGAAACCCATCGTATGGGTCGATGAACCCGGGAGAGGTTGCTGCCGGTTGACCACACAGGTAATTCGACCGTGTGAGCACCTGGGCGCGCCCTACCCACGCGACCCTCAAACAGACACGTGGGTAGGCGTCGGGTAAAATTAGTCCAGGAACGCCTGCCTTGTTCTCGCTCCTATGGAACGCTAAACTTGGACAAATCTCAAAACAAAACCCGACTAAGCTCAAGACTTGATCGGGAAGTGGCGGAAGCGACGGGCGTCGGTCTCGCCGGCACCGGCAAGCTTCTAGATCAAGTCGAAGATACTGGTGAGGCTACGCAGGATCAGTCCCTCGCTGCTCAGGCCTGGCTCTTGGGTTCCTTCTTCTCCTTCTTTTCGTCCTCGCCTTTCACCGCCGAGCGGAACTCGCGAATGCTCTTGCCGAGGGCGCCGCCCAGATCGCCCACGCGGCCCGCGCCAAACAGAAGAATGACAACCACCAGTACGACTATGAGCTCTGTAGGCCCAATTGGTCCCATATTGGCCCTCCTTCCCGAATGCCGATGCCAACAACGCCGGTAACATCAACGCAGCCGCAGCAGCCGACGTGCCTTCACGCGCATCGAGTGTACCACGAGCCCGCCCAAAGCGCCAGATGCCGCATGCTTTCGCAGTGTGCAGCATAGCGTATCGTCTGTCAGAAGAAACAAGTGAAGGCCCTGTGTTTCCACAGGGCCCTCGATTTCAGGACATGGGCCCACGAGCCATCAGGGCTCTCTGCTGTGACCAATATCTATGGTGCACAGACGTAACCCTTCACGAACTGGGCTTAGCCTGATGTTGCATTGCCCTGCTTCTCACAGGGCCTGCTCCATCTACTTGGCACACTCGGTGGAGTAGGTGCACTCTTCTTGATGCTAAGATCAATGCGCACCCCCTTTCTTTTCTCAAGATCGGAGGGACACATCGCACGTCACCGATGCTCCATACCTATTATAATACATGGCCACGAAGCGGTGTCAATATCGAGTTCATAGAACAAGTGTGCGATGCAACCGGGTGGGGAATCAATCGACCAGGCCTACGCGTCCTCTGGCCGGACGTACAGGAGCTCGACGGGGCGCTCCTGAAGGCACGGCCCGTCCGGCCCTCGCTCAACGATCACATTGACCAAACAGCGAGCATCATCGCGAATGGGGAAGTCCTCACGGAAGTGACTGCCGCGGCTCTCCTGGCGATGCAGGGCGCTGCGCAGCACCAGCTCTCCCACCTGGAACAGATTTCGCGTGGCGAGCCCTGCCATCAAGTCCTCCTGGCCATCGGCCTGTCGCTCGGAGTATTCCACCTCAAGGTCCTGCAGCGCCGACAGCGCCGAAGCCAGACCCTCCCCGCTGCGGAGAGGACCGGCGGCCGCCAGCATCAGCTTGCGCAGCCGTTCCCGCAGGTCCAGCGCCGCCGGCCAACGGGCCAATTGCTCCGGCTCCGGCACCGTGGTTTTCCGGAGGCCCAACGCCAGCTCGCCGGCAGCTTTGCCCGACCGCGGCGACAGCACGATGACCTCGGGAAACGCATTGTGGGTGAGCCGGTTAGCCCCGTGGAAGCCGCCGGCCGCCTCTCCGACGGCGTAAAGCCCGGGCAGGCTGGTCTGGCCGTTCTCGTCCACGTCAAGGCCGCCCATAAAGAAATGGGTCTCCGGCGCCACCTCCAGCAGATCGCGGCGTGGGTCGACGCCCTGCGCCAGCAGCGGCCCGTACAGCCCCGACATCAGCCCGTCACTTTCGCCGAGCGGTAGCTCCCGCAGGTCGAGGTAAACACCGCCCCCCGGCGTCCCCCGGCCGGCCAGCACCTCCCGGTGAAACAGCCGGACCAGGTCGAGGCGAAATCCCATATCGGATGCCGTCTGGGGGCCGAGCAGCGCCAGTTGCTCACCCTGCCCGTTCAGCGCCCGTGCCCGGGGATGGGCCAGCAATTCGTGATTGATGCTGAAGCCGCGGAGACGCTCGGGAGACACCAGACCAGCCGGGGTGAACTGGACAAACTCCATATCCCGCAGGCGCGCCCCCGCCCGGTAGCCGCAGGCGTAGCCGTCGCCGGTCATAAAGGGCGGGTTGCTCGTCACCGGATACAATTGGCCCAGGCCGCCCGTCGCCAGCACGACGGCCCCGGCATACAGGTCGACGCGGCGTCCGTCCTCGGCCGCGCAGGCCGCCCCCACCACGCGGCCCCCGGCGACCAGCAGCTCCCCCAGGGTTAGGCCCCGGTGCACCTCCGCACCGCTCTCCTTCACCCGCTCGGCCAGGGTCCGGCCCAACTGGCCCATACGGCCCCCCGGCAACATCACAGAGCGCGGCCGCGAGTGGCCCGGCGCCCGGCGCTGCCGGTACCGGCCCGCCTCGTCGTGCTCGAACTCGACGCCCAGCGTCTCCAGGTAGCGAATGCGCTGGGGCGCTTCCTCCACCATCAGCCGGACCAGACGCTGGTCATTGAGGAACTCGCCGCCCCGCAGCGTGTCGCGCATGTGCTCCAGCGGGCTGTCGCCTGGGTCGGCGTGGCCGAAGGCAGCGGCAAAGCCCCCGCCGGCCACGGCCGTCGTGGTACGCGCCCCGCGTCCCGGGCCTCCCTTGATCACGACGGCGACGCGGGCCCCCGTACGGGCAGCCTCCAGGGCCGCCAGCGAGCCGGCGAGGCCGGCCCCGACCACAAGCACGTCCGTTTTCCGAATTTCCCAATCCACCTTACCCTATCCTTGGCCTCAGGCTGCAGGCGGAACCGGCTCAGGCGCGCGAGTGGGGCCGCCCAGGTCTACGCCCTGCTCCCGAGAGAACGCTGTCAATGTTGAAAACCGGCTGGATGATAACCCTCTCCGAACGAACAGTCAAATCCTTGACACTTCTTTTCCATCGGCCTATGATTGTCTAAGTTTACCCTTCGAGAAGCCACACTTCTTACGTGTAAATTGAGGAGCAGCATATGCGAGACATTGAGGGGATGCGCCAGCGAATCCAGCATCTCAAGGAGACCCGCCAGGCCGTCATCGTCGCTCACAACTATCAGTGGCCGGAGGTTCAGGACGTTGCTGACTTCGTTGGCGACTCGCTCGAGCTCGCTCGCAAGACCGCCACGCTGGACAACCCCATAATCGTGTTCTGCGGCGTGCACTTCATGGCCGAGAGCGCGGCGATTCTCAATCCCACCCGCAGGGTTCTCCTGGCCGAGTCCACCGCGGGATGCCCTATGGCCGAGATGATCGACGTGGACACGTTGCGCCAGTGGAAAGCACAGTATCCGGACGCCGCGGTGGTAGCCTACGTGAACTCGTCGGCGGCAGTGAAGGCCGAGAGCAACGTCTGCTGCACGTCGGCCAACGCCGTCAAGGTGGTCGATGCGCTGAGGGAGCAGCGTATCCTCTTCGTTCCCGACCGCAACCTGGGCGCGTGGATAGCTAAGCAGACCAGGAAGGAGATCATCATCTACCCGGGCTTCTGCATCACCCATTTCCGGGTGAAGCCAGAGCACATCCTCGCCGCCAAGCAGGCCCATCCGGGCGCCGTGGTCGTCGTCCACCCCGAATGCCGGCCCGAGGTCACCGCCATCGCCGACGCCGTCCTCAGCACCTCGCAGATGGGGCGTTATGTCAAGGCCAGCCCCGCCCGCGAGTTCATCATCGGCACGGAGGAGGGCCTGATCCATCGCTTGCGCCAGCAGAATCCCGACAAAGCCTTTTTCGCCGCTTCCACCGCCCTCTTATGCCCGAACATGAAGAAGACCACGCTGGAGAGCGTGGTCAGCGCCTTGGAAATGGACCGCTACCACATCACGGTCGAGCCCGAATTGGCGGCCAGGGCCAGGCGCGCCCTGGACCGTATGCTGGAGATAGTGTGATGGACTTGCCGTCGGCCGAAGTACAACGCATCGTCGAGCGGGCCCTGGCCGAAGACCTGGGCTGGGGCGACGTCACTACCCAGGCCCTGATCGATCCAGCCTGGACGGCCCAGGGGAAGGTCATCGCCAAAGAGACAGGCGTCCTCTGCGGCATTCAGATGCTGGCGATGGTGTTCCGAGCGGTGGACCCGGACGTCCAGACCGATATCCTTGCCCCGGATGGAGCGACCGTCTTCGTCGGCCAGACGGTGGCCAATATTCGCGGCTCCGCGGCCAGCCTGCTGATGGGCGAGCGCACGGCCCTCAACTTCCTTCAGCGGCTGTCGGGCATCGCCACCGAGACCCGGCGCTACGTCGACGCCGTACAGGGCCTGCCCGTGCGCATCGTCGAGACACGTAAGACCACGCCCGGCCTACGCCTGCTGGAGAAGTATGCCGTGCGGGTTGGCGGCGGGCACAACCATCGCCAGAACCTTTCCGACGCCATTCTTATAAAAGACAACCATCTTGCGGCCCTGCGCTCCCGGGGGATGAGCTTCGCCGAGATCGTGGCCCTGGCCCAGCAGAAGTCGGCCCACACCATCACCGTCGAGGTGGAGGTCGAAGCGCCGGAGGAAGCCGCCCAAGCCGCCGAGGCGGGCGCCGATACGGTGATGCTCGACAACATGGGCCTGGAGGAGATGCGGCGGGCCGTGGAGCTGGTGGGCGGGCGGGCCCTCATCGAGGCGTCCGGCGGCGTGCGGCTGGACACCGTGCGGGCCATCGCCGAGACCGGTGTCGACCTCATTTCCGTCGGCGCCCTCACCCATTCCGTGAAGGCCCTCGATTTCAGCATCGAGTTCTCGATCTAGCGGCTTGCCTTGTGTGTCCTTTGTCACAGACCTCCTCTGGCCGGTGCCATAGACTGTGCTTGGCACTTACCCTTGATGTTACCATTGAATGGAGGAGGTTACGCCAATGGCACAGAACGAAAGCAGCCCAACCGAGATCTTGATGCTGAAATCGAGGGTCATCGAGAAGGCCATCGAGGTCCTGCGCGAGACGGTCAGGATACTCGAGTCCGGCAAGGAGATACCGCCCGCGCTGCTGGAGCAGTCCGTGGACTTCATCCGCAACTTCGCCGACGCCTGCCACCACGCTAAGGAAGAGAATATTCTCTTCACCACGATGGAGGCCCGCGGCCTTCCCCGCCAGGGAGGCCCGACCGGCGTGATGCTCATCGAGCACGAGCAGGGGCGCGGCTTTGTGCGCGGGCTCGCCGAGGCAGTTAGCCGCTACAAGGCCGGCGATGCCGCCGCCAAGCAGGCGATCATTCGGAACGCTACCGGCTACGCCGACCTGTTGACGCAGCACATCAAGAAAGAGGATACTATCCTCTATCCGCTGGCCGACCGCATGCTGGGGCCCGCCGAGCGGCGGGAGATGCTGAAGCGCTTCGAGGACGTCGAGGCCGAGCGCCCCGGCGACCACGAGAAGTACCACTCGCTGGTGCACGAGCTCGAGGCCCAAGTCGCCCGCTGCAGATAGGCAGATCGAGGACAAGACATAGTGAAAATGAAGCTAGCGGCACGCCGGTCCGTGTATGCGGCAGGCGCGCCGGGCCGACGACCCGCGTGACGACAAGCTAGCGATGCAGACAGGAGGGTCCAGATGCAAAAGCAAGTTGCTCCCGGCATAACTCGAATAGGTCTCCAGGCCTGGGATGAGCGTGTCTTCGACGCCCTGATCGCCCTGCCCTACGGCACCTCGTACAACGCCTATCTGGTGCAGGGCGGGGAGAAGACGGCGCTGATCGACACGGCCAGGATGGGCTTTGAGACGGAACTGCTCGGCCAGGTGTCAGCCCTGACGCCCCTCGCCGAGCTCGACTACCTCGTGATGAACCACGCCGAGCCCGACCACACCAGCGCCATCCCTCAAGTACTGGCCGCTGCCCCCAGGGCGAGGTTGCTTCTCACCCAGCCGGGGCGGGCCGCCGTGCAAGCCCTGTACCAGGTGGAAGACGACAGAATAACCGTCGTGAAGGAAGGCGACACCGTCGATCTGGGCGGGAAGAGCCTCCGCTTCGTGGACGCGCCCTTCCTCCATTGGCCGGAGACGATGTTCACCTACTGCCCCGAGGAGGCAGTGCTCTTCTCCTGCGACTTCATGGGCAGCCATATCGCCGCCGACCTGCCCTTTGCCGACCAGGTTGGGGGGATCGTGCTGCCCGAGGCGAAGCGCTACTACGCCCAGATCATGATGCCCTTCGCCAGGCCGGCAGCCCGCGCCATGGACAAGATCGCGGCGCTGGACCCCAAGCCCAGGCTAATCGCTCCCAGTCACGGCCCACCGCACCGCCGGCCGGAGGTCATCCTGCAGGCTTACGAGCAATGGGTGCGGGGGCCGCTGCTGCCGAAGATCGTCGTCGCCTACATCTCGATGTGGTCGAGCACGGCGACGCTGGCCCAGGAGGTTGCCGACGCCGCCTCGGCCGAGGGCGTGGAGGTCATTCCCCGCAACCTGCAGGTGGCTGACCTGTCCCACGTAGCGTGCGACCTGGTGGATGCCTCTGCCCTGGTCGTCGGCTCGCCGACCGTGCTGGGCGGCCCGCATCCGGCCGTGGCCCAGGCCATGACCTTGATCAAGGCCATCAGGCCGCGGCTCAAGCTGGCCGCCGCCTTCGGCTCCTACGGATGGAGCGGGGGCGCCGTCAAGGCCATCGGCGATATGGCGAAGGCGGCCGGGATGGAGACCGTGGACACCCTGGAGGTGAAGGGAAGGCCACACGAGGCGGACCTGGCGGCGGCGCGCGCACTTGGCCGGCGGGTCGCCCAGGCCGTACTGTCGGCGACCAAGGGGCAGTAGGTCTGCCCCTTCCCTCTGGCCACCGGCATACAGCCTACTCAGCGGCGGTGAGGTGGCTTTTGGTCGCCACCCCGCCCGTGCGCTCGCTGTCCCATACACAGGCGGCAGGACTTCCACTCAGGCGCCACGCCCGCCCGCTGTCGGTGTCGCAACACATTGGGCCTACCCAGACTCTCGAGGTTAGGCTATACTAGCGGCCAACGCTGCGCTCTCGCGAGCGCATGTAGGGCCTCTCGGTTGTCGAGATGGATGCGGCATTCTTGTAGGGGCGCACCCGAGTGTGCGCCCTAGCACCGATCAAACCCGATGGGCGACAGGACATGGCCCTGGCTCTTCGGGGCCGACACGCGGGTCGGCCCCTACAGATTACGTCGAATAATGCAAGGACTCTGCGGGCGTCTGGGCTAATCATAACCTAAGTAGTGGAGGACATAGTACAATGGCCGGTTGCCTGGACGGTATTCGGGTCCTCGATCTGGCACGTCATCAGGCGGGGCCGCGCTGCGGCTTCCACCTTGCTCAAATGGGCGCCGAGGTAATCAAGATTGAAAAGCCTGGCGGCGAGGAGAGCCGTGAGAACGGCCCGACATACAAGGGCCAGAGCGTGTACTGGGCGCAGTACAACAGCGGCAAGAAAAGCGTCACCCTCAATCTGCGCACCGAGAAGGCCAAGGAGGTCCTTCGGGAGCTCGTGAAGATCTCCGACGTGTTCCTTCAGAACTTCCGCCCCGGCGTCATCGCCAGGATGGGCTTCGGGTACGACGAGCTGAAGAAGCTGAAGCCCGACATCATTATGACGAATGTCTCCGGCTTCGGCCAGTACGGGCCGTACCGGGACCGCCCGGCCTTTGACCCCATCGGCCAGGCGATGTGCGGGCTGATGAGCCTGACCGGCTTTCCGGAGACGCCACCTACACGCACCTCTTTTTCGATTGTCGATCGCGTCACGGCGCTGCACGCTACCATCGGCACGCTGGGCGCCCTGTTCCGCCGGCAGATGACCGGCGAGGGACAGACCGTGGACGTCTGCCTTCTCGACGGCGCTTACACCCTCACCGAAATCCCGATCTCCAACTTCCTGCTCACCGGCCGCGTGCCCAAGCGCCACGGCAATCGGTCGGGCACGCCGCCTAGCAACACCTACAAGGCCAGAGACGGCTACGTTTACATCACCGGCTCCACGCGGCGCATCTGGTCACGCTTCTGCGAAGCCATCGGCCATCCCGAGTTCAGCGAGAAATACGGCGCACAGGACGTCCGGGCCGCCGCCGTCGAGGAGATCGAAGCCGCCATCAACGAGTGGCTGAAGGACAAGACCCAGGCCGAAGTGGTCCAGATCATGGCCGAGGCCGAGGTGCCCTGCGGCCCGGTCAACGACATCCCAGCCGCCGCCCGAGACCCTCATCTGCACGAGCGCGAGATGATGGTGAAGATCGAGGACAAGGTGACTGGCGAGATGTGGGTGCCCGGGCTCACCATCAAGTTCTCGGAGACACCCGGCAAGCTGGGCCCCATCCCCGCGCCCGGCGAGCACAACGAGGAGATATTGGGCAAGTACCTGGGGATCACGGCCGAGGAGATAGCCGGGTATCGCGTGCAGGGGATAATGTAGTCTGAAGCTACCGGTCGAACGCTCCTCTCAAGGGCAAATGCCACGAACAAAGGGTAACCGATGGTTGCCGCCTACTGGCCGATAAGGGCACGGTCTATAAGCACCTCACACGGCGCCCGGTGCAGCACCCTCTCGGTCGTGGGGCCGATGATGGCGTCGCCCGGCCGGTGCTTGTGGCCAAGCCCCATCACGATGAGGTCCGCCTGCTCTTCCCTGGCCAGGTCGACGATCCCATCGCCCGCCTGCCGCGAAGCGCGGTTGCGGCGACGCGACTGCAGCCCGTGGGCCTTCACGATGCCTTCGGCCTGAGTGAAGGCTTCCTCCGCCCGCGTCTCCATCTCGGGGATGCGAGCGCCGAGGGGCAGCAGCAACGGCACCTCGAACACGTACGCCAGAATGATCTCGGCCTGCTGCGGCTCGGCCAGGCGAGCGGCCATCTCTACGGCCCGCGCCGAGACCTCGTCGGCCAGGGTGGGCACGAGTATCTTGCGCAAAGCCGACACAGCCCGCCGGGCCGTGACGGCCCGATACGTGACCGCCGGGGGAACGCGAAACATCCACCAGAAAATCGTTGCCATGCTGGCCGCGAAGCCTACCGCCAGGACCGCGCCAAGGGGCTCGATACCGGTTATGCCTGTACTCATTTGTATCACTACCGCCTTACTAGGGATTGCCAGACGCTTCGAAGGCGCACAACACCGAAGCCCAGAATCGCCGCGCCCACAAGGAACATACTTGGGCTAGGGTAATCGGTGAACGCGTGGAAGAGGATCATCGCACCAAAAGCCACGCACAGCCCGCCTACAGCGGCCGCAAAGTAGTCGCTCGCCCTCAGCTTGGCTTCCCGGTCAGCCACGGCGCACCGCCTCCCGCTTGTCGCGCTCGCTCAACGCGGCCTTGTACTCCTCCAGCAGCTCGTACTCCTCGGCGCTCTCCAACACGGCCTTCTGGCTGCCCTCCCAGTCACGCTCGGCGCTGCCCAGGAAGGGCCGGCCCTGGCGCCTCCGGTAAAACCAATAATACATCAAGGCGATCAACACCCACGCCGGGCCGGCGATCCGCCCGATCTCGTGCGTCAACACGACGGTGAACAGAATCGAGCCGACGCCCAGCATTCCGAGAAAGCCCAGCAGAGGTACGTCGACCAGCTTCCCGCCCAGGTTGACCCGCCAGTTTATCGGCATTTTGTAGGCGCGCGGCGAATATGGATCGGTGAAGCGCAGCCTGACGAGAGCGGCGAAGACCAGCAGATATCCCAGGCTGGCCCCGAAGGCATACAGGTTGCCCAGCGTGTCCATCGCGCTGGGCGTCAGGAACGACAGCACAGTCTGGAGCACGCCGAACATCGAAAAGATCACGATGGTGCGCACGGGCGTCTGAAATCTGGGGTGTACTTTATCGAACCAGTTGGAGACGAGCCCGAAATGGCTCATCGAGTACACCAGCCGCGAGGCGCTCATCACTCCGGAGTTGGCGGAGATGAGCAGGATGGAGGCTCCCAGCGCCGCGCTCAGCGGGCCGGCGATCACACCGAGGAACGGTATTGCCTCGGCGACCTTTGCCACAGGGTTGCCGACGTTTTCGCCGAATACCTGCCACGGCAGTATGCCCAGACCCAGCGATGAGAAGCTGACGGCGAAGACGAAGACGGTGAAGATCAGACTGATCGAGGTGCGAGGGACCACCGTCGCCGGCCGGCGCGTCTCCTGCGCTGCCTGCGAGATCGACTCCAGTCCGACGTAGGAGATGATGGCCAGCGACGAGCCGTACATGAACTGGTTGAGCGTCGGGGCCTGTTGAACCCACTGCTGCACCAGCAGGTCAGGGTGCCACGCCAATATGAACCCGGCAAACACAATTCCCATCTGTACGGCTATGGCAACCACGCCGATAGCCTCGTTGACGAAGGACGACTCCTTTATGCCACGAATATTCAGCCAGATCAAGCAGCCGATGAGGACCAGCGTCTCGACCAGCCAGAAGGCCTGCACCTCCAGCGACCCAAGAGAGAACCGGGCGCCGCCGATGTTGAGTCCCGTGATCAGCTCGACGAGAAAGTTGAAATAACCGGCGGAGGCCACCGAGAACAGAGCGATATCGATGGTGTAGTCCAGAAGCAGGGCGGAGCCGGCCACGAACCCCCAGAAGTCGCCCAGGCCGCGCATAGCAAAGAACTGGCCGCCCCCGGCGACCGGATAGGTGGCCGCCAGCTCGGTATAGGCCAGGCCGATCATGATATAGACCAGGCCAGCCAGCAAGAAGGCCAGCGGGGCGTATCCCTGAGACGCGGCGATCACCAGTCCCAGGGCCACGTAGACATCGGCGCCCACGTCGGCGTAGCCCCACATATAGGAGCCCCACACCGTTACGTCGCGCCGGAGTCCAGATGCTGCATTCGGTGCCTGGGCCACGTGCTCTACGCTCATCTGGGTATGCCCGAGGGAAGCTTAGTCAATGCCTGCTGGATGCGCCGGGCACATCGCTCGCGCCCCAGCACGGCCATCGTCTCGAAGAGCGGCGGGGCGACGGTCCGGCCCGTGACGGCGACACGGATCGTCCCGAAGAGCTGGCCGGTGCTCAGGCCGAGTCGCTCCGCCTGGGGACGGATCGCCGCCTCAAGGCTGGGCACGTTGAACACGTCCACCGATGCGACCGCGGCCTGGGCGGCCTCCAGGGCCAGTCGGCTCTGGTCGGCGGTCATTCCCTTCCCCACCAGCAAAGCGCCGTCGTACTCCAGTTGCTCCTTGAAGAAGAAGTCGGTGAGCTCGGCTACCTCCGCCAGCCTCTTCAGTCGCTCGTGGACGAGCGGCATCACCTGCCGGACGTATGCCAGCTCAGACGGCGGTGGCGACGCCGACACCAGGCCCGCCTCCTGGAGGAAGGGCAGCGCCCGCACCACCAGGGCGTCCGGGCTGAGGCCGCGGACGTACGCGCCGTTCATCCACTCCAGCTTCTGCATCGAGAAGGCGGCCCCGGTCTTGCCCACCCGGGAGATATCGAAGTACTTGATCAGCTCCTCACGAGAGAAGAACTCGCGCTTGTCGTCGTAGGACCAGCCGAGCAGCGCCAGGTAATTCATCATCGCTTCCGGCAGGTAGCCCATCGCCGCAAAGTCGGTGACGGCCGCGGCGCCGTGGCGCGAGGATAGCTTCGCCCGGTCGAGGCCGAGGATCATCGGCAGGTGGCCGAACTCCGGCGGCGTGTAACCGAGCGCCCGATAGACATGTATCTGCTTGGGGGTATTGGCGATATGGTCGTCGCCGCGAATGACGTGGGTCATCTCCATCGTAGTATCGTCTATCACGGCCGCGAAGTTGTAGGTCGGGATCCCATCGCTCTTGACGATAACCAGGTCGTCAAGCTCGCTGTTGTTCACCGTTATGTCACCGTGGATCATATCGCGAAAGGTGGTGGTCCCTTCCTTCGGCACGATGAACCGAATGACGGGCCGGCGGCCTTCCGCCTCGAACTGGGCGATCTGCTCGCGAGTCAACCGGAGGCAGCGGCCGGGGTAGCGGAAGGCGACTTTGGCGGCCTTCGCTTCCTGGCGCATCGCCTCCAGCTCTGGCACCGAGCAATAGCATTTGTAAGCGGCCCCGTTCGCCAGCAGCCGCTCGGCTGCCTGCCGGTAGGTCTCCAGCCGCTGCATCTGGAAGTATGGCCCGTAGGGCCCGCCGATATCCGGCCCCTCGTCCCAGTCCAGCCCCAGCCAGCGCAGCGAGTCGAGGATGGAGACGAGATTAGCCTCGGTCGAGCGCTGACGGTCGGTGTCCTCGATCCGCAGCACGAAGACACCGCCGTTGTGGCGGGCGAAGAGCCAGTTGAACAGTGCGGTGCGCGCCCTGCCCACATGCAGCGGCCCCGTAGGGCTGGGCGCCAGTCGCACCCGCACTCGATTGGCCATCGGTCATTGCCCTCCTGACATCTAAGCTGCCCGCGTTAGCGGACAGCTTCAAGTTTGATTCAATATTGGTCTGGATGTTCTAGGACTATTCTAGCGCAAAACGTGCAACTCGCAAAACGGTAGAGCGGCCGTAATGTCTCGCTCGGGGTCGCTTCCCAGGGACGCAGAGGCGGCAGATGAGCGACTGCCGCCTCGCGCCGCGCCTTACGGCATAGACGGCGTCGGCT
Source organism: Chloroflexota bacterium (assembly GCA_023475235.1). GTDB lineage: Bacteria > Chloroflexota > UBA6077 > FW602-bin22 > JAMCWG01 > JAMCWG01. Next base: position 24,590 of record JAMCWG010000070.1, read on the forward strand.
CCAACGCGGCAATCACCTCGATCAGGGCCGGCTGCCCCTCGGCATTAGCCCTGATGGCACGCTTGATGGCCGGACCCACCTCGTTCGGGTCCTCGACGCGCTCCGAGTACGCCCCCAGGCCCTCCGCCACCTTCGCGTAGTTGCCGGACAGCTCCACCATGTTGTACTTCCCTTCCGGGATACCGCCCCGCGTGATGCCGAGGTTCGAGTTGTTGGGTATTACGGTAATGATGGGCACCTCGTTGCGAACGGCGGTCTCCATATCCATACCCGTCATGCCGAAGGCGCCGTCGCCCATCACGTTGATCACCGTGAAATCGGGCCTGCCCAGCTTTGCGCCGATGGCTGCCCCCAACGACCACCCCATCTCGCTCTGGCCGCCCATTCCCAGATAGCCGCGCGGCACCAGCGATTCGTAGATATGGCTGACGTGGCCCCGCGCGTATCCGGAGTCGTGCAGCACGATAGTCTTGTTCCGGTCGACATTGTGCTGAATCTCCCACGTTATGCGGTATGGATTCACCGGCACCGCATTCGAGGTGAGCTTAGGCATCCAATGGGCCAGCCACTGCTCCTTCAACTGCTTGATCTCGGCCGGTATCTCCGGCTTGGGGGCCAGCCGGTCGGCTGTGGCCCTCGATTTCACGGCCTCGATGAGCTGTTGGAGGGCCAGCTTGGCGTCACCCATAATGCCTACGTCGGCCTGGTAGACCTTGTTGAGCTCCTTTTGCTCCGCGTCTATGTGGATGAGCTTGACATCGGGCGGTATTGGCCTCTCTCCGGTCGCCATCGGCTTGAAGGAGTTGCCGATGGCCAGGACGAGGTCTGCCTTGCGGGCAAAATGGTTGGCCTGCGACGTCGCCAGCCTGCCCTTGGGGTAGCCGCCCATCCCGAGTGCCAGCGGATGGTCCTCGGGGAAGCAGCTCTTGCCGTTCAGCGTGGTCATCACCGGGACGGTCAGCATCTCGGCCAGCGTGCGCAGCTCATCCCAGGCGTCCGCCCAGAGCACGCCGGCGCCCGCGTAGAGCACGGGGGACCTAGCCGCCAGCAACAGAGCGGCCGCTTTGTCGATTTCCCGCGGATCGCCGGCCGACCGCAGGCCCGGACCCACCGGCCGGTAAGCTGCGTTTTCGTCGGCGATCTCCCCGCTCACCACGTCGTTGGGCATCTCTATCATCACGGGGCCCTTTCGCCCCGAGCGCATCAGCGTGAAGGCGCGGCGGACCACCTCGGATGCGCGCTCCTTCACGTTCAGTTGTATCTCCCACTTGGTGATGGTGCGGAACGCGTCGATGGCGTCAATCTCCTGGGTATACTGGGTACCAAGGCCGTGCAGCGGGGCCTGCCCCTGGAGCAGCAGGACCGGCACGCAATCGGAGAAGGACTGGCTGATGCCGGTGAAAGCCTGGCCGGCGCCGGGACCGGTCCCGCATATGGCCACACCCGGGGTGTTCGTGGTCCGGGCGAACCCGTCGGCGATGTCCACAGCCACCCGCTCGTGGCGGGCCAGGATCGACCTTATCTCAGGATAGTCATACAGGATATTGATCACGGGCTGGGCGCCCGCACCCGGGAAGCCGGAGACGAATTTGACACCCTCCACCTTGAGGGATTTGACAATAGCTTCGGCGACGCGCATCGACTTACCTCCTTGGCGTAATTTCGTGCAATCCCTTTCGTCCTGAAGCACGGCAGATGTGCGGGAATCATACTATTTTGGGCCGGTCTGTCAACCGACCTTCGCAACGCTATGCCTGGAGCGCGGGCCGCCTGAGCGCCGGGCAATCACTTCGTGCCCTGCATCATTCGCGCCAGCACCCGCTCGTTGCACGCGGCGACGGTCGGCAGGGCTTGGCCGGGCCTTTCGGGACTGCCGGCGAATCGCCGGATGGGGTCACCGCCATCCATAAGGCGCACGGTCCCTCCCGCCTCCCGCACCAGCAACACTCCGGCCGCCAGGTCCCAGATCTTCGGATTGTACTCCCAGCAGCCAACAGTCCCGCCGCAGGACAACTGCGCCAGATGGTAGGCGCAACTGCCGAAGCAGCGCAAGCTGCTGGCCATCCCCTCGACCGCGTAGTCCCCCCAGCACCGCGACGACAGTGTGTAAATATCCGAGAACTGCGTCCCGTCGCCCTCGGCGACGCGCACCTCAGCCCCGTTTCGCCGCGTGCCCCGGCCGGCGACGGCCCAGAACGTCTCCCGCAGCAGGGGAAGGTGCACCACGCCGACCAGGGGCTCCCCGTTCTGGAACGCGGCCAGCGATACGCCCCAGATAGGATGCCCGCGAAGGTAATTGGTGGTGCCGTCCAGGGGATCGCAGACCCAGAGCAAGCCATCCGTCCTCACCGGCCCATAGCTCTCCTCCCCCAGGAACGCCGCGCCCGGATAAGCGACGCTGACCCGCCGGCGCACCAGGGCCTCGGCGGCCACATCGGCCGCTGTCTGCACCGAGCCGTCCGCCTTTGAAGAGAAGCCGCTCCGGTGCCGGTACCGCATCAGCAGCCGGCCGGTGTCTCTGGCTACATCGATGGTGAAGCGCTCGAGCTGAGCTAGATCTAAATGCATATCTATTGCATCCAATAACAGACCTCAGCTACATCAAGAACCGCGGCTCGTCTCGCACACTCTCGACGAGGGCAAGCGCCTTCTTGACAACCTCCGCCTCACCTTCCAGCAAGAGGCGCACCGAGCCCTCGGCTCCTGCAATGCCACCCGACGCCAGGAGCTCCGCATCTACCCCGCTCAGCATCTTCAACGCTTCGATCTCGGTGACGATGATGCCCGTGACCGGGTAAAGCGAAGGCCCCATATAGTCGGGGTCCATCGTCTTACGGGCCAGCGAGAAGATGTCGTGATAGACCACCTTTTCCAGCCCGACCGGGATGACGATGTGCATGTGCGAGCCATAGATGCGGCCCCAGGAAGCGCCCACCGTACCGCCCGTCGGGTTCTCGATGAGGATTCCCGCCACTTTGTTGCGGTAGTCCAGCGCATTCGCCCCTTTGACATAGACATCGCCCCGCTTCATATCCGGCACGATGGTTATCCGGTCAACCGATTCGTCAATCTGGCCGTTGCGAAAGATGAGGTCCTTCCGCCCCTGCGGGGCAGGTCCGCCCTTCCGCTCGGGATTGTGCGGCGTGGTTATGCCGTAGCGGAACGCCCGCTTATCGATCTCGTGCCCCAGCAATTCCTCCGCCAGGTAGCCGTCGGTCGTCCCGCCGCTGACCACGAGGATGCCGTCTTTCTTTGCCTTCTGAACGATGTCCATCTGGGCCACCGCCCTCCCGATGAGCCGCTTCGATGCCGACACGGTGAGCACAACTTGAGTCTTCACTCCCTACCTCTTAGCAGTCCGTGCGTACAGGCCAGGCGCGCCTCGCCTGTGCCGGACGATTTGTGGTGCCGTTATACGTACAGGACCTTATCCGCCGCCAACAGCCGCTCCACGATGGTGCGCATATCGCTCACCTCGCCTACGGCCAGTCGCGCCTGGAGATTGAGATAATTGACGCAGGTGCCGCACAGCAGGACCTCGGCGCCCCGCTGCACGAGGGCTTCCAGCGCCGGCAGGGCCAGTGAGCCCGTCTCCGCCAGCTTCACCCCGTAGTTGTAGCAGACGATGGTCTGCGGCACGTCGTCCCGGAAGGCGAGCGTGCGCAGGAAGTTCACTATTAGCGTCTGGCCCAGCTCGTCATCGCCGTGGCCCAGAGCGTCCGAATCCAGAGCAAGAACAACATTCATTGGGAGCCCTCACCCTACCCGCATTTCCTTGATCACATCCTCATTCAGGGTCACACCCAGCCCCGGGCCGTCGGGCACGGCGATGTGGCCGTCGACTACCTCCAGCTTGGGCTCGAACAGCCGGTCGCGCAGCGGGTGCGGCTCGATGGAGTACTCCTGTGCGTAGCGGCAGGCCGGTGTGGCCGCGGCGAAGTGCAGGGTGGCCACCGTGCCCAGGTTCGGCTGAGCGTTGTGAACGGTGATGAACGTGCCGAAGGCGTCGGCCAGGGCCGCGATCTTCTTGGCGTGGGAGAAGCCATAGCACTTTATGACGTCGGGCTGGAGAATGTCCACGGCCTGCTTCACCAGCATCTCCCTGAACACTCGCAGGTCCCAGTCCTGCTCGCCGCCGGCTATCGGCAGGTCCAGGGCCCTGGCCACCTTAGCCGTCTCCTCCAGATCGAAGTACGGGCAGGGCTCCTCGAAGTGCCAGACTCCCATCTGCTCCAGATACCGGCCAAGCTCAATCGCGCGCGGCGCCGAGTAGCATGAGTTGCCATCCACCATCAACTGGAAGTCGTCGCCCACGGCCTCCCGCACTGCCTTCACCAGAGATCGCGTCCGGCCCGGCCACATATCGGTATCGAAGCCATAGGTTACGCCCGCTCATATCTTGCCCGCCCGGTAGCCATACTTGTCGCGCAGATCGTGCATCCGCCTGGCCTCGTCCTCCGGCGTGATATCGCGCCGCATCGAGGAGGCATACACCTGGACCTTCGTCCGGTACGCGCCGCCGAGCAGCTTGTAGACGGGCCGGTTCAGCGCCTTGCCCATAATGTCCCAGCAGGCGATCTCGATGCCGGCCCCGGCCATCGCCTGCGTCTGGCCGGCGATCTTGTACTGTCCGACGATCATCTTCTCGACGATGGCCTCGACGTCGAAGGGGTCCATTCCTACGACCATCGGCGCCAGGGAATGCTCGATATGCGAGCACACCACTGGGGGGTTCATCGGGCTGGCCTCGCCGACCCCCGTGATGCCCTCGTCGGTATACACCTTAACCAACACTGTCCGCTGCAGGTTGATGGGTTCGATCCTGGTGATCTTCACAGCTTCCTCCTCGCTTTCGATAGTCACACGCCCGCGGCCTGCTTCAAACCGTCATCGAAATATACACGTAATTGCTGGGAGCGTCCACTACCATCCATTGCTCTGGTGGAACAGCCACGGAGCGAGAGCTCGCCTGTGTGATGACACCCTTGCGCGGGTTCGGAACCCGCGCAAGGGTTCGTCCACATGAGTGAATGATCTTCGCGTAGGGGGCGCGTTGCCCGCCCCCACGGGACCGAAAGGGTCTGTGGGCAGACTTTGAAAAGGCCCCGTAAAGCAGCCTGAAGCTGACGTTCAGACCTGAGATGGGACAGGGGGCAAGACGATCTGCTTGAAATACTGCCACGCCTTGAGGATGACCTGCCCCATGGCCTTATGCGCCAACTTCA
>JAMCWG010000117.1:0-8680 GCA_023475235.1 Chloroflexota bacterium
TAAGAGCAGCGTGCTCATGGCTGTTCACCGTAGCCCTGAGCGAAGGATAGGGCGCCGAGCACTCGCTGCACCAGCTCCCCGGTGTTGCCGACGCGCGCGCCGGCGAGAGCCTTCACAGCGACGGCCGCGTCGTCCAATGCCGCGCACCATACGCCCGCGAAGCCCTTGTCACCGTACATATTCACCATCTGCTGCCAGAATCGATCGAGAGCGGCCACCGAATTCTGGACAAGGTCTAGGTCCCGGCTGGGGGCGACCGGGCGGACGAAGGCGTTGGCCAGCGACCACAGCCCCCTGTCGCGCACCACGGCCATCACGAAGGAGGGAGGGTTCTGGGCTGCCGAGGAGTTCTGCTTGCCGGTGGGTATGGCCTCGATGGAAGCCTGCAGAAAGGCCTCGACAGTCTTCTGGGCCAGTTCCTCATCGTCCTGCAAGTTGCTCTTGAGCTGGTCGAGGTCGATGTTGGCGTAGCGGTAGTAGCAGGCGGAGTTGAACTCCACGGTGCCCATCATGTCGGCGCCGGGAGTATCGTCCTTCTTGAGGTCGTCGACGGCGGTGTAGAAGTCGAACTCGACCTTGGCCCGATTGGTGGAGAAGGCATGGGCCACCTGGCAGGCGGCATCGATATTCTTGTCGGGGAGGTCGGCCATCATCCGCCCGAAGAGCGCCAGGTCTGCCGCCCGCGCCCCGTCCAGGACTTCTTTCAGCGCATTGACCACCTGTCCGGGCAAAGCCTGCTGGGCGGCCCGCTTGGCGTCGCGCCGGGAGGCGCGCTGCCCAGCGGGCGCTTCGACGGCATCCGAACCGGATCTCAACAGCGCGTCCCAATGCTCCAGGCAGGCGTCGGCCAGGGCCTGTATCTCGGCTCGGCCCAGAAATAGCAGGTACTGGGTCTTTCCGTCATCGCCAATGCCCAGCTTGATTCCCCTGAGCGCCGCCTCCACCGCGGCGCGGGCCTCGATCTCATCTTTGCCGCGCTGGTGCAGGCGTTCTACCAGGTCTTCCACCAGGCGCTTGGTCCGCTCGGCGATGCGGTCCGGCGGGATGATGTCGCCGCTGCGGAAGTGCTCGCGGATGGCCCGCTTGGTGCACTGGCTGGAGATGCGGTTGCGCCGGTAACCGCCAAAGTCGCAGTCCTTTGGGGCGCCGCTGAGGTCGCGGTTCAGGTTGGAGAACGCGAAGTTCTGCAAGATGTGCAGTTCGACAAACATACTCATACCTTCCTTTCTTGTTACGGCGCTTGCTCGCCGAAATCGTTATTGGCTGCATCCACGCTTTCTGCATCGCCCTGGGATGTCGAGGCGGGGCCGGCCCCAGCCCAGAACGCCCTGGCCCATTCCCGCTGCACGGGCTGGCCATCCCGGTCCCATCGGCGGATGTCGTTGAGGAGCTGAGCCCAGTCGATCGGCGTTTCCTTGGACGCCAGCAGCGATACGAGGTGTCGCAGGTGCTCCGGCAGGTCGTCGGCGTGGGCGTTGAGAAGGGCGATGAAGCGCCGCTCGACGGCCGCGTCCTGCTTGCCGTCTTTGAGGCGCGCCAACGATGCCCCAAAGTTGGTGAAGCCGGGGCGGGCCTCCGGCCGGTTCCAACTGCGCTGGTGAAGACCGAAGAGGCTGGCGACGAGGAAGAAAGCGTCCTCGTCCCAGGGTGAGACCTGGCCCCCCAGCCAGGGCATCACGTATGGATACAGCTCGGGGGCCTCACCCGGTGGCTTGCCCAGGCCGCGGCGCAGGGCGGCAAGCGCGCCCCGGTCCTCCTCTGCGGCCAACTGCTCCAGATAGCGGACGAATGCGCTCTCGCGCTGGCTCGGTGGACTCATGTCCTTTGCTCAACCTCCTTCTTCCTTATTTTGGTCTGTTTGTTCCTCATCCAGGTAGTCGGCAAGCGCACGGCGCAGCTTGCCTCTCAGCCGGCTTTCGGCCCGAGCGGTGGCCTTGGCCGAGGCGTTGGAGATTCCAAGGCCGCCGGCAGACGACTCGAAAGCGTCCAGAGCAGCCCGCCGGATGGTCTGTGCCCATTCCCGCAACGCTGCTGTCCCGTAAGTGTCGATGCCATCGTGGTGAATGACGTCGGTAGGGAGGCGGACCAGCAGGCGGTGGAACGGCGTCTCCAACTGGGCCCAGTACGACCGGCCCGGGAGTAGCCGCGTCGCCAGCGCGGAGACCAGCTCGGCCTTCGGCTGTCTACCCTCCGGGCGGTCGGAGTCCGGCGCCAGGATTAGCCCCGCCATGGTGCGGGCGCTCTGGCGTAGAGCGGCCTCGCCTTTCTCGGCTAGATCCAGGCCTTTGCCCAGCGCGTCGACCAGTTCGTCCTTACCCAGGTAGTCGACGGGCAGGGGCAAGTGCTCGTGCCGCCACAACATGACCTTGGCCTGGTCAGTACAAAGGCCGAACAGCTCAAGGGGCAACGTCAGCGATCGGGGGAGCGCCTCGACGCTGACCAGGTCAGCCAACCACGTGAGCATCTTGGGCGGGGTGTGACGGCCCTCGACCGCTTGAAAAAGCGCAAGGCTATCGCGCCAGACGACCCGGTCTTCCCGGAAACCGACGGCGGGCCAGGGGTCCTGGCCTTTGGCCGCCTTCTGGACACAGCGGAACGCGAGCATCGTCTCTTTGCCGTGGCGGTAGCCCAGAGTAGGAAACTGGCGCCCTTTCATGATGACGACGCTGCGCACCGGCTCACCATCACTCTCCGGCGGGAGCAGCCGGACGCGGCGGCTCTGCCAGGTAAGCAGGTCCAGGTAGCCGGCGGGGTGACGGTCTTCCGCTCTGGTGGGCTCGTCCTGTTCCCAGGCCGGAAGGTCCTCGCCCGATACCTCGAAGGGCTCGCGCTCCTCCGCATTGTACTGGTGCAGGTTGAGCATAAGCGTCCGGAAGAGGTCCTCTCCCCGCACCAAGACAGACGCGCCCTTTACCAGCGGGGCCGCGTCAGCCGACCGGTCGGCTGGATTCTCGAAGGACAGGAGGCCTTCCACCGCGTACGACTGGAAGGCGATGAGATAACGGGCGGCCTCGGCGGGGCGCAGGCAGCAGTCCTGCGTGTGGTCGAACAGGGCCATCGGGTTCCCCCCTGAGGCCATCTGATGGGCCAGGTTGGCTATCGGCTTTTCGTACTTGAAGTCCAGGTCGCCGGTCTGATAGAACGGGTGCTCGTCGTCGAACAAGTTGAACCGATCGCGCACACTCTCGCGGGCGAAATACTCCTCCAGCCGAGCGTTGTCCCAGCCGTTATTCCAGAGAAGCGCCCAGTCGCCAGTGTCCTTCGGCCCGAACACGCGGTGCAGCACCGCCAGGAGCAGCCGGTGCAGCGCCAGCGTAACTAGCGGTGACGGGTCGGATAGCTCCTGGATTTCGCAGGCGCGTACGAGCGTTTCCTTAAGGTTGAGCTCTTGCGCGTTGCTTCCTCCGAGCATCACGCACGGTATCCAGCCTTCCTGCAGTAGATCGAAATGCGGCATGCCCTCCTCCTTTCAACTTACGGTTGCGCCACGACGAGCCCGAGCTCATCGTCCAGATGTAGTTGGTAACGGCCAACCGGGGCACACCTGGCGGCGTCCAGTGTCACCAGCCTGTGTCGCCGAAGCAGCGGGCTGTGACGCCAGCCCGACGGTGCCTCTTTGGCCAGCAGATCATAGACCACGCCCCAGTGGGCGACACCGACTGAGCGCAGCAGCAGCCTTCGGGAAAGATCGGCGGATGGCCGCTCCGTTAGATTGACCGGCTCGGTCAACGCCTCATCCAGAAACGGCCTATCGACTGAGCCGAACAGGCACACCACTTCGACCGTGGGCTCGGAAAGCCGGGTGAGCGCCTGGTGGGCCCGATGGAATTCCGGAGTATCTTCTTCCCTGGGGTCTTCTGTCATCCTCCATAGGGCGCCGGAGTAGTTCGGGCTCTTGAGCCATCGGTCTCTCTTATCCTGCCGTTCCGCCTCCTCTTCTCCCTCGTGTCTGCGTCGTGTCTCCTCCCAACAAGCGCGCAGCGCCTGGGAGACACCGTCCGGGCAGGCGCGTTCATCGTACACACTCTCAATCAGTTCCTCAATGTCCTCGGGCACGCCGACGACACCCTTGTCCCGCAAGGCCAGCCAGGAACGAAGTAAAACATGGGGGTCGTACACCCTGTCGTCGCCCGGTTGGAACCGCGGTACGCCGTCGTCCCCGACACCGGGGCGTGCGACCCATAGCTCCGGCCCAGAGATGCCGGCCGGGCGCGTCCGCTGGTGCCGCCACAGCCGGCCGGATCGCTGGAGCAGCAAGTCCGCAGGCGCAAGGTCGCTCACCATCAGGTCAAAATCCAGGTCCAGGCTCTGCTCAATGACCTGGGTTGCCACCAGGACAGTCCGGTCCGGCCGCCTGACGACGATCCTCCGACCGTCGTCGGCTGCAATTTCCCCGCCCGGTTTGCCGAACCGGGCGAGCGCCCGCTTCTCACGCCGGTCGCGCTCCTCGAAGAGATACCGGGCGTGCAAGAGGTCCAATCGAGGCTGGCCATCGTCGGCATCGCCCGGGTAGTACGGCTTGAGGGCGTCGTACACTTCCTGAGCGCGCCGCACGGTGTTGCAGATGACGGCCGCGCAGCCTCCGTTGGCGAGAGCTGCCCGGAGTTGCTGCCCTAAGGCAAGATCCGTTCCATCGCCAACCGCACCATCTACCCACCTGATGGTCAAGTCCCGCGCCATCTGCGACGAGGTGGCCACGTGCACACCGCCCCCTGAGCCTTTGGTGATCCAAGTGACGCGGGGGTATCGAACGGAGATCCCGGCCTCGCGTGGCTGCTCAGGATCGAGTCCCTTCGCATAGGCGGTGAGGAGAGCTGCGCTGCGGGCCTTGGGCAGGGTGGCAGACAGAAGAACGACGGACGAGCCCAGCGCCGCCAGCCATTGGAGAAGGCGCTCGATCAGCGCGCTCATATAGGTATCGTAAGCATGCACTTCGTCGATGATCACTGTCTTATTCGCGAGGCCGAAAAGCCTAACGAAGACGTGCCAGGTCTTGAGGACCGCCAGCAGCGCTTGGTCCACCGTTCCGACGCCAAATGGCGCCAACAGCCCCCGCTTCCGATACGTGAACCATTCCGCCGCCACCACGCGGCCGCTCGGTCCCTTCTGGTCCTCGTTCATATCCTTGGGCTCAAAGAGCCGCCCAGCGTTCCGGCGCAATTCCTCGAACTGGGCGGAGAGCGAAGCGTGTCCGTGCATCAATTGGGTATTGATGGTGGCATCGGGAAAGCGGTTGCCGAGGAACTCCACCACCCGACCGAACATCTGGTTGCTGGTGGCCTGGGTCGGTAGGGCGAAGTAGCAGCCCTGCCGGCCGCCGGCCGCGCCCCAGTAGTCGGCAAGATACATTGCGGCTTCGGTCTTGCCCTCGCCCATCGGCGCTTCGACGAGGACGAGGCTGGGTCCATCCAACCGAGGGGCAAGGTCCATAATGGCCTGCTGCACAGGGCGTGGCGGCCCCTCGATCTTCGGGAACAGCGCCGCGAAGGTGGTGGGCGATGTTGCGAGGGGCGCGTCAACCCACCCTAGTCTCCCTAGGGCCTCTGCCGCCTTATCCCTAGCATGCAGGCGGTAGGCCGCAAGGTCTATCGGCGTTCCCGCCTGCTGCGCGTTGTGCCACACGTAGGCGAAGAAGTCGTCGTTGGAGCCTATCCAATCGGCAACCGATACCAATCCGGCCAAATACATGGAGACTGCCACGTCCATCTGGATAGGTATCCCATCGCTTTGGACTCCTAGCGCGTCGGCAAGGGCACTCACCAATTGCCGGCGGGCTGCATCCCAGGCGTTCCCGCCCAGGGCCGGCTGCGCCACACTCTGCAATTCGTGGTTGGCGGGAAATCGCCCGTGATGGCCGCCCACCACTGTTGCGCAGGTCTGGGCAGCAGAGGGAGCCAGTCCGAACTCGCGCAGGAACGGCTCGGCCACCTTCGCGGTAAGAACACCGTGGGGAACATCGCTCGGGATAATTGACGGGCGGGGTAGGGCTGCCCGCACCGCCCTGGCACCGACCTCGGACTTAACCAATGCAAACGCTGGCGATGCCTTGCCCAGGTCGTGGAGCCCGGCCCAGAAGGCGATCAACCGCCCCGCCGGTCCCGGCTTCAGGCCCAGCGTCTGCGACATCTGCTCACGGATGCTATCCGTGAGGCAATGCTCCCACATAGCCAGGGCTACCTGAGCGACGTCGATCATATGGCAGATGAGCGGATGAACCTTACCCTCTTTGTTTGTCTTGGCCCACAGCACCTGGTATGCTGGTCCGCCGATCATCGTTCCCCTCCGTACAGCTCCCGTAAGCATCGGCACTCCTCGATCAGCTTCTGCCTCAGCACCTGTGGAGCCAGCACCTCGCAGTCGGCGCCCCAGCCTCTTATCCACGGGAGCATCTCCTGCGGCTCAGCTATATGGCCGCGCCAGAGCAGGTAGCCATCCGGCTCTTCTGCAAGGACCTGCGAGGGATGCCAGCGGCTCTCCTTCACCCGGCTAACTACCCTCGGATGGAAGCGTAGTACCACCTCCACCGGTTCCTCGTCCGTGTACCAGATGCCCCAGGCATCCCGCAGGAGTCTCGCTGGATCGAAGTCCTCCGGTAACCTGTATGGTTCACCGGTAATCTGGGCGGACCGTATCCGCTCTATCTTCAGAGTGCGTAATGCCCCTGGCGGCTCTCGCCAGCCGATGACGTGTGCCGTCTGTCCCACTGCGTAGGGCTCTATGAAGTACGGAGATAGGACATAATCCGATATTTGGCCGTCTAGCCTTTGGTGGCTAACGCGGACTTTTCTCCCCGAGGACCAGGCCAGGGTCAGCTTCTCCAGGACATCCAGGTAGACTGGATCACGATACCTGGCCTCTTCATCCATCAGGTCGGCTGACCTAAGGAGATGCTGGCTGATATTCCGGTCAAGACGCTGCAGAGCCTGGCCTAACTTGCGCAAAGCAGAGGCAGCGTGCGGATTCTGTTTATCAGTGCGCCGTGCCAGTAGCCTGGTCGCCAGGTGGATCGCCATCACCTCATTCAGAGTGAAAGCCGTCCTGGTCAAGCTGGCATTGCGGTCTACCTTGAGCTTGTTGCCATCGAGGTCATCCTCATAGATGCTGTGTGATAGCTGATCTTTGGCCAGATACTTCGTGATTGTTGATCGATTGACGCCCAGCCGGCGGGCGGTTTCCGCCCTGGTGAGCCCCTCAGGATGGGCCCACAGGAGCTGTTCGATCTGCAGAAGGCGAAGGGCCTTCTCTCGTGCTTTGTTCAATGTTGCACCTCGTACAGTGATTGACAGAGTCGGTGCCTGATTACTGCTCTACATCGCGGGCGCGATAGGCAACACAATGACCGAACCGGGAATGCCTGCATTCGATAGTTGACTGGCGGCCTGGGCGGCTTCGGCAGGAATCATACTACGTTTCTCATCGATTGTGAAGCCTACACATCCATATGCTTAGGCATACCTTTCACCTCTGAGCAGTGATAGTCTCGCGTACAGTACTCGGTTCTGGATCATCACCTTTCATCCCCAGGCCTATTCGGGCAACGATCCTATCGTCTATGGTCTGGAACACAACCTCGCGAACAGTCTACCCAATTCCTGTTGCCACTGTGGCAACAGGCTCCTGGTCGTCGGGCAAGGTGTTTGGGACAATCCTCTGCATCGTGCAGGTGAAATATCGAGGTATGCGATCGCTTCAGGTCATACCATCGCGTTGAAGCTCGATTTTGGACACTCGCACCGAGATTCCACAGTCTGCACGCTTCACGCCTACTCGCGATAGTGGCCCATAAACTGCTCATAAATGTGCGGTTAACGCTCGTTCCATAGCACATAACCTCATTCAAAAGACTTGTCTATCTCCCGAAACGGGCAACCACGGCTGAATGACATTCATCAGTCTCTTCTGCATCTCGGTTGTGCGTTAATCTGCTGGGGCTTCATAGAACGGTTTTGTTAGGCGCTCTTAACCTTTCAGCTTCATCAGACTGTTCAGTACCGTCGACATCATTTGGGGCGTCACCGACGCTGTACCGCCGCTTGAGGCGTTCCAGGCGCGCCCCGTCACACAGGCATGCGGCGTAGCCGGTGGAAGACCGGGTGGGATCGAAGCCCAGGCAGGTCAGCAAGTCGCCGACCGTCCGTTCCCCCAGCTTCTCCCTTTCCGGCCGGGTCGCATTCAGCTTCTCGGCCACGCTGCCCACCAAGAACTTCCCGCCCACCACCTTGTCCCGGCAGGCCTCCGCCACCCGCACCACCTCGGCATCGAGGCCGACGGCCTCCTCCTCGTTGCGCTGGTGCTCCAGCCCGCGGCCGAAGGCGACGAAGTCCGTCTCGAATCCGGGCTGGGCCAGCCGGACCATCTGGTGCAGCGGCACAAGGACATCGTCGAGACGGCCGTCGCGGACGAAGCGGGGCGCGTCCGCCAGGGTGGTGTACATGTGTCGGCAGCGGAAGGCGTAGAGGCGGTCGCGTAACTCAGCGAGCATCCCACCATCCAGGCTGCGACGCACGGGGCGGCTGTTGCGCTCCATCACGAAGCGGATGGAACGGCTGCGGCAGGTCGCGGAGAGATCATCCATCCCGGCGAGCACCGTCGCGCCGAACACCCCGTAGGTCTCGATGGATTCTGGCCCGGGTCTGTCGCGACAGACATCCAGGACCAGTGGGGCGGAAGATACAAAGAG
>JAMCWG010000117.1:8690-29588 GCA_023475235.1 Chloroflexota bacterium
TCCGGGTTCACCCCTTTATGAGGCTCCTTCCCGAAGAGGCCCTTCGATGGAGCCGACGGGGGGATTCGAACCCTCGACCTAGTGTTTACGAAACACTTGCTCTACCACTGAGCTACGTCGGCTTGCGGGCGTCTCTGCGCACATCGCCATCCATGGCCCGCTTATATGCTACCGTGACCTCCACCCACTGTCAAGGCCGCTCAGCAGCATATCAGGGCGGCATCGAAAAGACCCCGGCAAAAGACCGGGCGGGACGCTGCTAACGTCCCGCCCATTTCATTCACAACGGCTCGCACGGGCGAGCCGTCGCCTTATACCTCGCGGAATTCGCCTTCGACCGTGCCCTCATCCCGCGGAGGAGGTGGCGTGCCACCCTCGTCCGAGCCGCCCTGCGGCCCGCCCTGAGGCCCACCGCCGCCGGCCTGGCTGTAGACCGCCTGGCCGACCTTCTGCAAGCTCTGCGACAGGTCCTCCGCCGTCCGCCGGATGTAGGCCGCATCCTGGCCCTGCATCGCCGAGCGGGTCGCCGCGATCTTGCCCTCGATCTCGGACTTGAGATCGGCCGGCACCTTGTCGGCGTGCTCGCGCAGCATCTTCTCGGCATTGTAGACGAGGTTGTCGGCCATGTTGCGGGCCTCGATTTCCTCGCGCTTGCGCTTGTCCTCTTCGGCGTGTGCCTCGGCCTCTCGGACCAATCGCTCCACTTCATCCTTGGACAGGCCGGATGAAGCGGTGATGGTGATGCGCTGCTCGCGTCCGGTGCCCTTGTCTTTGGCCGACACGTTGATGATGCCGTTCGCATCGATATCGAATGTGACCTCGATCTGGGGCACGCCACGCGGCGACGGAAGTATGCCGTCCAGATGGAAACGGCCAATGGTCTTGTTCTCGCCGGCCATCGGGCGCTCGCCCTGGATCACGTGGATCTCTACCGACGGCTGGTTATCGCTGGCCGTGGTGAAGATCTGGCTCTTGCTGGTCGGGATGGTGGTGTTTCGTGCGATCAGCGGCGTCGCCACGCCACCCAGCGTCTCGATGCCCAGCGTCAGCGGCGTCACGTCCAGGAGCAAGATATCCTTGACCTCGCCCTTGAGCACGCCGGCCTGAATCGCCGCGCCCACGGCCACTACCTCGTCCGGGTTCACCCCTTTATGAGGCTCCTTCCCGAAGAGGCCCTTCACCTTCTCGACCACCGCCGGCATACGGGTCTGCCCGCCGACCAGCACCACCTCGTCGATCTGGTTGGCCTGCAGTCCGGCGTGCTCCAGTCAGGGCTTGCTTGACCGGACCGACAGTCCTCTCGATGAGATCGCCTACCAGTTGCTCCAGCTTGGAGCGCGTCAGCGTGATGTTGAGGTGCTTCGGCCCAGATGCATCGGCCGTGATGAACGGCAGGTTGATGTCGGTCTGCTGCACCGTCGACAGCTCGATCTTGGCCTTCTCGCAGGCCTCCTTCAAGCGCTGCAGGGCCATCCGGTCCTGCCGGAGGTCGATCCCCTGGTCGCGCCGGAATTCGTCGGCCACCCAGTCGATGATATGCTGATCGAAGTCGTCGCCGCCCAGGTGCGTGTCGCCGTTGGTGGCGACCACCTCGAATACGCCCTCGCCCAGTCGCAGGATAGATATGTCGAACGTGCCACCGCCCAGGTCGTAGACGGCGATGGTCTCGTCCTTCTTTTTGTCCAGTCCGTAAGCCAGCGAAGCGGCGGTAGGCTCGTTGATGATGCGCAGGACTTCCAGCCCGGCGATCTTGCCGGCGTCCTTCGTGGCCTGGCGCTGGCTATCGTTGAAGTAGGCAGGCACCGTGATCACCGCCTGGGTGATGGGCTCGCCCAGCTTGGCCTCGGCGTCGGCCTTCATCTTCTGAAGGATCATCGCCGAGATCTCCGGTGGCGAGTAGGTCCGGCCGCCCATGACCACGTTGACGTCGCCGTTAGCAGCCTGCACCAAACGGTACGGCACCAGCTTCTTATCGCGCTCCACCTCGGGATCGTCGAACTTCCGTCCCATAAAGCGCTTGATTGAAAAAATTGTGTTCTCAGGGTTAGTGACGGCCTGGCGCTTGGCCACCTGTCCCACCATCCGTTCGCCGGAGCGTGGGTTTACCGCAACCACGGAGGGTGTGATTCGCCCTCCCTCCGCGTTCTCGACGACGGTAGCCTCACCAGCCTCCATGACCGCCATGCAAGAGTTAGTTGTACCCAGATCAATTCCTAGTACTTTGGGCATGTCGTATACCTCCTATGCCTCGCTTTCATCGCGTTTTATTTCTTCCGAGGCTACCCGATGACCGGCTGGGCCTCGACCCACCGTGACCATCGCCGGCCGGATCACCCGATCGTGTAGCTTGTATCCTGGCTGCAGGACCGCCACGACTTTCCCATCCATTTCGGCGTCGACCTCTTCGTGAAGCACGGCCTCGTGAAGGTTGGGGTCGAATTCGGCCCCGTAGGCGGGAACCTGTGTCAGCCCCTCGGCCTCGAGAGTAGAGCGCAGCTTGCGGGCGATCAGGACGATGCCCTGGACCCAGTTGAGGCCGGCCAGCTCCGGGCCGACGGTATCAACCGCCCGCTCCAGATCATCCAGCACCGGTAGGAGCTTCAGTATAAGCATCGCGTTGGCGAACCTGGCCTGTTCGGTCTTCTCCTGCTCCGCCCGACGCTTGAAGTTGATGAACTCCGCGCGCTCTCGCTGCAAGTCCCTCAAGTACTGCTCGGCCTTATTCTTTTCCTCTTCCGCTCGCGCGCGGGTTGCCTCTACCTGTTCCATCAATGTTTGGCCTTCTTCCGCCGGTGGCTTGTTCTGCTCCTCGTAGAGCTCTCTGCTCACGTCAATTCACCTCGTAACGCTTACTGTTTAGCCTCGATTCGAGGCTGAATGGCGAGAACTCTGCGCAGCCGTTCGATTTCTCGCTCCATTTCTTCTCTCGTGTTCCGCAGCTCGGCCTCTAGCTCCGTGATGCGGTTGGTCAAGTTCATAATGACCTCGACGCCGGCGAGGTTCACCCCGAGATCGTCCATCAGCCGCCGGATCTGGCGGAGGCGCTCCACGTCGCGGTGCGAGTAAAGCCGGATCCTCCCGCGCGAGCGGGACGGAATCACCAGGCCCAAGCGCTCATACGAGCGAAGCGTTTGCTCGTGCATCTGCGCCATGCGCGCCGCAATACTGATCACGAAGCACGGCCGTTCGTCTTCTATCATATTATCCTCATCAAAAGATCTGGTTACCATACGCTCTAATTCTCGTGAGTTCGCTACAATTATACTCTCTTGCGAAAAAGGTGTCAACAACATTGCGCTTGGGTGTATAACAATGTTGATAATAATCATATCAAATTGTGGCCGACGGCCACGAGGCGCGACAATTGCCCTGGGAGGATATATCGATGAGGGCGCTCGACCCTGCATTGCTGCACAGGTGGGATGTCACCCCGCTAGAGGCGATCGCCATACAGAACGAGCTGCGCGGCCGCGTGTCGACGGTCAGCAGCCTGGGAGATGTGCGCTGGGTGGCCGGGGTGGATGTCGGCGTGCGCGGCAGCGAGAGCATAGCCGCCGTGGCCCTGCTCCATTACCCGGACCTGTCGGTCGCGGAAGTGAGCCGCGCCCGGAGGCCCGTCACCTTCCCGTATATCCCGGGCCTTCTGTCGTTTCGCGAGCTGCCGGCCGTGCTCTCGGCATTCCAGGGCCTTCAGCAGACCCCCGACCTCGTCCTGGTCGACGGTCAGGGCCTCGCTCATCCCCGGCGGTTCGGCATCGCCTGCCACCTGGGCGTTCTCCTCGACCTGCCGACCATCGGCTGCGCAAAGTCTCGCTTGTACGGCCGGGAAGACCCGCTGGACGAAGAGGCCGGCTCCACGGCCTACCTCCGGGACGGAAGGGAAATCATCGGGGCGCTGGTGCGGACCAAGCGGGGGAGCAAGCCGGTCTACGTCTCCATCGGCCACAAAGTCGACCTTCCAACTGCGATCTCGTACACGCTGTCCTGTACCGGCCGGTACCGCCTGCCGGAGCCTACCCGCCAAGCCCACCTGGCCGCGCGTTGACCCCTGCCGATACCTTCGACGTCTGGCCGAGAAGGACTGCCCAGCTATTCGTCCCACATTCGCTCGTAGTACAGTAATATCGTGTTGCCGTAGCGTCGCTGGTCCACCAGGGCGAGGTTGGCCAGACCGGCGGGCAGCGGCTCCTTGGGGTCCTGCTGGACGACCGCCAGCGCGTCCTCGGCCAGCAGCGGCCACCTGTCCAGTCGCTCCATCGTCTTGACGGCCAGCCCCTGGTACTGCGGCGGCGCGAGGAACACGACGTCGTACTGCCCGTCGCCCGCCGCGGACGGCGCATTCAAGAAGCGAAAGACGTCGGTTGGCACCACCGTGGCCCGCCGCGCCAAGCCGGTATGCTCCAGATTCTCGCGCAGGACCCGCAGTGCGCGCGGATTGCTCTCCACGAATGTGGCGTGGGCCGCGCCACGGCTCAGCGCCTCGATCCCCACGCCGCCCGTGCCCGCAAACAGGTCGAGAAAACGGCAGTCGATCAACCTGGCGCCGAGCGTATCGAACAGCGCCACCTTCACCCGGTCCAGTATGGGCCGCGTGCCCTCTCCCGGCACTGCCTTCAGGCGCCGGCCCTTGGCCTCGCCCGCTACCACACGCACAGCGGCCCTCCTTCGTCCGTCCCAGCCTGAAATACCAATCGCCTTTGCATGTGTATCCTACTACGTGGAAGGCATGCTGGCAAAAGCGTCCCTGCAACACAGGGCCTTTTCAAAGTCGTCAGCCAGGAAGCAGACGGCACTTCGGTTGCCTTCCCAACGGCAGTTAACCTCGCCTCCGGCCTTCGGCCACCCCTCGCCACGGCGAGTCGCCTTCGGAGACCTCTCCGCGCGCGGAGAGGGGGCCAGGGGGTGAGGTAAACCCCGGGTGCAGTCGGATCGGCGGACTTTGAAAATGCCCTACCTGCAACAGTACCATCATTGACAACCCATTGCCGTCCACTTATCATCCGCTCGACTGCTGCGGCGTGAGCAGGAAACGACCTGCGCCGGCCGCGCAGCAATGCACGCGCACGCAAAGGAGGGTGAAGACAGGGGACACAAACCTTGACGGCTGCCAGCCGGTCCACCGATGTATCTCCCGAAGGAAGAACGGGAAAGCCAGCGAAGACAGGGTACGCAAGGAGGAAGGCCAGTGTTCTCGTCGATTGTCAAGCTACTGCTACTAGCAGTGGTTGCCAGCCTGGTTGCCGCCTGCACGCCAGCCGCGCCCACGGCAGCTCCCACGAAGGCCCCCGCGGCGCCGACCGCACCCCCTGCCGCGGCGACGGCTGCCCCAGCCGCAACGAAAGTCGCGGCCACGGCGACCCCGGCGGCCAAGATCAAGCGAGGTGGCACCCTGGTGATGGGCCGCACCTTCACTTACAATGACATGGACCCCCATCGGAGTCAGTCCTCCGGGCCAATCACCACTATGCTGTACGACAAGCTTCTGGAGATCAACCCAGGAGAGGACCCGAAGACCGGGGCGAGGTACCAACTGGCGCCGATGCTGGCCGAATCGTGGAGCGTCGTCGAGCCCAAGGTCGTCGAGTTCAAGCTGCGAAAGGGAGTGAAGTTCCACGACGGCAGCGAATGGAACGCCGACGTCGCGAAGTGGAACCTGGACCGCCTTCGCACCGACAAGAAATCGATAAACAAGGAGCTCTTCGCCGCCATTCAGAGCGTGGATGTGGTCGACCCGTTGACCATCCGGCTGAAGCTAGAACAGCCCTGGGGCCCGATCTTCCTTAACCTCACCAGCCTGCAGCCGGGAACGAGCGTGGCCTCGAAGGCGGCCGTGGAGAAGAGCGGTGACGAGATACTGTCGACTAAGCCGGTGGGCAGCGGCCCGATGGTCATCGACCAGTGGCTGCGGGACGACAAGGTGGTTATGAAGAAGTGGGACGGCTACTGGAAGAACGGCGAGGACGGAAAGCCGTTGCCCTACATCGACAGCTTCGTGGAGCGGTTCATTCAGGACCCGTCGGTGATAATGGTGGAGATGAAGGCCGGCAGCGTCCAACTGGCTGAGAACATCGAGGCCAAAGACGTCGCGGGCCTCAAGATCAATCCCGACCTCGTGTACTGGCAGCTGCCCTGGGTGAGCCTGCTGTACTTCACGTACGGGCTGAACGCCGATGCCGAGCCCTTCAAAGACAATCCCAAGGTCCGCTATGCACTGCAATACGCGCTCGACCGCGAGGGCATGGCCAAGGCGATGGGCTTCGGACTGGCGACGCCGGCGTACTACTGGGCGTGGGCCCCTACGACCCTGGGTTACAGCGAAGACCTGCCGAAGTACAAGTTCGATCTGGCCAAGGCGAAGCAGATGCTGGCGGAGGCCGGCTATCCAAATGGGATAGATATCCGGCTGCTGACCATCAGCCGGCAGCCGGAGCAGCGGATCGGCGAGCTGGTGAAGCAGATGTGGGATACGGCCGGCATCCGGACCACGATGGACGTTATGGAGAGATTGACCACCATCGACCGGGCGAAAGCCGGGAACTTCCAGGTGTATTTCTACGGCCATCGGAACTATCCCGAGCCGGACATGAGCTTCCGCCTGGTCACCTGCAACGCAGCTACCAACTACACAAACTACTGCAACCAGGAGCTGATGAAGTGCATGAGCGAGGGCCGCGCCGCCTTCGACACCAAGGAGCGGGAGAAGGTCTATCAGCGCTGCCTTCGCATCATTCAGGAAGACGCCCTCGTCGGCGGCGGGTACTTCATCCCTCAGAATCGGGTGATGCAAAAGAGCGTCAAGGGCCTTCAGGTGCACTGGCAGGAGACCGACGTGCGCGAGGTTTGGCTCGACAGGTAGCGTGAGAGCCTAGCACGAAACGCCAAGGTGTCGAGGCGCTGGCGGCGGCGCAGGGGTGCCGTCGCCGGCGCGCGATGCCGGGCCCGGAGGGATTGCTGCGTGCCGGTTCTTGGAGCAATAGAAGCCGGAGGCACCAAGTTCGTCTGCGCCGTGGGGACGGGCCCCGACGACGTGCGGGCGGAAGTGCGCTTCACGACGACTGCACCGCAGGAGACCCTGGGTCGCGCCGTCGAGTTCTTTCAGCGGCAGTGCCGGGCGGAGGCGATAGCCGCCATCGGCATCGGCTCTTTCGGGCCTGTCGACCCCGACCCGAGCTCGCCCACCTTCGGCTACGTGACCACCACCCCCAAGGCCGGCTGGACGAACATCGACTTCGCGGGCACACTCCAGCGGGCATTGGGGGTGCCGGTAGGCTTCGATACCGACGCAAATGTGGCCGCGCTGGGCGAGCACCGGTGGGGCGCTGCACGGGGACTGGATACTTTCATCTACCTCACGGTAGGGACGGGCATCGGCGGCGGAGGAATGGCCGGCGGCCGCCTGATGCACGGCCTGCTGCACCCGGAGATGGGTCACATCCGCGTCCCGCACGACTGGAGCGCCGATCCCTATCCCGGCGCTTGCCCCTACCACGGCGATTGTCTGGAAGGGCTGGCCGCGGGCCCGGCACTGGAGGGCCGCTGGGGAAGGCCAGGGGAGACACTTCCTGCCGGCCATCCGGCCTGGCGCCTGGAGGCCGAGTATCTGGCCCTCGGGCTGGTCAGCTTCATCTGCACGCTGTCACCGCAGCGGATCGTGATCGGTGGCGGAGTGATGCAGCAGGCACAGCTCTTTCCGATGGTGCGCCAGCGGGTGCGCGAGATGCTCAACGGCTACATTCACAGCCCGGCCATCCTCGAGCGGATAGACGCGTACATCGTGCCGGCGAAGCTGGGTAGCCGGGCTGGTATCCTGGGCGGAATTGCGCTGGCGCGGCAGGTGGCGGGGCTTCCTCCTGAATGACCGACGCTGCGGCAGGGGCGGCCCTGTCGCAGCGTATCTTTCGGCCAGGCGGATGCACCTGCCCTGGCCTTAGCTCAAGTCTCCTTCGTCCTCCGACTCCGCGGACTCCTCGTCTGGGTCTCCAATCCACACCTCCGCGCCGAAGATCACCCCCTGGCCGGGATCGGCTATCTGGCGAAACGCCGCCTCGCTCAGGTCCAGCCGGTATGGCGAGATGAAGCTCCATCCTTCCTCCGTCCAGTGGAACGGGCCTCGGTCGGTGCACTGGACCTGAACACACGCCCCGTTCTCCGGATTGCAGACGGTCATCGTCGTGCCAAACGGGATCGCGTAGTAGCAGGCACAGGTGAGGCCATCGGCATCGAAAATGGCGCCCGAAGCCGTCCCTTGGCCCTGGAATCCGTCGGCTCGCCCGTACCAGGAAACGATCCAGGGAGAGTACAGAAGCAGCGCAGCGAGGACCAGGCCCAGCGCCGTCCCAGCGCCGCCCTTCACCGCGCACCTCCTGCGCTGCCAGCGCTGGCCGCCTCTCCCGTCCGCCGGACCATCCGGCCCATCGTGGGGCGCCGCTTCGCGCGAGCGAGGCCCTCTCTATCTGTGTGAAGCCCCCGGGCTCCTCCTTCGGCGGCTTTCTGTCGCAATGTTGCCATCTCCGTCTCCTCGATCGCATTTCTGCGGCCGTCGACCGTGGCGCAGCGAGGAGCAGGTGGTGGTCACGGCCCCTGCTGTCGCGACGCACTCACCGTCGCTGGGGTGCGCAAGGAGAGGGTGCAAGCCTCTGAAGGGCCCAGGGCACCTGTAGGCATTCCGAGTCGATCGATGGGGCAGCAGGGCTCGGCGCTCGGGGACTGTTGGTGAGCGGGCGATTGATGGAGGTCAGGACGCGCCAAGTGCAGCCTGGTGGCGGTAGCGGGACCGAGCGGATGCTCCGGACTTGGGAACGAGCCCCATCGGAGGATGCCCGGGCCTGCGCATATCCGGCGATGGTGAAGCCACGCCGTTCGTCGGACCCTGCGGGTCCGATGCGCTCAGTCTCCGGACAACGGGGCGAGGATACCGGCACCTATGGGGCCGGTCCTGCTGTCGGGCTTCCCTTTCCAGCAGGAACAGTAGCCTGTTTCTACCCTCGAATCTGATTCTATCACACTTTAGGGCAAACTAGGGGATCAGGTCCGAGACTACTACGGCGCTAGCCCGATCCTACAGCGCGGCCATCTCATCATTGTTGATGGAGCCAGGCCCCACCGCCGGATTGCACCGCGGGGCCGCCCTGTGTAAACTATCCCCAGAAGTTTTCTGCAGAGGGGGACGATGCATACCGAAAAATCACAGCAATACTTCGCCGAGGCACAGAAGTACATTCCCGGAGGCGTCGACAGCCCCGTGCGCGCCTTTCGCGCCGTCGGCGGCCAGCCTGTTTTCATTGCCCGCGGACTCGGGTCCTGTGTTTACGATGTCGACGGCAATACATTCATCGACTACGTATGCTCCTGGGGGCCGCTGGTCCTCGGCCACGCCCATCCCAGGGTTGTCGAAGCGGTTAAGGCAGCCGCCGGCGACGGAACTTCTTTCGGCGCGCCCACCGAGCGGGAGACGACCCTCGCCCGGATGGTCACCGAGGCCATGCCTTCGGTCGAGCTGGTGCGCTTCGTCAACTCCGGCACCGAGGCCACGATGAGCGCCCTCCGCCTGGCCCGTGGATTCACCGGCCGGGAAAAGGTGATCAAGTTCGATGGCGGCTACCACGGCCACGCCGACGGGCTGCTGGTGGCGGCAGGCTCCGGCGCCCTAACGCTGGGAGTCCCCGACAGCGCCGGCGTGCCAGCCAGCATGGCCCAGAACACGCTGTCGGCCCCCTACAACGACCTGGCCACCGTGGAGCGGCTCTTCGCCGCGTACCCGAGCGAGATCGCCGCCCTGATCGTGGAGCCCGTCGCCGGCAACATGGGGGTTGTGCCGCCGAAGCCGGGCTTCCTCGAGGGACTGCGCCGCGTCACCGCGGACAACGGCGCTCTGCTCATCTTTGACGAAGTGATCACCGGGTTCCGGGTCGCCTACGGCGGCGCGCAGGCCCTGTACGGCATCCGCCCCGATCTGACGTGCCTGGGCAAGATCATCGGCGGTGGCCTCCCCGTGGGGGCTTACGGCGGCCGCCGCGATATTATGGAGAAGCTGGCTCCGCTGGGGCCGGTCTACCAGGCCGGCACACTGTCCGGCAACCCGCTGGCAATGGCGGCAGGGATCGCCGCCCTGGAAGTCCTGCGCGGGCCGGGAGTGTACGGTCTCCTGGAGCAACGCGCCGCCCGTCTGGCAGAGGGAATGGGTGCGGCGGCCAGACAGGCGGGCGTGCCAGTGTTCGCCACGCGGGTCGGCTCGATGATGACCACCTTCTTCACCGGCCAGGCCGTCGTCGACTACCAGTCGGCCAAGACGGCAGATACGCAGCGCTATGCGGCCTGGTTCCGGAACATGCTGGAGAGCGGCGTCTACTTCGCGCCGTCCCAGTTCGAGGCCGGATTCGTCTCCCTCGCCCACAGCGACGCCGACATCGACGCCACAATCGAGGCCGCGGCGAAGGCATTCCGGGCCGTCGCTTGAGAGCCCGTGCTATGGGAACGCTGATTGCAGTCGTCGACGCGTCGACCGAGGCCGGCTCAGTTCCCTCTCCCCTGCGGGGAGAGGTCGCCAAAGGCGAGCTTGTCTCCGAAGGCGACTCGTCTGCCAGAGGCGGCCTGCCCGCCGGAGGCGGTCTCCGAAGGTCGCCAGAGGCGACGCCCTGCCAGAGGCGGTCTCCGAAGGCGACTCGTCTGCCAGAGGCGGACCTCGCCACGGCGAGTCGCTCGCCAAGATGCCTGCGGCACTCTCGCCGTGGCGAGGAGTCGCCTCGGACACCAACTAGTCACAGAGGCGAGTCTGGCGACCTACGGAGACCGCCTTTGGCGGGCCGTGGCGAGGTGCGCCTCTGGCGCATAGTCGCCCGACTCGCCGTGGCGAGGACTTCGTCCTATGGCGAGCCTCAGGCGAGGACACAGGGTGAGGGGCGGTCCCCGCGTCCTGTAGGGGCGCACGGCCGTGCGCCCCTACGCCCGCCTCTCCTTCCAGGACGGTGCCAGGGTGAGGGATCACACCTTCACCCCTATCCACCCCGATCCTCTCTATCCCACCAGGCCTGCGGCCCGCGGGACCCCGGGCCTTCCAGGGAGAGGGAACGAGCACGTGATCATCGGGGCCATCTATCAGCCAGTTTTCAGACTAAACAATCCCAGTATGAGAGGCTATGATGGCCTTGCCGGTAGATGAGGCACGTCAGGCGTTCCTCGAGACGCTGCGCGGTAAGTCTCCCCATACTCGAATCTCTTATCAAACGGCTCTTAACCGTTTCAAGGAGTTCTTAGTTGATTCCGGTCAGGGCGACTGCCTCACGATTGACCTGCGCGGCGATATCCTGGAGGCCTTCTATCTATGGCTGGTGAGGCAGTACGGTCGCGAAAAGCAGTTTACAGTCTCAACGTATATCGCCGGCGTGCGCTCCTTCTTTCGTTTCCTGGAGCGACAGGGCGAAGGCCCGGCTGGCGTTTCTTTCGAGAAGATTAAGGCCGGCCTGCGCGAAGTAACGGCCAAGAACAACTACAGAGCGCCTCATCCTGATCCGGAACTCCCCCTGGTGGTTACGGCGGTGAACGCGGCTGCCGAGCAACCGGTGAACGATGAACGCGAGCGACTTCGACTACTCCGAGACCGCGCCATCGTCAATGTCCTTTATTGCACAGGGATGCGGCGGGAAGAAGTCTCTCGACTGAACCGAGACGATGTGCAGGGGGGTCATGCAACGCAGGCTATTATCACCGGCAAGGGCACAAAAGACAGAACGGTTTTCTTCGACGAAGAGACCCTCGACTACATAAGGGCCTATCTGGCGGCGCGGGCAGACGCGTATCAGCCCCTCTTCATTCAGCATGGCCCGGCCCGCGGACGACGCAAACGCGGACGCCCAGACCATCGCCTATCTCCTCAGTCAATATGGAAAACGGTGAAGCGCTGGGCAGAGCTTGCAGGGCTGGACAAGCGCGAGTTCACCACCCACGACTTTCGGCACACCAAGGCCACCACGTTGCTGAATCGGGGGGCGCAGCTCAGCGAGGTGCAGGACCTCCTGGGCCACGCCTCGCCCGAGACCACCAAGAGGATATACGCCCACTATGACAAGTCTCACCTGCGCGAGGCTTTCGACAAGTTCAGCGTGCCGGCAGAGGAGCTGGCGGCGAAGCTGAAAGACCGTCCCCGACGGGCTTCTGAAGCCGGCGCGAAGCGGCCCGCCCGCTCTCCCGCGCGGCCCCGCAAAGACTCAGGCCCGGAAGGAACGTAGGAAGGGGCCGGCCTACCCTTTCGGCCCGGCCTCCGGCACCAGGCCCTCCGCCAAGCGGACGATCTCGGCGTGCACGTCCCTCGCCGGCCGGTCGCTGCTGACGACGACGATGTGCTCCCCTTCGCTCCGCAGGTCCTCGATGGCCCGCAGATAAGCCGCCCGGACCTGGACCAGCCGCTCAAGGTTCTCGTAAATCTGCGCCATCCGGCCGTCCGTCCTCACCCTTTCCAGGGCGACCGTCGGCGGCACATCGAGGAACACGGTGAGGTCCGGGCGCAGGAATTTGGTGTTGAGGGTTCGCAGCCACCCATAGTCGGCGCCGGCCGACTGATAGGCGAGCGAGGACAGATAATACCGGTCGCAGATGACTATCTCGCCGTTCTCCAGCGACGGTATAATCTCGCTCCGCAGGTGATCGGCGCGGTCGGCGGCGAAGGCGAGCGCCAGCGTCGTCTCGTCCAGCGGCGCGAACGTGCCGTCGGCACCGCGCACGCCCACCCGGCGGGACAGCGCCAGGCGGATCAGCGACCCGATGGGACCGTCGCTCGGCTCCCGCGTGCAGTGGGCGCGCCGCCCGTGCCGGACCAGGTGCCGATGCAGCAGCCCGGCGTGGGTGGTCGTGCCGCTGCCGTCGATGCCTTCGAGGACTATGAAGCTGCCGCTGGCTCTGCGATGCTGAAACGGGTCCATCATCATGCCGGCCGGTCAGGCCAGCATCTTCTCCAGTTCCGCCGGGTCGTAGCCGACGAGCACTTTGTCGTCCACGGTGATGACGGGCACGCCCATCTGGCCCGACTTGTCTATCATCTCCTTCAACCTGCCTGCATCCACCGCCACGTTGTACTCGGTGAAGCTTACACCCATCTTCGAAAGAAACTCTTTCGTCATACGACAGTACGGTCAGGTGGGGGTGCTGTAGACCACTACCACCTTCTTGTCACTCATTTCCCCCTCCTTCAGCCTATACCGGAGATCTGTTGTCCAGCAATACCAGTTCTGCCGACCCAGGCAGCACGATGGGGCGCACGTGCTGCTCGAACTCGCCCGGCAGCAGTTGAAAGATGATGCTGGTCCGCTGGATCAACACGGGTGCCAGCGATGAGGTCTCGATCAAGCCATCGAGCCCCCAAATCGGGTAAGTGAGCAGCGCCACGAGCATCAAGCTCGTGAAAATCGCGCCATTCACCAGCCCCAAGGCACCTCCCGCGAGCCGGTCGATCGGCCCCAGCAAAGGCAGCGTCCCGGGGTGAACAAACGCATCGCGCAGGATGCCGATCACCACGGTAGCCCCAACGAAAACGGTGAGGAACGCGCCCAGGCTGGCCATATTCGGGTCGGGCAGATAGTTGCCCACGACATCCACCAATTGATGGTACAGCTTGCCGGCAGCGAGAATGCTGAGCAGAAGCACAGCCAGTTGTGTCGCCTCGCCCACCAAGCCCCGGGCGATGCCCGTGATAACGCTGACAACCAGCACAAAGACCAGGAAAAGGTCGACAAGATTGTAGCTCGATTGGATATCCATCAGCATATCGCCATCGTATCAGCATCCGGCACCGGCGTCAACGCCGGGCGGAGCCCCAGTCGAAGGCCAGCGGTCGGCGCTGATGGCCGGCGATGGGTGCTCCGGTGAGCCGGCGAGCGCCCACCTCTGCTGCGGCCGGGCGCGCCTGCCGCCTTATGACAGGAATCAGCCCTGTTTGTCATTCTATTCACCTCAACCAGACCTTCTGCAAATTGTACATAGCGGTTATCTTCGGTTATTATGGTTATGGATCCCTTTTGAATAGGGACTACCTATCAGGCTGCGAATCTCCCTCAACTGAGGACCTGCACGAGGAGGAGACTATGGTTGACCAACTGCCCATCGAGCAATTACGGCGCACAATCGACCCTGACTCGCTTGGCATAACCGGCACCGCCGACATCCAGCCGCGAGAAGGGATCGTCGGCCAGGATAGAGCGCTGCACGCCCTGCGCTTCGGTCTGGGCATTCGCGAGCCTGGCTTCAATATTTACGTGTCGGGGATGCCCGGCACCGGCCGCACGGCAGCGGTAAAGGCATATCTCGAAGAAATAGCGAAAGGCGGGGAGGCGCCGCCCGACTGGTGCTATGTGAATAATTTCAAGGACCAGTACCGCCCGCGTGCTATCAAGCTGCCCCCCGGCAAGGGCAAGGTATTCCAGAGCGACGTGAAGCGGCTAATCGAGACCATCCGCCGCGAAGTGCCGCGGGTCTTCGACAGCGAGCCGTACGCAACGCAGCGCGAGCAGCTCGGCACGGAGCTGAACCGGCAACGGGAAGCCATCGTCAACGCCACCAACACGCGCGCTCAGCAGCAAGGATTCGCCATACAGGCCACACCTGTCGGCCTGGCCCTCGTACCCCTGAAGAACGGCCGTCCTTACACGGATGAAGAGATGGCGGCCCTGTCTCCCAGAGATCGGGAGGCGCTGAGCCGAAAGCAGCAGGCACTGGAGGAGGAGATCCACACCAGCATGCGCCAGCTTCGGGCGATAGAGAAGACGGCTATGGAACGCCTGGAGAACTTCGACCGCGAGGTGGCACTGGCCTCGGTGGGTGCCCTGGTCACCGACCTGGCGGAAGACTACCAGGACAACCCCGCTATCCTCGAGTACTTCCAGGACCTGCAGAACGACATCGTAGAGAATATCGGCCAGTTTCGAGCGGAAGGAACGCCGACCCCGGAAGGGCCATTCCAGGCACAAGTGCCCTGGCTGCGGGAGCTGGCTTTCCGGAAGTACGAGGTCAACGTTATCGTAGACAATACCGGCCGCACCGGTGCGCCGGTGGTGATGGAGTTCAACCCGGCTTACACTTATCTCTTCGGTCGCATCGAACGGGAGGCCCAGTTCGGCGCCCTCGTCACCGACCTCACGCTCATCCGCCCGGGCTCGCTGCACCAGGCCAACGGCGGCTATCTGGTCTGCGACATAGAAGATGTGCTGCGCAATCCCTTCTCCTGGGACGGCCTGAAGCGGGCGTTGCGTGACGGGAATATCACCATAGAGGAGCCGGGTGAGAAGCTCGGGTTCGTGGTCACCAAGAGCCTGATGCCGGAGCCGATTCCACTCAGTGCCAAGGTGCTGGTGATCGGCAACCCCATGCTGTACCAGATGCTGTTCGGCATGGACGAGGAGTTCAAGCACCTCTTCAAAGTCAAAGCCGACTTCGATACGCAAATGGACCTCACCCCGGAGAACGCCAGGGCATACGTCGCCTCCCTTTGCGCCGTCTGCCACAAAGAGCACTTGCCCAACTTCGACATTGGTGCCGTCGTGAAGCTCCTTGAGCAGAGCTCTCGGCTGGCCGAAGACCAGAAGAAGCTCAGCACCCGGTTTTCCGAGATCACGGACATTATGCGAGAGGCCAGCTACTGGGCAGGGCAGGACAACAAGTCCGTCGTGGAGGCACCCCACGTCCAGCGGGCCATCGAGGAGCGCCTCTATCGCTCCAACCTAATCGAGGAGCGCATCCGCGAGATGATGGCCCGGGACATCATAAAGATCGACACCGCCGGCTCGGTCGTCGGCCAGGTGAACGGCCTCGCCGTGGTTGGCATGGGGGACTTCGCCTTCGGACGGCCTTCCCGCATCACCGCTGCTCTGGGGGTGGGGCGCGAGGGTGTGGTGGACATCGAGCGCGAGGTTAAGATGGGCGGGCCTATCCACACGAAGGGCGTGCTGATCCTCGGCGGCTTCCTGACTAACCGCTTCGCCCAGGACAAGCCGCTCACCGTCAACGCACGCCTGGTCTTCGAGCAGTCCTACGAGGGCATCGAGGGCGACTCCGCCTCCAGCACGGAGCTGTACGCCCTGCTCTCGCGCCTGTCCGGCGTGCCCATCAAGCAGAGCTTCGCCGTCACCGGCTCGGTCAATCAATGGGGCGAAGTGCAGGCCATCGGCGGGGTGAACGAGAAGATCGAGGGGTATTTCTCGGTCTGCAAGGTGAAGGGGCTGACCGGCGACCAGGGCGTGGTCGTTCCGGCCAGCAATGCCGAGCATCTGATGCTGAAGGAAGAGGTCTTGGAGGCGGCGAGCAAGGGCCTCTTCCACATCTATGCCGTGAAAACCATCGACGAAGGCATCGAGGTGCTGACCGGCGTGCCAGCCGGCGAGCGCGGCGCCGACGGCAAGTACCCCGTGGGCACCATCAACTATCTGGTGGACCAGAAGCTGCGTTCCCTGGGCCAGAGCCTGCGCGAGTTTGTGCGCGAGACGAGCGAGGAACCCTTTGTCCTGACGAGGAAGCGCGAAGAAGAGGACGAAGCAGCCCAGTCGGCCGGCGAGTAGGCCGCAGCTCACATTCTGGGCGCAACGCCACCATCGCCTTCAGAGCCGCAGGAGTGGACCCCGTGTCCGCTCCTGTCTGATATATAGTTCGGACTGGTCCTACCGGCCGCTGCTGCCCCAGCCGTGCTCACCCCGCTCGCTGTCCGGCAGCTCGTCCACTTCCTCGAAGCTGGGAAGAATGAAGGGCAAGACCACCAACTGGGCGATGCGGTCGCCCCGCTTCACGACGAAGGGCCCGCCGCTGAGGTTGGTCATCGCGACGGCGATGACCCCGCGGTAGCCCGGGTCGATGGTGCCGAGATGGGTGAGGATGCCGCGGCTGTTGAGGCCGGACCGCCCGCTGACGATGGCGTAGCAGCCCGCCGGCAGCTCCACGGCCACGTTCGTCGGGATGCGGCCGCTCTCCCCCGGCGCGAGCGTGCAGTCGTCGCGAGCGATCAGGTCGGCACCGGCGTCGTCAGCGTGGGCGCGGTGAAGACCCGGCAGGCCAGGATCGACGCGCCGGAAGCGCACTATGACGTCCACGTGCCTAGACCTCGGTCACTTCCGGTTTCGACAATCTCGCTCCTCCCTCGCAGCGCTGGCGCTGCAACTCAGCTTCCCTTCGACGCTCGCACCTGCACGCCGGCCACTTCTTCCAGCATCGTAATGATCGCCGGGCACGCCTTCCGTCCCAGGCCCCGCGCCTGGGCTTCCACATAGCGCTGCAGGGCTACATTCGCGGTTGGGGCCGGGACCTTCAGCTCGCGCGCCAGCCCGGTCGCCAGGGTCAGGTCCTTGGCGCCCAGGTCGACCATAAACCCGGGCTCGAAGTTGCCCCCCAGCACCGTCTGCTTCAGGTTCTCGAAGGCAACGCTCCGCCCAGTGCTGGCCATGATCACTTCCCATAGCTTCTGTGCGTCCATCCCCGCCTTCACGCCGAGCACCATAGCCTCGCTGATCACTGTGTGGCTGGTCAAGCCGATCATATTGTTCATCAGCTTGGCGATGCTGCCGCAGCCGATGGGGCCCAGGAAGAACAGGCTCTTGCCAATGCACGACAGCGCTGGCTCTACGGCGCGGAAGGTCGCCTCGTCGCCGCCGATCATGATGCTGAGCGTCCCCTTCTCCGCGCCGACGGTGCCGCCACTCACCGGCGCGTCGAGCATCTGGACGCCCTTAGCCCCGGCGATCTCGGCCAGCCGCCGTACCACGGTAGGGGAGTTAGTGCTCAGATCGACGAATATGTCGCCTGGACGAGCGCCGGCCAGCACGCCGTTCTCGCCCAGCAGCACCGCCTCAACTTCCGGCGGGCCGGGCAGCGAGACCATCACGATCCGGCACTGCTCGGCCAGCTCCCTCGGGCTTGCCGACCACCGAGCGCCGGCGTCCAGGGCTGGCCTGGCGGCCTGAGCGACCAGATCGTGCACCACCAGCTCGTGACCGCCCTCCATCAGGTTACGCACCATATGCCGGCCCATATTGCCAAGACCAACGAATCCGATTCGCATAGACCTCTCCTTTCAGTGTCTCTGGCTGCAAATCACTCCCAATTGCTCAGAAACAGTCTAGAAAGGGAAGCAGTTTCTGTCAAGGCACACGCTGGCCGGGGGTGTGTGCCGGCCAGCGCTCTGCGTCAGGCGCGTCGCCCAGGCTATGACGCCAGCCGCGCCCAGCGAATGGCCCGTGGCTCCTTCACGACCGCGTTCAGGTAGCGACCGACGATGATCCAGTACGCGTTTCGCTGGTTGTGGGCGCCCAGCAGCACCCGCAACGGCCCGGCCGCGGCCATCCCCAGGCGCCGCGTGTCGGCAGCCATCACCCGCTTCAGACTCATCGCCGACCACACTCTCGTCCCGTCCGGCCGGAAGCCCAACAGCCGGGGATGGCAGGGAACAAGCCCGCGCGCTTGGGCGGGCACGAGGCCCAGCTCGCCCACCGACGTGTTCTCAGGGACCACCAGCGAATCGGGCGAGAAGCCGTCGGCGCGCAGCTCGTCGCACAGCAGCTCCAATGCCGCCGACACGCCCTTCTGTCGCCGCTTGCCCTCCCGACCATTGTGATTGTGGTCTGCCCTGCAGAGCAGCATAAGGAGCTCGTTGTTGACCAGCCGGGCGAAGCGCTGTGCGGCGGCGGCGATTCCCATCCGCAGCTTGGCCTCCTCCTGGTAGTAATAGTCGCCGGCTGGGATATATTCGATGCTCCCCACGTAGTTGGCCATCACCGCCGATGGCCGGCCGGCCTCCAGGGGCATCCACATCACCTGCCGGCGGCGCCCGCCGCTCCTCTCGACCAGAAACGCGATGTCCCGCGGCCCCTTTCCATCCACCAGCATACAGAGGTCCTTGTCGAGAGAGGCTTCGACGAACAAGTGAGGCGCAAATAGCTCGCGCTGGATGACCTCCTCGGCGATCTGCCGATTGTCGGGGATTATGCGCTCCAGCGCCCGTTGCAGGTATTCCATCTAGAGCGCGTCCCGTCCCGCATCCGAAGTGGCGAGGCGCTCTTCGTCCCCGCAGTCACATTCAGACGCCGTTGCCGGGGAAGCCGTCCGCTCATTCGTGCGCGCCTGCGCCCCGGCCATCCGCCGCAAGTGGACCAACAGCAGTGCGATATCGGCAGGAGTGACGCCGCTCAGCCGCGCCGCCTGGCCGACGGTGCGCGGGCCGAAGCGAGTCAGCACGTCTCGGGCCTCGCGGCGCAAGGGGACGATGCTCGAGTAGTCGAAGTCCTCCGGAATCACGCGTTCCTCCATCCTGGCCTGCCGCTCGGCCTCCGCGCGCGCCTTGGCGATGTACCCGGCGTACTTAGCCTCGACCTCCACCTGCTCCGCCACCTCCCATGCCAGCGGCTCAGCAGGGGATGCCAGCGCCGTTGCCTGACGATAGCCGACGCCTGGCCGCCGCAGGTACTCCATAGCGGTGACGCCGTGCTCGTTCTCCGGCCTCACCCACTCCTTCGCCAAGCGTTCTAGCTCGGCGGAGACCAGCCGCGCCTTTTCCCGCACCGCCTCGTGCCGCTCGGCAGGCACCAGGCCGACCGCGTGGCCGACAGCCGCCAGCCGCAGGTCGGCGTTGTCGTAGCGGAGCAGCAGCCGGTGCTCGGCGCGGGAGGTGAACATCCGGTACGGCTCCTTGATGTCTCTCGTCACCAGGTCGTCGATTAGCACGCCGATGTACGCCTGGTCGCCGAGGTGCCGTTGATCTGCCCGGCGAGGAACAGCCCCGCTACGGCCTTGCTCTCCAGGCTGGCCTTAGTCTGATACGGAGGAACATAGTCGTACTCGATGGCATAGCCGACCCGCGTCATCTCGGCCGACGACAGGGCCGGTATGCTGCGCAGCATCGCCAGTTGCACGTCCTCCGGCAAGCTAGTGTTCGCCCCCTGCACATAGACCTCATTGGTCGACCATCCTTCCGGCTCCAGGAACAGGCCGTGTGCCTCTTTCTCGGCGAAGCGCACCACCTTGTCCTCGATGGACGGACAGTACCGCGGCCCGATGCCCTCGATGACGCCCGTGAAAAGCGGCGCACGATGGAGGTTGGACCGGATGATCGCGTGGGTAAGCGAGTTGGTATGCACCAGGTAGCAGGGCAGTTGCGGACGCCAGGCGGTCGGACAGGGATTAGGAAACCACGGGTTCTCCGCGTAGCCGAGGGGCCCATCGCCGGGCGACTCGTGGCTGAAGAACAGCGGCACGGGACTGGGCTCCACCAGATCGGCCTGCGCGAAGTCGATGCTTCGGGCGTCGATACGCGGCGGCGTGCCCGTCTTCAGCCGGCCCAGACTGAACCCGAGCTTGCGCAGAGATGCCGACAGCCCGACGGCAGCCATCTCGCCCGAGCGACCGCCCGTATAGGCCACGTCGCCCACGATGATGCGGCCGTTGAGGGAGGTGCCGGTGGTCAGCACAATGGCCCGCGTCTGGTACTCAGTGCCGGTCTGCGTCCGCACCCCGGCCACGCGACCGCCCTCGACCAGCAGGTCCTCTACCAGTGCCTGCTTGACGTCCAGCCCGGGCTGCCCCTCCAGCGTCCGCTTCATCGCCTGCCCATAGGCCCGTTTGTCGGCCTGGGCGCGCGGCACCTGGGCCGCCGGGCCCTTGCCCGTGTTGAGCATACGAATGTGCAGGAAAGTGCGGTCGATGGCCCGCGCCATCTCGCCGCCCAGCGCGTCGATCTCGCGCACTAGTTGGCCCTTGGCCGGGCCGCCGATGGACGGATTGCACGGCATCAAGGCCACGTTATCCAGGTTCAGTGTGAGGAGCAGTGTGCGGCAGCCCAGCCGGGCAGCGGCCAGCGCCGCCTCGCAGCCGGCGTGCCCTGCGCCCACGACAATGACGTCGTAGCGGCCGGTCGTCGCGCTATCTGCTGCTCCCTCT